>CAZLCE010000011.1:0-49269 GCA_964558305.1 uncultured Candidatus Bathyarchaeia archaeon
TTTGCAAAAATCTAGTAACATCAACCCGTGGGTTCAAACGTGGGCTCTAACCTACCTGACCCCACTCACAGAAACTACACCACTTCAACCATTTTTGTTCTAGGAGATTTCCACAAAATTCCACTCGATAAGAAACGTTCTATCATCAGAGGTCTTTCATCATTTTCACAGACTTCTTAAAAAGCTTTTCAAAATAACCCCTTCTAAGTTGTGGTCCTTTTCCGATTGCCGGGCATTCACTAGTATAGGCAAAAGTGTATCTGTGATTCCTAACTTCTTTAAGCTCAAATGGGTAGAACACGCAGATCAGCGGTCTTATCTGATAGATGGTGCATAAATTGCCCTCCAGAAACATGCATTTCTTATTCTCAGTCTTTTTCATTCTGTAAGCATACGGTTCGCATCCTTCAATTTTTTCAGCAAACTCGTCAACAACCTTCAAAGTCTCTTGTGATATGCGTTCAGCCTCGATCTTTAGGAGAAGAATAGACCGTGCCCTATCTTTAGTGTCACCACAGCATGTGGCGCATCTTTGGCATTTGAAACGAACATTTTTAGGATACTCGAAATCCAAAATATGATGCGCCACCTTACAGAAAGCTAATCTTCCTCCCAATTTAAAACGTTTTGAACACTTTCCGTTTTCACAATAGATTTTAATACAAGAAGGTCAGATAATGCTAATTATGACGATGAAATTGTGAGGTAAAATATATGGCGTCAAAGCAATTGTTGGAAATGCTGAACAAAGGAATAGCCAGAGAGCTTCAAGTCGCAATACAGTACATGTGGCAACACGTCCAATGGAGTGGAGTCAAAGGCTTCGCAGTACAAGATGAACTGGAAAAAATAGCAATCACAGAAATGAAACACGCTGAAGCCATTGCTGAAAGGCTCTTCTATCTAGGCGGCATCCCCACGACAAAGCCAACAGAAATAGTTGTGGGCAAAACGCTTAAGGAAATGATAAAACGCGACATAAAAGACGAAGAAAACGCGATAACCCTGTACAAGGGAATAATAGAACAGGCACGGAAAGAAAAGGATCAAACTACTGAAATATTGTTCATGAACATTTTGAAAGATGAGGAAGATCATCACGACACTTTCACGACCATGCTTGAAGATTTGAAGTGAAAAAAATCCAAAAACAATCCAGTGACTAAACTTCCAAAATGACACTTTTTTCTCCAGTCACGGTTTACTTAGAAGAAGATTTAATTTCGCAAAATAGTAACTGGTAGATGGAGTAAGGGGAAAGAGTTAGAACGTTGGGTTTAGAAAACTATTGGAGAAAGCGTAACTTCAGAAAAACGGCTGAACCAGAAGGTAAATTAAGAATGGATGAAGGAAATATCTATGTTATTCAGAAGCATGCTGCAACTCATTTGCATTATGACTTGCGCTTGGAAATGGATAGCGTATTAAAGAGCTGGGCAATCCCAAAAGAACCGCCTCTTGCAACGGGTGTTAGAAGATTAGCTGTGCAAGTGGAAGACCACCCTGTTGAATATGCAAATTTTGAGGGCACAATCCCAGAAGGTGAATACGGCGCTGGCACCGTGGAAATCTGGGATAAAGGTACGTACAGATTAATAGATCGAAAAGAAGACAAACTCATAGTGGAAATTGATGGCAACAAGGTAAAAGGCGTTTACGTACTTGTGAGATTCAAAGACCAGAAAAATTGGCTCTTTTTTAAAAAGAAATAGATGTATTTATAAGAGGGGTCAAAATTTTTGTTCAGCTTCTTTGATTTATTCTTCTTGTTTTCCTGTTTCTCCCTTTTTAACGACTTCGGCTTCTGCAAATCTTCTGCTTATCCTTGTTATTCTTATTTTAACGTGGTCTCCAGGCTTTGCGTTTGGGACAAAGGTCACTAAGCCTTGTATTCGGGCTATGCCTTCTCCTCTGCGGCTTGTTTCTGAAATGTCAACTTCGTATTCCTTTCCAATTTCAACGGGTTTTGGAGGAAATCTGCCTCCACCTCTTCCTCTGAATCCTCTTCTTTGGCCGAAGCCTCCTCTTTCTTCCATTCTCTTCACCTCTCTTGTTTCGTGATGAAACATTTTTTCGCGTTTTATTCGACTGTCAGTTTTCCGTATTTTCCTATATTTAGCTGGGTTTCTCCTTTAAAGCTTGTCACGTAGCCGTTTTCCACTTTGACTGTGTCGTTGACATTTACTTGATTGATTTGTTCATTCCATAAAGTCAGTTTTATCGTTCCTGTTTCATCAGAGATTATTGCAGTTGCTACTTTGTATGTTTCGTCCTTGAATCGGGATAGAACTTCGCGCGGATCAGTTTTTTCTATTACTTTGGCTTCAACGCTGACACGTTTCATTCCGTTTCGCAATTCTTGTATCTTCAATTTTATTCTCCTGTTTAAGCTATTCTTTCCGCGACAGCGAATTTTTCGCTTACTGAGCGAATTCGAACTTTAACGCGTTCGCCTATTTTGCTGTTAGGAACAAAGATTAAATAATTTTGTATTCTGGCTATCCCATCGCCTCTGCTTCCAATGTCATCAATAACAACTTCTATCTCTTGGTTTTCTTTCACGGGTCTTAGTGGTAAAAACGGTCTGCCCGGACGGAACCTTCTTTGGCTTCCAAATCTTCTTGGTTTTCTGGGGGCATTTTTTGTTTTTTCTGGCAGCCTTCTTGGCATGTTCTGTTTTCGTCCTTATCGCGGAACCAGCCTTTTCGCCAATAAAACTCTTGTGCGCCTTCTTTGGCACTTGAGCTTTTGGTAGAGGCTAGTTACATGCAGAAAAGCCCTTCAACCATATAAATCTTGCTAGGCGCCTATTCATAACGTAAAGCTTCAACATGGTTCAGCTTTGCTGCTTTTCTCGCTGGATACAAGCCGAAAATTATGCAGATAGCTATTGCGAAAACGAAGGTTACTTCAGCAGATAAAAACCAATTCATTGACATATCTGTTTCCTTACAAACTTCGCTTTGGATTTCTCACCCAAGTATGAAGGATTCGATCATCAAACTAGCGAAGTACGCTACTGCAGCTATGAGAAAACTTTTAGTCCATGAAAACTCGGTTGACAAGCGAGTGGCAACTGCGACCAACGCAATAGTCCAAACGTATATTCCAATTTGGACGTATCTGTTAATCTCAGAAACTAGCCATGTTTCCTCCAAAATTTTGCTGTACGCGGCATCACTTTCTCCTTGGACACCGCCGATTACTTCAAGAGGATATTGAAGTGTTGGTAAAGTCGAGAATGCAACAATATTTATTATGGCTTGTATAAACATTGTTATGAGGGCAAATCCCGTTAAAATCAATAAAGGCTTCCAAACTGTTTTGGCTTGAAAGGCTCTGGTCATTATGTAAAGTATTCCGCCGAGAAAAACCCATTTAATTATGAACTGCATCAATGAAGTAATTGAAAAATTAAGCGTGTATGCACTAAAGTTTTCCACAGGAGACTTGAAAAAGCCTCCGAAGAATAACCCGTCAACTAACGAGGTTATGTTTGCGCTGTTTGGCCACAAGAGTTCCAATTTTAAACCAGTGATGTTGCCCCAATTTGCATTAGCACTGTTATTCAGCCATTTTTTGGGCTCAAGCGAAATTGTTAAGTTATTCCAAACGTTAACTGTAGCGTTGGAAATTTTCTCTGTTAGATTGTAATAAAAGTAGTCTAAAGGGATTATTGAAAATAGGTAAATGGTTGCGTTTTCGGGTTTATCCTCTGGGCTCGTCCATTTAATCCTTATATACAGACTCTTGTAACCGTCTGGTTCGGAGCAGTTTATTGGTCCTACGTTATTTAGCTGCATCGAGATTTGCTTGCTGTTATCGACTGAAAATTGTATGCTTCTGTTTCCATAATAGGTTCCGTTTATGTAGTCAATGTTGTTCTTGGTGATGCCCACTCCTGATTCTGATGTCCATAAAGTGGAGTTTTCGGTCCATTCGTCCAATCGTTCGGCTGTCGGCAAAATCTGTTCGATATACGTTTTGGACATTATGTTGTAGATTACTCCCACGTTTGCTGCTGTGAAGAGAACCATTACCAGGATAGGTCCGATGTATTTTGGGTTTTGGTTTATTTCTTTGAATGCCTCAACGGGCGCGTATATGACTTTGAATATGTTTTTTAACGTTTCAGTTGTAGACAATCTTTTTATGCCTCGCTCGTAATTGGTTGCCTATGGCTTATTAAGGGTTTGTCACATTCCAAGTTTTAGTCGCCTATACGTTGTGTAATCCACATGTTCCAGATAGGGATTTTCTGCTTGATATTTAACTGTTAGTTTTTGGTGTTTTCGCTTGTCTAATATTTGGTTTGTAGTTATAAGTGAGTAAGCGTCGCTTCCTGCTCCTGAACCGTAACTGGCGATTAAGATGCGCTCTTCAGGCTTAGCTATGTCCAGAATGGCTGCCAAACCCACTGGTGATGAGCCAGAGTAGGTGTTTCCAAATTTTGCTACTTGAAGCGATGGCAGATACTGTTCTTCTTTGAATCCAAGTTCCTTCGCAATTTTCACTGGGAACTGAACGTTAGGTTGGTGTGCGACAAAATAGTCGATGTCTCCTATTTGTAGATTAAGACGTTCCATCAGTTTTTTTGCTGCATTTCTGATGTGTTTAAAGTATGCTGGGTCTCCAGTATATCTTCCGCCATGCATTGGGTATGGTTCGCCGTCTCTTCGCCAAAAATCTGGGGTGTCGGAAGTGCATGAATACCATCCTTCAATTTCGGCTATTACATCGTGTTTTCCGAAAATGTAGGCGCACCCGCCGAATCCGACGAATAGGTCTAACTCTCCGCCGGGACAATTTCTTGGGGCTGCTTGGGAATTGTCTGTGCCTATAACCATGGCGTATTGAATGTTTGATTTTGGATAACTAACCAGCGAAGCGGCATCTTTAAACATGCTTGTTGCGGCTTTACAAGCGAATTCTGTGTCTACGGCGTCAACTCCCTGCACATCTTCACATTCCTCGCCGAGTTTCAGAACCTGCGCAACTTTTGAAGCTATGGGCTTAACAGCGTATGGATTTGATTCAGAGCCTGCGTAAATTTTGCCAACGAGTGAACTGTCAACTCCAGAGTGGATTAATGCAAGTTTTCCTGCTTCGACAGCAGCTGTGATTGCGTCTTCGTCGATGAATGGGACTGAACGTTCTATGTTTTCTTCCTTTATTCTAAACCTTGAAGTGTAAACTCCATAACCTACTATTCCTGGCGAATCATACTCTTTGTTCGGTTTAGTGATTATGTATTCTTGGTGGGGGTAATACTCGTCTGCGAAGGTGAAAGTCAAAGAAATTGTTGGGATGACATCGCTTTTGTCCACGGAATAGCGTCTTCTAAACCTTGGAATAACGTCTCTTCCTTCGAGAGCTGAGAATTCGATTTCTTCGTTTTCTTTCATTATTTTGTCTGTGAGTCTTCCGGGAACTCGTATTTTGCCGTTGTGGAATGAGATTATGCCGTATATGTAGCTGTTCAGTTTTGTGAATTTGTTTGTTGGTTCATTGATGAAGGTGCATACATCGAGTTTGCCTTTTTCATAGAATAGGTCTGTGTAAACCATTTTTCCGAAGCTTTTTCTTCCGCAGCTTCCGCAGTAGTCTCTTATCTCAAAGTATTCTTTTCCGCAAATTTGACAGTGGCTTCCTCTCAGTCTGTCACCGAGGTAAGAGACTCTTCTTTCTATCGGTTCGCTGCTCATTTTTAATCTCTCCCCAAAATGTAAACATAACCTTTAGTTCCGAAGCCCTCAAGCTCAAGTATGCTTCCATACTTCAGTTCTTTATCGGTTTTAACTTGTCTTTCACCAGCTTCGCCTCTTAGTTGTTTGAAAATTTCAAAAATTTGGGCGCCTCCTGTAGCGCCTAACGGATTTCCGTCTGCTTTTAATCCGCCATCCATGTTTACGAAAATCTTCTTGCCGTCAATTTCATAATAGCCCTTGTAGTCTTGGCAGCTGTCATATATGTTTGTCCATGCTTTTCCAGGTTTGCAGAATCCTAAATCTTCGAGTGAAATCATTTCCATGGCTGTCGACTGGTCGTAAAGTTCGAGGATTTGTATGTCCCATAGGTTTATTCCAGCCATTTTTAGGGCGTTTTTTATTGCTATTTCGCTCACGAGGAAGTGTGTTAGGTTTTCTCTTGCTGGGAATGCTAGGTAATCAGTTGCGGAAGAGAAGCCGAGGATGTAGATTGGTTTGCCTGTAAACTTTTTGGCTGTTTCTTCGCTGGTGAGGATGAGGGTTGCTGCACCGTCAGAAATTGGTGCATAATCATAAAGCCCTAAAGGTTTTCTGGCTTCTTTTCTGGCGTTTAGGACTTGTTCGACTGTTATTTTTCTTTGAAGTTGTGCATACTCGTTTTTTGTTGCGTGTAAATGGTTTTTAACTGAAATCTGTGCTAAGGCGATGTTTAGTTTTTCAAGGTTTTCGCCTTTTATGCCATATTTTCTGATGTAGGCTCGAAGCATCAGCTCATGGTTTGCTTCTGGTGTGCATCCTGCGTAGTAGCTCCATGGATCTTCTAGAAGCATTAGGTCATCGCGGATTTTGTCCCATCTGTCTGTCATTTTTTCTATTCCGCCGACTAGGACTACGTTGTATCTTCCTGCTTGGATGGCGTTGCAAGCGTTTGATAGGGCTGAGCTGAATGAGCGGGTTACCTCCATTGGAACGTGAAGTTCTGTGAGCTCTGAAAGGAATCCTTCCTCCAGCCCAAACTTGTTTGTGATTGGAAGGAAATAATCTGAAAGGTAGCAGGCTTCCAAACTTTTGCGTTCTATGTTTGCCTCTTGCGAAGCCATGAGCCAAGACTCTTCAATTAGTTTTTCTGGCTCCTTCTCGTAGTGTTCTCCGAATTTTGTTCTTCCAATGGCAACGATGGCAGGGCGATTTTGCATTTGTCATTACACCTTTTCCATCAATTAGCAAATATCCCCTTCACAATGACTTTTAAGTGTTTGCCATTTTACCGTTTCTAGAAATGTTGGATTGTGTCGGTTTCATCTGCTACTCTGCGAAAGTTTAGCCCCTCTATAAATAGGTTCAATCATTGGTGGGATATCATGAAAGAATAGAATTTTTGGGTATATCAAGCTCTTGTAGATTTGTTGCATATTGGAATTTCTTTTGTTAAACATATTATGGTGTTGCAGATTCTGAGGCATGTTTTTGACTATTTATATTTTATGCTAATGGATATCTATAGAATATTGAGGCGAAGACTATGCGTGATGAAGAGAAATATCGTTTGATTATAACCGTCAAAGAGATACGTGGAAACTGTCCAGTTTTCAAGGTTGGAGAAAGAATAGTCATAGAATCGCCAAAGATAGTTGTTGACAAAACTGATAACCTTTGCATTCACGCTTTGGGCTGCATGCTTTCAATGATTGTTCCCCTAAGCCACGGAATAAGCTTCAAGCAACTGGGCTTAGCAGAGAAAGAAGGAGAAAAGGGCTATGTGCAATGCTTGGACCCTGGAAAACCGTACACTGATGGGGGAACAGTGCTTTTCGAGATAAAAAGAGAAGGAATCTAATTCACAAAATTTTTATTGCACTTTGATAGAATAATGCCAACATTAAGTGATTGAAATGTTACAGGCTTACCTAATTCAGATTCTGTTGCAAGCAGTTTTGCTCAAAGCTGATAGAGGACCATGGTGGGAAATTATTCCAGAAGAATTTCGCATACTCTTCTCTTTAGTGTGGTTCTTCGTCAACCTTTTTGTTCTAGCTGTGGTTATTTATCTTGCTGGATTAGTTGTTGTAGGCGGAAAACGTGCCCGTTTTTCAGATGCCTTCATAATTTCCCTTCTTGGAACAGTCTTGTCAACACTATTCTTCCTATTCATCCCATACTCTCTAATTGCTTTGCTTCTCACCATTTTCGTTTGGTTGCTTCTGATAAAGCGGCTTTACGAAACTGGATGGCTCGGCGCTATTGCGGTAGGCATATTGGCAGTAGTCATGTTCTTAGTAGTCACCATAATTCTAGCCTTAATCTTTGGCATATTATACATACTCGAACGCATTCTCTTCTTTGCAATCTTGATACTGTAGGAGCCTCTAGTGATTGATTGACGCAAGAAAACGCGCAGCATTGTTAGGCTTAGCTTTTCTGATTCTCTTGTTAATTTCCTCTGTTGAAAATACCATTTTCTTTCGCATGTCAAGCGATGTTCTTAAAAATTTAAGCGATATTCAAAGTCAACTTTTAGCCGTCGGAGTGCTTTTTCTGCATAATATTATTGTGATTTCTCTCATTTTATTAGGCATGACGTTCTACGTTAACCTAGTGGTTTTGGATTTCTTCAAAAAAGAAAAATACGCGCACATTGTGCTTGAGCATCCAGGAACCTTTGCCATAGTCTTTACCTTCATGATTATTATATTAAGTATTCTGAGGGGAAGCACAATTCTCTACGGCGGAATACGCATTGAAAATTTACCTCTAATTCTGCTGATAAGTGCTCCCATAGGTATTGTCGAGGGATACGGCATATACTTGACAATTAAGAAGACACTAAGCAGAACGATATCCATGAAAGACTTGGCTTATATCTACGGCATATTTCTCATAGCAGCTATAATGGAAGTTGGCTTCATAAACCTTCTAATACAACTCTCAAAATGACAAAATATTCTACGAAATCTCAGTCCTCTCCAACTTTTCAGTCAATTCCTTTATCATCCTTTTCAACCGAGGACTGAACTCCACAGGATAGACGGATGCGCCTTTCAATTTTTTGTATTTTGTGGGCAGTTTTGAAAGGTTTTCTGTTGCTCTTCTTCTTATGTCCTCAAGCGGTGGAAGACCACAGATTATTTTTCCTTTCTCCATCACTTTGAGGAGTAAAGGCCCCCCACCCATTTTTTCATTTTCTAAAGCAATGACATCCTTTACAAAATTACATTTATCATCCTTAAACCTGAAGACTTGTTTTCTTCCTGGAAGAGTAACTTTGCCTTTGCTTAACTTCATAATAGGCAAAAATTCTCCTCTTTCATTCATCTTTTCGCATAACTTGTAAATGATATCGACATAGGGTCTATCTGCGGAAGTGCCCATTTTAGTTCCAACACCAAAGGCGTCAATTTTTGCGCCCTTTTTTAGCAATTCTTCTACCTTGTATTCATCCAAATCTCCACTTGCGAAAATTTTGACATACTTTAAACCATTTTTATCCAGCAGTTCCCTAACTCTTTTGCTTATGACTACTAAGTCTCCACTATCCAGCCTTACTCCGCCTAGTTTAAACCCCTCTTTCTCGAGTTGCTTAGCAACTGCAACAACTTTTTCAGCACCTTTTATGTTATCGAATGTATCTATTAAAAGCGTTGATTTATCAGGAAACGTTTTAACAAAAGCCCTGAAAGAATCTATCTCTTTTTCGAATGATAAGACGAAAGAATGAGCCATAGTTCCAAAAACAGGAATGCCATATTTCATTCCTGCAAGGACGTTAGAAGTGCCGTTGCAACCTGCTATGTAGCTGCATCTTGCCACTTTCATTCCTGCATCGGTTCCATGCTCTCTTCTCAAACCAAACTCGACTATGGGTTTGCCTTTCGCCGCGTTCACGACTCTTGAAGCCTTAGTTGCTATTGTCGTCTGCAAGTTAACCGTGTTGAGGATGAAGGTTTCTATGATCTGAGCCTCTATTATTGGCGCTGTAACTCTGATCAAAGGTTCGCTTGGAAAAGCCACTGTGCCTTCTGGAAGAGACCAAACTTCTCCAGTGAATTTGAAATCCCTAAGATAATCTAAAAATTCTTCATTAAATCCTTGCCTTTTCAAGAAAGCTAAGTGCTCTTCGTTGAATTTTATTTTTTCAAGGAAAAGTGCTACTTGCTCCAAACCTGCAAACAGGAAGTAAGATCGGTTTGGCGGTAATCTTCTTATGAACAAGTCAAATGTGACTGGCTCCAATTTTTTGTTGTCAAAGTAGCTTGCGCACATAGTTAACTCGTACAAGTCAGTGAACATGCTCATATTTTCTTCGTTGACAAAGCCTAAAGAATCGTTCATGGCTTCTATTTTACGGTTAGAAAATTATATCTCTTTCTGAAACCGCTTCACGTGTTCTGATGCATAGCTTTAAATAAAGTCTTCATGAATTTTGTCATTAAGAATGGATGTCCAGCCCATGCTTTCCTATGCAATAAAAAGAATTATCCGTTCTTTTGGGCTGTTTGCTGCTCTTCTTTTAGGGGTTGCTTTGGCTTCCACATTCTTCGCAGGCGTCAATGTAGGGGCTGATACCACTGCAAAGGCGGCTCTAAACCAGCAACTAAGCCGAGTGGAAGTCGACATAATCATCGGAAGCTATAGTTTGCGAACCTCCACAGTTTGGACAAGCGCAGTTTCGAAGGTTTTAGGCGTCAATGGCGTAACTGGCGCAGAAGTGATTTCCAGAGCCTATTGGTGGGGAAACACAACTTTCGAAAATTACACTTTGCTTAGAATCACTGGAATTTCTAATACTTCACGTGTTTATGACGGGCTAACTGTAACATCTGGCGCTGATTTACTTGGAGAAAATGAAACTTATGCTTGGGTAGGCTCCCAAGACGCGGATAAAATAGAATTGAACAGCACCTACGTTATCAACTTTACATATTGGGTTTCAGGGAATTATCCGAACGAAAAGACTATTAGTTTACCTCTTAAAGCTGTGGGTTTTGTAGAGCTTGACAATAAGGCATACAACATTGCCACAGGAGAGATATGGTATTCGCCAATGCCAATCCAACCTTTGCAAGAAAAGCAGTACGCCACTTATGGCGAGAACTTGTTTATTGTAGACTGGGAAGAAACAATTGCAAAATTCTTGGATACGCTCCCAAGTGATATCTCATATTACAACCCTTTCACAACCCAAATTTTTGCCTTCGTAAACCGAGATGCACTGATTAATCCTTGGGACATTTCAGCTTCTCTTCAAGCTGTGAGTACAATCACTACGCAAGTGTATCAGGCAGTAGCGGAATATGGAATGTACGCTAGCAACAACTTGGAACAGGTTCTCATGATGTATCAGTTTACTAGCATGACTATGAGATTTTTCTTCCTTATCGTGGCGCTCCCTGTCTTTTTCGTGGCTTGGTATGTTGGAACCACGGTTTCAGACGTTTCCTACAACTTGCGAAGGCGCGAAATCGGCTTACTATTGACAAAGGGATTCTCGAATGGACAGCTTTTCAGAATGTTTTTGACTGAATCCATTATGATAGGAATAATCGGCGGTTTAATAGGAATAGGCTTAGGCTACGTATTAAGCCCACTTTTTGTCGCAGCAGTCGGTGGCGAACTGGGAACAACGCCTGTTCTAAGCCCAGAAGTCATTATTATAGCCATAATTTTTAGCCTAGCCATAACGTTGCTCTCCACTTTTCGTCCCTCCAGAAGAGCCTCACAGCTCGCTGCTGTTGATGCCTTAAGGGAGTACATGTATGTGGAAGAAGTCAAACCGTACAAGCAACGGTGGTCTTGGGTAGCCTTCGCTTTAGGCACCTACAAAATAGTTATGTTTATTTTCGGCATAGACCTTTTTCAAATATTCACCACGAGACCAATGCCTTCTTCAAACATAATTATTGTAATTATCTTAGGTATTTGGATAGGTTTAGATTACTTTGTTTTGAACAATATTGGACCGCTACTTTTCTTTTGGGGTTTCACAAAGATCTTCATCCGCGGTTCTCTCAAATTTCAAGAACTTGTCACCCGTGCAGCAAGATTTCTGGGTGATTTGGGCGCCTTAGCTACGAGGAACGTTCAGAGAAACCCGGCGAGAGCCGCTTCTGTTGCTTTCTTAATCGCTCTAATCATAGGCTATAGTTTTCAAGCAGTGGGCACAGTTGCAAGCGAACAAGATTACATAATTCGTCAAGTCAAAGCCAGCGTGGGTGCCGACATAAGCGTTGAACCAATCTCCACAGACAACATCTCCCAAATAACAAGTGCAATAGACGCAATTTCTGGAGTAGCATCAACAACATTGGAATACTCATTCAGCGGAACCTTGCCCGGACAAAACTATTCAATACAGCTTAAGGCAGTTGACCCTGAAAAGTGGCTTTCAACCGCCTACTACGAAAATGAATGGTTCAGCGGAAACGACATCGCCACAGCTTTTCAACAAATGAAAATGAATAATCAAACCATAATTCTGAAATTAAACACAGCGAAAAGCCTAGCGAAAAAGATTGGGGATAATGTAACTTTGATTATTGCAAGTTTGACGCCGAAATTGACGATTGTTGGATTTTTCGGTAGAGAGGTCACTCAGCAATACTACGCCTTTTGGTCATATGTGCCCATCGGATTTTACAAGTCATTGAATCTAGACTGGTATCCTTCTGTCAAAATTTTGGTGAAGCTTGAATCCAGCGCTGACGGAATGTCTGTTGCGTCTGAAATTTGGAATGATATGAGGGCGAATGTAAGCTCCGTGCGCTCTGTTGGAGAAGAACTGAAAACTTATCAAACCAATTTGCAGCTTACAGGCTCCTTAAACATTCAGCGCATAGGCGTAATTTTCTCCATATTAGCTGCGTCTGTGGCAACAGGACTCGTAACCCTAGTCAGTCTCCAAGAACGAAAGCGAGAAGCATCCATTATGAGTGCGCGCGGACTATCCTTCAAACAGTTAGTGACAATGTTTTTGGCAGAAAACTTGGCAATAATCGTTTTTGCAGCCATTCTAGGCATCGTGGTAGGCTTAATCGTAGTGCACGGCCACGTGGCAGCCTCCAACGCCACAATCGTCTCTTACTCTCTTGTGACACATCGAATGGTATTTCCATTCGACGCCATAATCCTTTTGTCCACTTGCCTAATCCTAGTTTTTGCCTCAGCAACAATCCCCCTAATCCTACTTGTAAAAAGATACATTTCAAAGATTGAAAGGATAGTGAGACTTTGAAAGGAATGAAAGTAATAGTCAAGGATTTGATTCGCATCTACCGATTGGGAAGCGTTGAAGTCCAAGCTTTAAGAGGGTTAAGCATGGATGTTAAGGAAGGCGAAATGGTTTCCATCATAGGCTCAAGCGGCAGCGGAAAAACCACGCTACTAAACATAGTCGGCGGACTAGACCAAGCTACAGGCGGCTACGTCCATGTCGGCGACATTCTAGTCACAGCCTTAAATCCGTCACAGCTTGTGGATTACAGAAGAAAAACGGTAGGTCACATATTCCAAGCATTAAACCTAATTTCGACACTGACAGCAGCGGAGAACGTTGAGCTTCCAATGATAGCCTTTGGTGCTTCTAGAGGAATAAGAATAAAACGCGTACAAGAGCTTCTTGACATTGTCGGTTTGACAGACCGCGCCGACCACAAGCCAGAAGAACTGAGCGGCGGAGAACAACAACGTGTAGCCATGGCAGCCGCCCTAGCAAATGACGCCCCACTTATTTTGGCTGATGAGCCTACTGGTGAGTTGGATACCGTAAACGCAAAAATTGTTGTCGACTATTTGGTTAAAATAAAGATGGAACTTGGCAAAACAATAATTATGGTGACGCATGATCCAAGCGTTGCAAGAGCAGCTGACAGAATACTTCGCATTGAAGACGGCGTGATAAAAATGGCTTTAACTCCTTCAGAAGCCATAGCAGAAGAAAAAGCAGTTTCATATATTGATCAATTAAAGGCGCGAGTAACAGAGATAAATGTTCAGCTGCAGAAACTAGACGAAGATTTTAGAGCAGATAAAATAAGCGGAGACGAATACACGGAAAGAAGACAAAGCCTGAAACAAATTAGAGACAGCCTCAGAGAGGAACTGCACAGAATGGGCGTAGTAACATAAATTTAGCTCATTTCCTCTTCTCTGATCCACCCATGAATTTCTTATGATTTCTCGTTGAAAGAGTAGTAAAGCTATATTAGTTGATTTCTAGAGGATTGATTTGAAAATCTTATATACCGCAATGACAATTGTAAGTTGAGTATCATGGCTGAAGTTTGTCCAACATGCGGGCTTCCTAAAGACTTGTGTGTCTGCGGCGAGATAGGTAAAGAACAACAAAGAATCCGCATAAGACTTGAAACAAGAAAATTTGGCAAACCAACGACAATAGTGGATGGCATAAATGACAAGGATACAGACTTGGAAGACTTGGCTCAAAAGCTAAAGCGTCTCTGTGCAACCGGTGGAACAGCGAAAAACAGTCAGATAATGCTTCAGGGAGACCATCGCGAAAAAGTGCATCAATACCTAATAAAGCTTGGATATCCACAGGAGAATATAGAGCTTCAATAGCCGCTGCATAAAAGGTGCAAGCCCAGAATGAAACTGCTACAAAACTTACGCGAAGTATTTAAAACGCTAAAACGTCGTCCGCCATCTAAAATATATTGTCCAAGATGTGAAAGCCCGAAAATTCGTTTGTCCAGCAGTCTTGATTATTGGCTGACGCCTAAAAAATACGTGTGTGAAGATTGCGGATACGTTGGCCCCATAGTTATGGAGATTGAAGAAGAAACGCGGCAATAACCGCAAATCTCAGCTTTGAATTGCGTCTCGCATAATTTTCGACCATATATCCACAAAATTTTTAACTCTAACTCTTCGTTTTAAGAAAAGAATATTGGTAATTTCGAATTCGGGGCGTGTACGACGCATCTAAAAATTCATATGTAGAATCAAGAACATTTACTTGGAGATTGATAGGTAGTGAAGTTTTCATTTGTGCAACCTAAGCTTTCTGAAAGTGCTTTGGAAATGTGTTCTAGTGCATGGCCTCCTCTTGGAATACTGTACTGTGCAACGGTTTTGGCAAAGGAAGGCTTTGAAGTTTCCATACTGGACCAAGCGGCAAAAGGGTTGTCTACGAAACAAGCGGTAGATTGGGTAAAAAAAGAAGACCCCGAGATTCTTGGTCTTTCAGTCTTAAATGACTCCTTTAAAGAGGCTGTTAAGATTGCAGAGCTTGTTAAAGAAGAAAACCCAAATATTTACATTGTATTCGGCAATTACCATCCTACTTTCAACGCGGAGAGAATTCTGAAGAAATACCATGCTGTTGACATAATTGTGAGAGGCGAGGGAGAATACACAAGCTTAGAACTCGCCAGATCTTTGCAACATGACAATTCTTTAAAGAAAATCGATGGGATAACTTATAGAAATAGCAATGACCAAATTGTGGCTACTCCCGACAAGCCTTTGATTAAAAATACCGATTCCCTTCCCTATCCAGATCGCCGTTTGGCAGAATGCGAATACTCCTCGAAAATCTTTGGAATTAAAACAGCCACCAAGAAATTTACCTCCCTAGTCTCTTCCCGAGGATGCCCATTCCAATGCACTTTCTGCGCGTGCCGAAAATTCGCTCGCGGAATCTGGAGGCCAAGGTCAGTAGAAAACGTCATAGGCGAACTCGAACTTCTCTACAGCGAAGGTTACCGCCAGTTCCTTTTCGTCGACGACAATTTTACCCTTAACCCACGGCGTGTAATGAAATTCTGTTGCATGCTAAGGAAAAGAAAACTGAAAATCGAATGGTTCTGTGATTCAAGAGTTGACAACGCTGGATTCGACACTTTCCGTGAGATGGTGAAAGCGGGTTGTAGGATACTGTATTTTGGAATGGAGAGCGCCAATCAAAGAATCTTGGATTATTACAGGAAAGGTATAACGCCTGAGCAATCAAAGCTGGCTGCGAGTAATGCAAGGAAAGCGGGAATAGATATTATCGTGGGCTCGTTCATAGTTGGGGCTCCTGACGAGACTCGAAAAGAAATCATAAACACCTTGAAGTTTGTGCAAAAGATAGACATAGATGTTCCCACATTCAGTGTGCTTGGGGCGCCTATTGGCTCCGCCTTATGGAATGAGCTCGTAGCAAAGGGTTTCATAGATGAAGACAAGCATTGGGAAGAGGGTGTTTACGTCCCTAATGTTGTTCCTCAAGCCATTCCTTTTGACGAGATAAGTTCAATGATTTATTACTATTTTAAGGCGTTTTATCTTGATCCAGAAAGACTGCTCTCGGAAACCGTTAGAATGTTTACGAGCCCTTTTAGGTTAAACTTGCTCTTCGGCAATCTTAAGGAGCTAAACAAAACTATAGAAACTGTAAAGCTTGGGGTCAAGTATGGATAGCATTTAATAAAAGGAGAACGCAACAAGAAATACTTGCATGTAAGGCGAAAAAAGCGACTGAAATTTCCAAAATCAGTCTGGAAGTTCGAGGTTCAGTTGTTTCTTTAAAGTCTTGTAGCGATTTCTCACAGTAACCTCCGTGACCCCAGCAGCCTCAGCAATGTCCTTCTGCGTTTTCTTTTCATTATTCTGCAGACAAGCGATGTATAGGGCTGCAGCAGCCAAACCCATAGGGTCTTTACCAGCGGCAGCACGCTTCATTCTTGCTTCGCGGAGAATTTGTATGGCGATTCCCTGAGTTTTGCCACTAATTCCTGTTCTTTCGGCTATTTTTGAAATATATGTCAGTGGATCAGCTATGGGCATGTGTACGTCAAGTTCGCGGAGCAAGAGCCTATAACAACGGGCAACATCTTTTTTATCGACTAGGCTGGCTTCTGCAATTTCGCGAAGAGTTCTTGGAGTTCCACTTCCACGGCATGCAGCATAAAGTGCCGCAGCAGCAATTGCTGATATAGATCTGCCTCTCACTAAGCCCTTATCCAAGGCTTTGCGATAAATGACTGCAGCCTTCTCTTTAATTGGCGGTGGAATGTAAACCTTATCTGAAAGGCGGTCAAGCTCAGCCATTGCTTGGGCCAAGTTTCTATCAATCGAAGAGTGTACTCTGGAGCGGATTTGCCATTTTCTCAAGCGCCACATCTGCAAACGTGTGGAAAGCGGAAGTTTTCTTCCGAAGGCGTCGCGGTCAACTTGGCTTATGGCTGTTGACAAACCTTTGTCATGTACGGAGTATGATGTTGGCACTCCGACGCGGCTTCTTGACGCCTTTTCTTCTTGGGTGAAGGCTCTCCATTCGGGTCCTTTGTCCATCATTTGCTCATATAAGACTAATCCGCAATCGCCGCAAACAGTCTCGCCAGTATCATAGTCGTGAACGAGGTTTGCACTACTGCATTCGGGGCATTTGTCAACTAAGCGTTGACGGGGTCTGCTTTCCTTTTTGCTCAAATTTTTTTCGCTCCAATTATTTGTCGATAGAACCGTCACTCATATATTCCCACTAGGGGTTCAGAAAGTAGTACATCCGGCTCCGTGTGGCTATTCTGATGAAATGTTTTAATATATAAAGTTTACGGTTTATTTAAGAGTATTCCACTCACAAATTTTGAATACTTACACATATTATGAATATTAGGGAAAGTGAAAAGGCATGATAACGCTTCCTGAAAAAATACGGCGAACCCTAGAGAAAATCGTTAAAGAAATGAGGATCGCAGAAAACGTTTACGGTATAGGATTGTTTGGAAGCTGGAGCCGTGGTGACGCCACAGCATCAAGCGATATTGACCTGTTTATCCTTGACAAGGGCGACTTCAATTACGAGTATGTAGAGCGAATCGAAATTGGCGGTTTGCTCATAGATTTAGACCGCGTCCCAAAACGGTGGATTCACGGTCCAATCCCAGCGGAGATAGACCAGAAACTGTATGAGATGCAAATTCTTTACGACAGAGATTGGTCGCTGACCAACACAAAACTTTTGACTGCCAAGTCTTACGCTTCGCCTGAGAGGGTTGATATCAGAACTGAAGCGCACATCGTGGAGTCAGACATATATTTAAGCCGTGCAACCTCGTCCTTTTCGAGGGGAGACTTCTGTAGCGCGTATCTTTTTGCCACTGTTGCTTTGGAAAACATATCGAGGGTTTTGGTTGATGTGGCTCTGGAGCCATTTTCGAACAGTCGGTTTTTGGAGAAGCTCGAGTTTTCTGCGGCAAAACTTGGGATGCACTGGTTGTTTAGCGAGTACTTAGAAATAACAATGTTGAATAAAGTTGATGATGCAAATGTTAAAGATAAGCTGAAGCTTTTCAAGATGATTTGGGACGAATTAAAAGCCACTGCAATGCAGAATCTTCAAGCACTCGAATCCTCTCATTTCAAAGTTAAGACGAAGCTGAAGTACTATTTAAATCCAGCTTTTCTACAGGGCGCTTTGATGCGTGCAAACTTTTTGGTTGATTCTGGAAAAGCTGTTGAGGCTTCGCATTATTTGAGCAATATACTTCTTGACATTATTGAAAATTATGTTTGGTTAAAATCTTCAATTGACAAGGTCAAAATAGACTACACGACCCTAATGCGCTCTCTGGAAAGCCTAGAAGCGAATAATCCGAAAAGCTACAGGCAAATAACAAGTTTTCTCAACTTAAGCAATATTGGAAAAGCTGAGGCGAATAATGCGATTGAGAAGACTCGAGAGATAATGCTTAAAATACGGAGGGAGAGGAAGGTTTTAATCAAAAACCATCTAATTAAAAGTTAGAATTGAAGCCCGGTGGTGTAGTGGACAAGCATAGCGGGCTTTGGACCCGTTGACGAGAGTTCGAATCTCTCCCGGGCTACCATAAGATTTTCTTGATTTTCTATTAAGAAACGGACGTAAACTGTGCGCTGTTTAAACGTGACTGAGCTAAACACTACTGTTAGTTTTAATACGCACTTCGCTTAATTTTCTCTTTTGGTGACAAGAATGGTTGACATACAAACAGTTTCTATTGCGATTGCTTCCGCTAGTGTCTTCGTTGCGGCCATTTATTATGTTCTACAGATTAGGCATCAGACAAAGCTAAGACAAACTGACATCGTCATGAGACTATACACGACATTCGGAAGCACAGAATTTCAAAAAGTGTATCAGAAAATGATAGGTTTAGAATTTGAGGACTATGTGAATTATGTTAAACGGTATGCAACCAATGCCGAGGTTTTGGCTGCGTCATATTCGGTGGGAGTTTTCTTTGAGGGTATAGGAGTGCTCGTCAAGAGAAAGCTGATAAGCATGGATTTGGTTGATGACCTATTTACAATTCCTATCTTGGACGCATGGAAAAAGATGAAGCCCCTTGTGGAAGGAAGAAGAGAACAGCTAAAAAGACCTCAAACACTAGAATGGTTTGAATACCTCTACAAAGAAATGCAAAAAAGAGAACAACAACTAACAAAAATCGGATAGAACATTCTTCTATATTCCCATTTTTATCATTCCCTAAATACCGATTCGAAATGCTTTTTAGGCTTATTTTGAGGAAAATTTCCAGAAAAAACAGAGAATTGTGTTTTAACGCCGATATTTTAAACCGATATTTGAACCTATCCCGGGCTACCATAAAATTTTCTTAAGATTTTTAATGTTTTTTGAGAAATGAGTTTGAACGATATTTGAACCTATTTCGGGTTTATCAACACCTTCAAATCACATTAACTTTCAAATCTTCTTTGAACACAAAAATTCGCCTTTCCTAATATTCAACACACAACACTTTAGAATTTATGGAAGAATAAAAATAAGAACGGAAATGCAGAAGATATCGCCATTTCAACGCCAAATAACCTTTTTTACCATCAGTATTATTCCTAATTGCGAAGAGTGGGCTGCCATAAATGGCTAATAAAACCATGCACATAGGATTAGACGATACGGATTCAACGAGAAAGGGATGCACAACATATGTTGCCGCGTTACTCGTAGAAAAAATGCAAAAGCTGAAAGCCGAATTTATTGACTATCCAAACTTAATTAGGCTAAATCCAAACGTGCCGTGGAAAACAAGAGGAAATGGAGCACTATGCATAAGAATACAATACAACGAAAACATCGAAGACAAGATTGAAGAAGAAGTCATAAGCACAGTTGAAGAACATGCAGACCTGGAGTTCAGAGGCACAGACCCCGGCATAGTCTTCTTCAAGAAGGCAAAAATTCCAAAAGAAGTTAAAATTTTTGCAAAGAATACGATAACTGGAATTGTAAGCCTAAAAAAGGCTTTGAAGCTTCTAAAAAAGTTTGGTGCTGAGGCTGTGGGTTTCAAAAATGGCAGAGGAATCATCGGCGGTTTGGCAGCGGTTGGCGAAACCCTTCAAAGAGATCATACGTATGAGGTTCTTGCGTATCGTGTTCCAGAAAATTATGGCTTAAAAAGAAGAGTGGACGAAGCTTCAATTTTTGAAATGGATAAGGCAACAGCACCATACACCTTTAACAATGTTGACTTGGAAAAAGACAGAGTCATCATTACGCCGCGAGGACCAGACCCTATTCTTTTCGGCATCAGAGGAGAAAGCCCTGAAATTGTTAAAAAGGCATTTGAAATGGTTAAGCCTCTTGAACCTGTGGAAAGATGGGTGATTTTCCGCACAAATCAAGGAACAGACGCCCATCTGAGACGAGTTGACAAGCTAAACCAAATAAAACCCTACAACCCAGTTATCGCTCGAGGAATGGTTTCAGAAAACCCGAGAATAATTCCAAGGCGGCATGTAATTTTTTCAATTAAGGATGAAAGCGGACAAATCGACTGTGCAGCTTATGAACCTACAGGCGTTCTTCGCAATTCTGCAAGGAAGCTGATTGTTGAGGATTATGTAGAAGTTTATGGCGGTGTCCGCAGACCAGCGCAGAATAATCCTTTAACGATAAATCTTGAAAAAATTCGATTGCTTAAACTCGCACCAAAAATTGTCTATCAAAATCCCGTCTGCACAAAATGCGGCAAACGACTGAAGTCAATGGGAAAGGACAAAGGTTTTAGATGCGATAAATGTGGTTCAAGATATGCGAATCTTCGGAAAGTTGAGGTTAAAGTTAAGCGTGAAATAATAAAGGGTCTTTACATAACTTCAACAAGGTCTCAGAGGCATTTAACTAAACCGTTTAGGCGTTATGGAATAGAGAAGCACTACGCAAAGGTTAAAGAGTTTATTAGGAATTGGCATTTTCCCTAGGCTTATTTTTCGTTCACTTTGAAGATTTCGCACAACATTTGATATAGTTCGTCGCCGCCTTCTACTTTTGAAAATAGGTCTTTCTCTGCCGAGAGGATGCGTCCCATGGTTTGATACGTTTGTCGCCATTCCAATTCCCTCCACATCATGCGATAATTTTTCAGTTCAATCCAAGCTCGGAAGATTAGCACGACGAACATGCCTAGGGTGACTGCAAGGTTTAATATGTAAATGTCTAGCAACTCCGTGGTTTTTCACCTCCCTTTTTTGCCACATACCACTTACTCTTATTGGCAAAATACATTTAAATCAAACTTGCGATAGCATACGTAAAAAAAGAAGAAGCTTAGATGAGTGAAATTTTTCCTTCATTGGGCTACCAGTTGGGCTTAGGTGGAATAGGCGGCTTCATAGTCGGATACACCCTTAAGAAAATAAGTAAGCTCATAGTGTTTTTGATAGGTCTATCCATAATTGCACTTCTCTACTTAAGCACGCAGAATATAATCACGATAAATTTTAAGGCTCTTTGGGACGCGGTTGCTGGTTTGTTTGGTTTTGCAGGTGGAGCGTTTTCGTGGCTTGTTGGCCTAATATCGCTTCTACCGTTTGCAGGTAGCTTCGCCGTCGGTTTTCTGCTCGGCTTTAAACTTGGATAGCAAAATGGTTTAAATTTGTGCAGCTCAATAATCCTTTGAAAATCTAATGGTTATACTGTTATCGGAGCGTTTAAAGATTGAAGAGGTTTCCAGCTGAGGAGTATAATGTTCCATTCTTTAAAGAATTAGGTTACGTTAGGAAGCTGTGTCCTAAATGTGGGAAATATTTTTGGACGCTGAAAGAAGATCAGGAAACGTGTGGAGAGTCAACATCAGAAGGATGTGCTTTTTACACTTTTATAGGCAATCCGCCAACGAGCAAGAGCTATAGTATACGCGAGATGCGAGAAGATTTTCTGTCATTTTTTGAGAAGCATGGGCATACACGCATAAAGCCATATCCAGTTGTGGCGAGATGGCGAGACGATATTTACTTGACACATGCCAGTATAATCGATTTTCAACCTTACGTGACGAATGGAATTGCGCCGCCGCCTGCGAATCCGCTTGTCATTTCTCAGCCATGCATACGATTGGTTGACATTGCTAACACTGGTCCAACCTTTGGCAGACATTTGACTATTTTTGAGATGGGCGGAGCGCACGCGTTTAACTTTCCAGATAAGGAGGTTTATTGGAAGGATCAGACTGTAAGGTATCATCACGAATGGGTTACAACGGACTTGGGCGTAAAGTCTGACGAGGTTGTTTACAAGGAAGAAGTGTGGTCTGGCGGTGGAAACGCTGGGCCATGCCTTGAATCTATTATTCGCGGTTTGGAAGTTGCCACTTTGGTTTTCATGCAGTATAAAGTTGTAAATGACGAGTTTGTCAAGTTGCCAATAAGGACTGTTGACCCAGGCTATGGCATAGACCGTTATGCGTGGCTTTCTCAAGGTGCGTTAAGCGGTTTCCATGCTGTTTACGGAGGCTTGCTTGATAAAATCTTCAAAATGGCTGGGATGACAAAGATCGACAGCAAATTATTGAAGAAAGTAGCCGAAGTTTCAGGACTGGTGAGTCTGGATAAAACTGCAAGCAGATTTGAAAACAGAAAGAAAGAAGCAGAATTGGTAGGAATTAGTGCGGAGGAATTGGGCAAATTTCTAGTTCCAATCGAAAACGTCTTCGCCGTTGCAGATCACACAAAATGCTTATGCTTCATGCTTTCCGAGGGCGTCGTTCCATCAAACATTCAAGCAGGATACTTAGCGCGCCTTGTCTTCCGCAGGATTTACAGACTTTTAAGAATGCTGGATATTCCTGACAAGCTTTACGATATCGTAGATATGCAGATCGATTTCTGGTTTAAAGATTTTCCACATTTCAAGGAAATGCGAAATGAAATCATGGAAATGCTGTCAGTTGAGGAGGAAAAATTTGATGAGACAATCAAACGCGGCGAAGGAATGGTGAAGAGAATCTCGAGCGAACTGAAGACCAAAAAACTGAAAGAAATCCCGATTGAAACTCTAACTGAACTTTATGATTCTCATGGGCTTCCGCCTGAAATTGTTAAACAAGCAGCGGAAAACGAGGGCTTGAAAGTGGAAATTCCAGAGAATTTCTATAGTTTGATTGCACAGAGACACATGCAAGCATCAAAACCAATGGAAGAGGAAGCTAAACCAGAAGAATGGCTTGAAAAAGAGGTCACAAGCCTCCCTGAAACAGAACAATTATACTATAAAGATCAGTATATGAAGGAGTTTGAGGCAAAAGTTCTCAAAGTAATAGGTAAGGAATATGTTGTTCTTGATAAGACATGCTTCTATCCAGAAGGTGGAGGACAACCAGCAGACAATGGCTATTTCATGTTTGATGGGAAGAAAGTTGAGGTTGTCGATGTTCAAAAGGTCGGCAAGGTAATAGTTCACAAAGTGAAAAGTGCTGTTCTTCCGAAAGAAGGTGGCAAGATCAAAGGAGTTATTGACTGGGATAAGCGTTATAGCCTAATGAAAAATCATACGGCAACACACCTAGTTAACGGCGCCGCAAGACGTGTGCTTGGGCAGCATGTTTGGCAGTTTGGAACGCAAAAGGGCGTTGAAAGTTCTAGATTGGGTATTTCGCATTATCGAAGGCTGACGCTGGAGGAAATATACAAAATAGAAACTTTGGCAAATCAAGCAATTTTGGATAATATGCCTGTGGAAACTGCTTGGATGCCTAGAAGCGAGGCAGAAAGTCGCTATGGCTTTAGGCTTTATCAGGGCGGAGCCGTTCCGGGCAAAGAGATTCGGGTTGTGAAAACTGGAGATTGGGATGTTGAAGCGTGCGCTGGAACGCACTTGAAAAGCACGGGCGAAATTGGCTTTATCAAAATAATTCATTCGGAAAGGGTTCAAGACGGCGTGGAAAGACTTGTGTATTCTATTGGGATTCCAGCCTTGAAGGCTGTGCAGAAAAATGAGCAGTTGCTTTTGAAGGTTGCAGAGACTTTGAATGCTTCGCTTGAGAAGTTGGATAAGACGGCGGAAAAGCTTGTTAAGGATTTGAAAGAAGCAAATGCGGAAAGAAGAAAGTTGATTAAGGAATTGGCAGAACGCGAAAGTGCAGGTGTCGGGGGAAAGATATCAGAAGAAATGGTGGAGATGAACGGGATTAGGCTTGTGAAGCGTGATTTTCAGGAAGAGATTGATGTTGATCGCATGGTTCAAACAGCGAATGAGATGATCAAGAGGGATGGCGCAACAGTCGCAATATTTTATGGTTCGGATGGAAAAAATGCTAGGATTATGGTTATGGCTGGAGAAACTGCGCTTGAGAAAGGTGTGAATGCTAATGAGATAGTTAGAGAGGCATCAGCAGTTATAGGTGGTGGAGGTGGTGGAAAACCCAACTTCGCCCAAGGCGGAGGAACACAAGTAGAAAAGCTGGCAAAAGCGGTTGAAAAAGCTGAAGAATTATTGAAGAGACAACTAAAACCGTAACGCGTGAGAATTACTTAAAGGAATACAGAGTTCAATCTATATATAGTCGGAGGATTTCTCCGAAAATCCACTCTAGAGGAGCTTGATTTGAACTTCTTTTCATGAAGTTTCCACAGAGAAGTTTAATCAGTTGATTAATTCTCTCCAAATAATGTAACGAAATTTTCTTTAATCTCTCTGTTATAGTCAATAGGTATTAGTTTGAAAGTGCTGTTAGTTTTTATTGGTGGCTTAGATTTCTCAGCATTGAAAAAGAATAGCAACACATTTTTGATGTTGTTTTCAGATAGCAGACTCCCGCAATGTTCTTGCAACTTGCTTAGGATAAACTCAAGATTTTTTGCCAATAGACTGTCTTTTGGAGCGATAGTCTTGTTTTTAATCTTAAAGTCGTTTTGATGTTCGTTCATGAAGGCTTGCCAATTGTTAGAATATTTTTTGTTCCAATGTGTTAGATACCATGAAAAGATTTTGTGTCGTAGTGTTTGTTCTTCTCTGAGAATGAACTCAGTATCATTGAATTCTGTAAGATTATCCCATTTGCTCTCTATCAAGTATATGTTTTCTTTTGAGGCGATTAGGGCGTCAAACTCTCCAAATACTGAGCTATTCGCTTTACTGTGTCTTCCAAAACTTGGACGGTAGAAAATGAGGCAATCTGAGATAGCGGTTTTATCTTGGAATTTATCCAAGATTTTAGATGTATGTTGTTTCAAACTCCATAATGTAAAAGCATCTTCACCATAACCAAGAATTTTGGTCATTTTTCACTCCAATTCTAATCAGTTCTTTGGGTTCTGCTATTATGTTTTGCGTTTTTCTAACATTTCGAAGAGGCTCAAACTTGAAATAAGGCAACAAAAAAGTATTTTGGATAATTGTCTAAAGTTGTAAGGCATTTTCGTTGACCTAAAGAACTAATGATGTTATCCCAGTCCTCTTGTGTGGGTTTCGGATAAACGAAAGCAATAACCCATTTGTTTTCAATATCCAACATGTCCAATTTTTTGAAGTCTTTAATCAAACCAACATTATCGTCTCTAAAATAAAATTTGAGATTGCGTGGTGTCCCTTTAGATTGGCTAATGCAAACAGCCTTCAATTCCAAGTAATTTTCTATTCCCTTAATTGTTACCGAGAAATCAATTTGGTGTCTCTGTCCATTCTGGTCGTAAAGGTTAGGTTCTCTTTCAAAAGCATCTATTACTCGGTCTTGCTTCAATCTGCTAAACAACACTATTAGTTCTGCCTTAAACCATGATTCTAAACGAGTATCATTGTTGATGAACGCACCGAAATATTCTTCTTTCGGTAAAAACCAACTTCTAACATGACTAATTATACTTTGCATGATTTTACACCAAAAGTGACCATAAATCTCTGAGAGGCATGTCTTCACCTATTTCCTCAAACGTTTAGAGCTATGACTATTTAAATTCATAACATGAAATTCGCTATGCCATGCGAGAGAACCGAGCCTACATATATCGCCAAAATTTGAGCTTTGGAAAATTGGAGAAGCGAGACTTAGGAGCGTGGTAAGCGTTCCTACGGAATTTTTTGAAAATCCTGTACACGCTAGTTTACCAGAAGTTGAATCTATTTATAGGAGGGCTAAAGTTTCACCAGAGCAACAGTCAGAATCCTTCAATTGCAAAAGGGTAAGATTAAATTGTGAGATGTTGCACAGCACTTATCTGTGAAAATCATAACCATATTAGGCGCCATTGCCGTTGCAGTTCTCTTTTTCTTCGGTATCATATTCGCTTTAGCCTCAGTTTACGAATCAACCAGACTAATCGTATCCGCACTATTATTCATTGTTGGCTTCGGAATAGCCTACTACATTAGCAGACAACCAAAGACAATAATCCAAAAAGTAGAATTCTCAGGAGAAATGAAAGCCGTTGCACTCAAATGCCCAAACTGTTCAGCATCCATAAACGCTAACCAAATCAAAATCGTGTCTGGAGTGCCATACGCCACATGCCCCTATTGCGGACACACGTTTGAAGTAGCCGAGGAACCAAAATGGTGAAAAGCCACACTTTGCTGGCAGCATTAAGCGCAATATTCGCTTTGATGATCCTCACGAGTTCAGCAGCAGCATGGACTGGAACATATCACATAGAACGCGAATGGGTAAAAATATGGATAAACCAAAACGGAACAATCGACCTATTCTACAACATAACCCTAACACTTGATTCAGGCGAAGACATAAACTTCGTTAATGTTGGTCAACCCAACGGCTACTTCACAATAGGAAACGCCACAGACCAATACGGCAACACACTCATAGCAACCAATGCAAGCCAAGGAACTGATTACAAGGCTAAAGTCAATCTCAACTCGCCCTTACACGCAGGACAATCCATCTGGTTCACGCTGATCACTAATGTCGACCACATGATATACAACGACACAAAATACAACCCAGGCAACTTAGGCATGCTATTCACACCATGCTGGTGGTCAGTCACAGTAAACGACCTCAGAGTTTTAATCGTTCTGCCTCCTGGAGTCAATGAAACCACAGTGAAGACATCCAGAGATTGGAACAACGTTTTTAATGAGACTGGTTGCTTGGCAGTTTATTGGGAAAAGCATGACCTTACACCAGATGAGCAGAAGAACTATTCTGTTGGTGTTTCTTTTCCACAAGAGTACATGCCAAACTATTTCACCAATGAACCGCCACCAGAAAAAAAGCCCTCTGACGGATTTCTGCCATACGTAATTCCATTCCTTTTCTTCGGCGCCTTCATATTCATAATAGTCATCGGCGCAATTGCAGTCAGCAAAAAACAGTATCTTATGCCCAAAATCAGCATGGAAACCCTTGGAATAAGACGCGGATTAACAGCCGTAGAATCCTCCTACTTGCTCGATATGAAACCAACAAAAATAGTCACAGAAATCCTCTACAGCCTATTAAAGAAAAGAGCCGTATGGGTTGAATCCACAAAGCCAGCAGTTAAATTGCGAATCATGCCGCAATTTCAAGACAAAACTGGAACACACGAAACACCTTTGAGATATTATGAAATCGACTTCCTAAACGCCATAAAAGAGGATGGAACACTTGACGAAGAAAAACTGGCAGAAACAGTCATGACAATTAGAGATACAGTCGAAGAAAAAATGCATGGATACTGCAGACGCGACACAATCGACTATTACACAAAAATCGTGGCAAAAGCCTGGGACCAAGTGGAACAGGCAGGCACGACCGAATTGGCTTCAAACGTCTACGACGAACAACTGTTATGGTTGCTGCTTGACCCAAACTTTCAATCACGCACACAAACAATCTTCCAAGACCGAACGTTCGAGCCAAGCCCATATTGGCTTTGGTACTGGTACGGCTATCAACACTATAATCCACATCCAACCTACAAGCCAAACGTTGAAGCTCCCGCACAATCAGCAAAGCCGCCGACGATCCCTGGCACAGACTTCGCAAACAACATTGCAACAGCAGTGGAAGGCACTGCAAACAACATTGTTGTCAACATTGAAAAATTCGCAAACGCAATCATCCCCATGCCAACAGCCAAAGCTTCAAACGAGCCAGCACGCGGCGGAGCTACCTGCGTATGCGCATGCGCTTCATGTGCTTGTGCATGTGCGTGTGTGTCATGCGCGTGCGCCTGTGCAAGTGGAGGAGTTGGCTAAAACATGAGTTTCTTACGCAGAATCCTGCGTCCGCCAGAAATTCCATATGGTCGCTACACTTATAGGGGAAAGGATAAGTTTGCTGGTTTGGCGCTTCAGCTTCGCATAGAGCCAGACAGAAAAGGGGTTATGGTCATCAACGCTAACACGGTTCTCTATCTTAATGAAACAGCTACTGCTTATGCGTACTTTTTCATGCAAGGAATGCCCGAAGATGCTATTTTAAAGAAGATTCGGCGCATTTACAGAGTAAACTCCAAAACTGCAAAAAGCGATTATGAAAAACTCGTTTACGCGATCAGTACACTAGCGCAGACCGAGAAAGTTTGTCCCATATCATTTCTTAACGTAGAAAGCGTGGAACCCTTCACGCAGCAGTATACAGCGCCATTACGAATGGATATGGCGTTCACTTTTAAATGTCAAAACAACTGCATCCACTGCTATGCAGGCGGACCACACGAAACTCCTGAACTGAACACAGAACAATGGAAAGAAGTCATAGACCGTCTAAAGCAAATTGGCGTTTTCATTTTAACATTCACTGGAGGCGAACCAACACTGCGAGAAGACCTGCCAGAGTTGTTGCTTTATGCACAGAATAATGGAATGGTTACTGGGCTTGTCTCAAATGGCAGAAGATTAAAAGACAAAGCTTATGTTGAAGCCCTTGAGAGAGTTGGGTTAGACTTTGTTCAAGTAACCCTCGAATCCCATAAGGCTAAAATCCACGATTCAATGACGGCAGCCAAAGGAAGCTGGAAAGAAACTGTTGCAGGAATCAAAAATGCAGTTCAAACGCAAATCTACGTGACAACAAATACCACACTAAGCAAACACAATGCCGCAGACTTTTTAGAAACCATGAACTTCATCAAAGAACTTGGAGTCGCAGCCTTCGGATGCAACAGCCTAATCTACTCGGGAAAGGCAAACGCAATAAGCGAAGAATTCGCCTTGCCACTTGAAACGTTAAATGAACTTCTACCCAAAATCCGCGACAAAGCTGAACAGCGCGGATTAAAGTTCTTATGGTACACGCCAACGCAATATTGCCGCTTAGATCCTGTTAAACTAGGCTTAGGTGTCAAAGCATGCACAGCCGCCATGATTAACATGTGCGTCGGACCAAATGGCGACGTTTACCCATGCCAAAGCTATTTTGAGAGCCTTGGCAATATTCTTAAAGAGGATTGGCAGAAAATCTGGAATCATCCACTTGCGGTGCAAATAAGAAAGAGAGGGTATGTGGAGCCAAAATGTAAGGATTGCTCACAGCTGCAAATTTGTGGTGGCGGATGCCCACTAGAACTGCAAAACAAAAACTACATCTGCGCTGAAACTCAGTGAAGATGGAACTACTTGCACCCTTCTTTTCATAGGCGGCAGAGACGGAAGAAGAACCATCAGACGCAATGAAGAAAGCAGGAGAAATAATAAAAAACAAATAAGACATTAGCATGTGAACAGTAGACTTTCTGTTTCTTATGGTAACTCTAGGAGATCACGTTTGTTATTAGAGAATACTAAAAATTCAGATATTTCAAATGAAACCAAAAAACACTAATATGTGATTAGAAAAAAATAAATTCCCCTTTTCCAGTTAATAATAAGACGGAGGGGAAATTATATCAGACTCCGAGTTCGAAATGCCTAATACATATGAAGATTTTGATGTCGATTTGAAACATTTGATGGAAAATATAAGAGAACATTATTCAATTCCAATAGAAGAGGCCGTCATAGTTGAAAATGTTGATAATTGTATCGATGAATGTTACCACTCGATTCATTTTAGTCTAAAAGAGGATTTCCTACAGATTTTGATGCTAGGAGATGGAATGGAATCACAAGTTTTTTGGAACATCTTGACGAAGATAGCGGCTACTACAAAATTCGATGAGAGACGTAGGAGCGCTCTTGGGCGTTATGGATGGTGAATGAAGATTTCAATGTGTGTAGCCGATCAAGTGATAATTGAGACACAGAAAAATAATTTTCGAGGAGCGCAATCATGGAAACTTATCGATGGAATACCCAAGCGTAAGAGAGAACAGCCTGAAATGTCAGTTGATGGAGACTTTACTATTGTGAGTATCAAACTTGGTGATGAGTATAAATCAAAATTTAATCGGGAATTTGTGGAGAAAACATTGCAAAAATTTTACCCTACAATTCTAAGCGGTGCTAAGGTCAATGATAAAAATGGGAAAAAAAGACAGTTAACTATGACTGTTAATTCTGCTGTTGTTAATCCTCCTTCAGAGATAGATTATGAAAAAAAGAAACCTCTCGAAGCAAAAGTTAACGGAGTAGACGTCACTGGATACGTCTTCTTAGCAAAAGAAGGATTAAATGAAGAAGATCAAGGAATAAAGATAATTGTTAACGGCAGAAAAATCACAAAAGACTTTTTTGGAGTTTATGGTAGCAAGAATGAAAAAATTACCGGCTATCTTCACGCAGACATTTTAATTGACGATTTAGCTGGAGATAAGACATCGATTAAGAAAGTCACTACTCGCTGGCGACAATTAAGCGAGGCAATTGGCAAACAACTGATAAAGTTCATGAAAGAAATTGGTGCAATAAGAGAAGAAAAACTTCCAGAAAAAATGATAAAGCAAATCCATTTGGAGATTAACGATTTACTAAAACATTTCCCCGAATTACAAGAATTAGCTAAGAGAGCAGGGATTTCCTTATCTGGCAATATTCTAATCCCGAAATATGAGGGAGATATATCGACAAAACTTGAAACAGGCTCTAAGCTCGATCGAGGAGTAGAACCTGGGTCAGGCGGAGGTGGTGGAATTCCTCTCCAACCCGGAACCTTACCAGACATTGCTCCCTCAAACAAAACGGGTGAAACTAAAGCGATAGCGGAAAGAAGGAAACGAAGAGGATTAATTGTATGGCCGAGACCAGAAGAGACTATTCGAAAAGAGGCTTGGTTCTCTCCCGGGGAAGGGATGGTCATAGTAAACTCTTTGTTTCCAACATATAAAAAGGCAGAAAAGATGGATAGTTTAAGCTACCACATGTTGAGATGTGCAATTGAAGCTTTATTAAATCATGCTGCAGAAATAGGTGTAATAGAAACAGAGAAATTAACAGAGTATCGAAATGATGTTTTGGCCAAGTGGGGAGAACTTTGATTGAAAAAGAGGAACCCAGACTAATAATTGCGCTAAAAAAAATAACTTATCCAAATGGCGAAAAGTTAACACGTTCACTTATTCCATATGATATTGAAGGACGGATGTATAGCCCGAATAGTGAAGTTATCAACAAAATACTGCCTTTTATAGATGAAAGATATCGTCTATTAGTTGAGGAATGTAATAAAAAGGGCATGAGCGAGGCATTGGATCAGTTTTTAGAGGAGATTTCTGGGCATGCAATTGTTGGGAGTGGGTTAATTGAAGTATTATCAACAGACCTTAACCAGAATGTCAATGATATTCTAGATGCTCTTCTGAAAACGAAATGGCTTAAGTTCACTTTGAATTACGTCAAAAGCGAATTTAGAAAGGTGAATAAGACAGATCCCATTAAATATGCCGAATCTGTGCGGCAATTAGTTGACGCATTTGGGCCAAAATATGCAATGTATTTAATGAATAAAGAAGGCATAAAAATAAAAAGGTCTACTGTCACGGCTCTTTGTAAGATAGCTGGTGAAACGCCTAGAATAAAGGCACTAATCCGAAATGGAATACTGAAATTGACGTTAGCTTTCGAATTACCTAACATAGGAGAAAAAGATAGAGAAAAAATTGCTGAACAAATTTCTGCTAAGGGCTATGAAGAAGCAAAGGATATTTTAAAAAGAATGAAAGAAAAATAATTTCAAGTATCATTTACGTATATTTCTTGACCAGGCAAGCGTGCTATTATCGGATGAGTTGGCTGAAAAGAACTAAGAAAGGAATATAATTTCTGATGCGTTTTTCGTAACCGTTTGTAATGTGAGACACCGTTTATTGGGCAACACCAACATCCGATTCTTTGATATCCAATATCGTATAGTGGATTATAAGGCAGATTTTTGTCTTCGATGTATTTCCATACTTCCCATTGATTCCAATCATAAATAGGATGTATTCTTATAATTGCTGGTTCCCTTTTTGGAAGCATGAATGGACGAAGACTACGTCGGTACACAGATTCAGTGCGAGTGGTTCCAGTAATTTCAGCAGTTATTCTTTTTTTGACCATAATTTCATGTGCAGGTGAATCCTTGTGTGTTCTACAACACCATCTATTCTCGTGAGAAGCCCAACCCATTTGTTTAACCATAGAAAAGAAGGGTATCTCCGGTTTGGCAATAACTAGATTTAATTTCCATTCCTTAGCTAGCCATGTTACATACTTAACAGTTTCTGGAAATTCTACAGTAGTATGATTATAAATGACTTGTATATCTTTCCCAAGTGTCTGTAGAACTAAGTGTAGTGAAACTAAACTATCTTTGCCTCCGCTAAAAGCGATTGCCAAATCGTCCTTGAATATTTTATGCGCAGACTCGATTATTTTAATTGCTTGTTTAATTCGAAATTTCAAGTATACTTGTTTGTTTGCTTCAATAATCGCTTTTTCAAATGGCTTAAGTTTGGCTTGTAAAATTAATTCTTGAATTTTCGCCTTTCGTCTCTGGAGTTCTTCTTTATACATTTGACACGGCATGCAATATACATTTTTCTTAACTGCTTAATAAACCCTGAGGTTAGAGTTTCACTTCTATATTCTTGCTAATGCCTTTTCATAATTTACAACAATGTATTTTTTGCCTTTCTGAATTACTTGGTGTCCTTCCTTTTCCAAAAGCTTCTTTTGGCCCTCAACTCCGCCGGGATATTTCTCGTTTATCACTCCACCAGTTTTCAATGTGCGCCAGTACGGAGTAATGCTCTTTTCACCTTTTTGTCTTTGTTCTTCAGCGGCATTAGCCGCAACCCATGCAAAGATGCCAGTTGTTATGGGACAGCCAATCGTTGCCCCATGCTTCTTGGCAAGAGCAGCACGAATCTCGTTAATAGTCAAAAGTTTTCCTTCAGGCACGTTCCGCATAATTTCATTAACTTCTATCGGCGCTGGAATAACCACGGTGCCTGTACCCCATCTTTTGCTCATTTTGTCAGTAATAATTTCCACCTTTGGCAGACCTTTGCTGTCTTTCAATTTTTCAACCCAACTCTTCCTCTTTGACATAAACTTCTCCCCTAGAATTAGTCTTCAATAATCTTAATAAGTCTTCAATCTGGTCTTGGACTTTATCATTTCAAGTTTTTGACGATGACTCAGTTTTTTAATTTTCTTTTCCTTTCTCATGGCTTCTTTTCTGGAGCCAAATTCTTCAACGTAGACGAATTTCTTCGGTTTAAGCATCCGCGTATATCTAGCGCCTTTCCCACTCATGTGAAGCCTCATTCGCGCATCCAAGTCCTTAGTATATCCAGTATAGAAACTACCGCCTTTACACTGAATTATATAAACATAGTAAGGCATCCACATCAAAACTCCACGATAGAATCCTTATTGGTTTTCCATTTGGCTTGCTGCGATTTTACCCAAGCTCCTGTTCCGACAACTTTGCGCACCCGTAGGTTTTCAATGAGATAGCCAGGTGGGCATTCAGGTCGGTCGTCGGGAACAAATTCGCTCAGTTTTTCGCAGGGGAAATCCTTGCAAAAACCACAGTGTTCAATACCCTTCTCCAGACAACATTTGACAAAGTGACAATCCATGTGAAGAGAGGGGATGCAACCATGACATTTGTCAGGATAGTTTGGACATTTTCCGCAATAGTCCCCGCAAAAAGCTGCCTTCGGATGATCCATGATAACCCTCTTACATATTTAGCGCGATAAACACTACGTACATTATTGCCGCATATAAAATGTGCTTAAAGTTTCTGTGTTGCAAAAACCTATTAGTAGTTACCAGAAGTTTGCTAGAAGTTTAACCTACATAAGAGGGATAAACAAGTCTCACAAGGCGTCAAATCATCGCGTTTGAAACCTAAAAGCAACTCTATCCATCAAATTGGGAGCAAAAGATTAATGCAACTTTGCACAGATAAAATCAAGGTGCAAAGTATGAGGGATAATGTTCTCTGTCCGTGAAAACAAAACCTTTAATACTCCTCAAACCAATTCAGAAACCTTTATGGAATTTTTAAAACAAATCGAAGAAAAATGGCGAAAACGCTGGGAAAACGCAAAAATCTTCGAAGCAAACCCAGACCCGACAAAACCCAAATATTTCATAACAGTAGCCTATCCATACCCAAACTCTCCACAGCACATCGGCCACGCAAGAACCTACACTTTAGCTGATGTGCACGCAAGATACATGCGGATGCGCGGTTACAATGTGCTTTTACCCATGGCATTTCATTACACTGGCACGCCTGTTTTAGCCATGTCGAAACGCCTTGCAGACAAAGACAAAGACCTCATTGATGACTTTGTCAATGTTTACAAAATTCAAAAGGAAAAGCTAAGCGAATTCACCGACCCACTTGCAATGGCGCGTTATTTCCACCAAGAAATCAAAGGCGGAATGAAGGAAATAGGCTATTCAATTGATTGGAGACGCGAATTCACCACAATAGATCCACATTACAACCGTTTCATAGAATGGCAGTTCCAAAAACTACGCAAAGCAGGATACATAAAACGCGGAAGCCACCCAGTAGGCTGGTGCCCCAAAGACGGAAACCCTGTTGGGCAACATGACACGAAAGGAGATGTGGAACCCGAAATAGGCGAGTTCACACTAATAAAATTCAAACATCAAGACTGGGTTCTTCCAACAGCAACACTACGCCCAGAAACAGTATTCGGCGTGACAAACATCTGGCTAAACCCAAAAGCCACATATGCAAAAGCCATAGTGGACAACGAAAAATGGATAGTCAGCCAAGAAAGCGTAGAAAAACTAGCCCACTTAAACCGAAAAGTCACAATTTTAGAAAACTTTCAAGGAAAAGAATTCATAGGAAAATACGTTGAAAACCCAATTACAACAAACAAGATTCCCATTTTACCAGCAGACTTCGTTGACCCCAAAAACGCAACAGGCGTCGTCATGTCTGTTCCAGGACACGCCCCATACGATTATATCGCCCTAGAAAACCTCAGAAAAAACCCATCACAACTGAAAGAATATGGACTAACACCCGAAGACGTAGCCGTTATCAAACCAATCTCCTTAATCGAAGTTCATGGATACTCAGAAATTCCAGCAGGCGACGCAGTCAAACGAATGAATATCCAAGACCAAACAGACCCGAAGTTGGATGATGCGACAAAAGAAGTCTATAGGCACGAGTTTCACAGCGGCAAGATGAAGGAAAATACAGGCAAATATTTCGGATTGAGAGTGGCTGAAGCAAAGGACAAGGTTAAACAAGACTTACTCTCAGAAGGCAAAGCTACAACAATGTACGAAATGCTCAACAGACCAGTCCTCTGCCGTTGCGGAACAGAATGCGTCGTGAAAATCTTCGAAGACCAATGGTTCATCGATTATGGAAATCCAGAATGGAAAGCACTAGCTCACAAAAATCTGGACAAAATGGAAATATTACCAGAAGAATTGCGTGCGGAATTTAACTACGTCATAGATTGGTTGCATGAAAAAGCATGCGCCAGAAAATCTGGCATGGGCACTAAACTTCCTTGGGATCCAGAATGGATAATCGAATCACTTTCCGACTCCACAATTTACATGGCTTACTACACCATAATCAAACACATAAAAGAATATAAGATACAGCCAAACCAGCTAACAGAAGAAGTCTTTGACTACATCTTTCTGGGAATTGGAAATGCTGCTGAAATAGCGAAAAAAGTCAATTTAGATGCTAACGTACTGGAAAAGATGCGCAATGAATTCCTATACTTTTATCCATTAGACAGTCGACACTCAGGACGCGATTTGGTTCCTAATCACTTAACATTCATGATATTCAATCATACAGCAATATTCTCAGAACAAATGTGGCCGCTTCAAATTGTCACTAACGGCAGCGTAATGATGAAAGGCGTAAAAATGAGCAAATCCTTCGGAAACATAATTCCCCTACGAGAAGCCTTAAAAATGTTTGGAGCAGACCCCTTGCGATTAAGCGTCTTGGCAACGGCTGAACTTTTGCAGGACGCCGAATTCAGCCCAGCAATAGCCAAATCAATGAACGACAGACTTGAACGTCTTTACAGATTCGTCACTGAAATCGCAAAAACTCCACGAAAAAGAAAGCTTTCAGAAAAATCGTTGACAACAATAGACAAGTGGATGCTGAGCCGACTACAGGAGTACATTAGAAAGGCCACAGAAGCCATGGACAAATTAGCCGTACGTAAGGCCATTCACAGCATCCTGCACGAGTTAGATCAAGACTTCCAGTGGTATCAAAAACGTATAACTGACCAGAAAGAAAAAGCGAAGAGAAAAGACGTAATAGCCTACATGTTTAACGAAGTCACAGACGCCCAAATACGAATGTTAGCTCCAATAGCCCCTTACACATGTGAGGAACTATGGGAAATGATGGGTGAAAAAGACTTTGTCTGTCTTAGCTCTTGGCCTACACCAGATGAATCAAAGGTTGACATTAAAGCAGAGGAAAACGAAGCCCTAATCATGAGTATCATGGAAGACACGCTGAACATCATAAAAGCAACCGGCATGAAACCGAAGAAAATATGCTATTACACAGCAGCATCATGGAAATGGAAAGTCTACCTTAAAGCGTTAGAGAAATTTAAGCATGAAGAAATGAAGCTGAACGAACTTATGAAAGAAATAAGCAAACAAGAGGATTTAAAAGAAAAGCTTAAGGAAGTCGCGAAATTCGCTTCAAAAATAGTGACAGAAGTAAGCAAAACACCCGAAAGTAGAATAGAGAATATCTTGAAAATTCAAGCTGTTAATGAAAAAGAAGTAATCGAAGACGTAAAAGATTTTCTGAAAGAGAGGTTCAAGGCTCAAATTGAAGTTTACAGCGAAGATTATAAAGAACGTTACGATCCTACGCGAAAAGCTGTAATGTCTATGCCTTGCCGACCAGCAATATACGTGGAATAAAGATAGATCACAAGAATCTTGACAGTGAATTTAGCGTGCGGTTATTAACCTTAATTTGGTAGTTTCTTCGGCCACTGCTGGTTGTCGTAATATAGAAGTCTTCCTCTTCAGAAAGCTTACTCCCATACAACAGAGCTAAAATTGTGCGACAGACGTTCACTGTAGTCAACTTCTCATTTCTAACTCTCTTTTCTATCTCTTCTTGCAAAATTCGAGGGTTAACCGTGTAAACGGTCTCCGAATTTTGCCCTGCTTTATTGTAGTGCATTTCCATTTCTCTTAAGAGAAAACTGACAACATCATAGTATGGTGATCTACGGTTTCTTATGAGGTGGATATAGTTTGCTAAGGGGATGGGAATGCCATTCCCTGGAATCTCAGGCACCTTCGCTCTCCCTCAAATGATTTAAAGATTAATCGGTGCTTAAAAAGTTTAAGGAATATTCTTACAGTAGCGAAACATTCTACTGGTGATTTACGCAAAATCAAATATCGATAGATAAAACTATATTTCACACTTTTTATATCAAATCTTACGGGTCCGTGGCGCAGCTTGGATAAAGCTTAAGCCAAAAAGCGCGTCAGCCTTCTAAGATCGAGTGTTGAAGAAAGCTGAAAGTCCTGGGTTCAAATCCCAGCGGACCCGCCATCTTGTTCAGTTTGTGAACGGAGATTATGAATAACAAGAGCGAGTACAACTGCCTGAGCATACGAAGCTATAGCAGAACTAAAATCACTATTAAAATTTCAAAGATCCAATTGTCGTAAATTCTTGTGAATCATAGATTATTAAGAATGTAAGCGTGCTCTTCCACAAATCATAAAAACTGGGATATGCGACACTTATTATATGATGCGGAATGAAGGACCTTAATGTTATTGATTACAAACTCTTGTTTGAACTGATGAAAGATGCTAGAAGAAGCGATAGGACATTAGCCAAAGTTTTAGGTATGTCTCAACCCACTATTACAAGAAGAAGAGCGAAACTTGAAAAGGAACTAATAGACGGATATACTGCAATTCCAAAATGGGAAAAACTTGGATACAGCCTATTTGCAATGACGTTTGTCAAGATTAAACCAATTATCGCATCTAAAGAAAAATACGCAACTGTTCAAAAGAAAGGGTTGGAATGGTTGATGAGTCAGCCTAATATCGTTATGGCTGGCGCCTGCCGTGGAATAGGAGCAGACTCGTTTATGATTTCATTTCACAAGACTTATTCGGATTACGATGACTTCATGCGTAACTATAGACTTGAACTAGCTGAATACACAGACAATGTTGAATCTGTTCTCGTAAATCTGTGCGGAAAAGAACTCTTGAAACCTTTGAATTTTAAATACTTAACAGAAGCCAGATAAGCTTAGCACCCTATTAGTCATGTCGCAGCACTAGTAGCTCATAAAAGAAACTCGCAGATGTTTAAGGCAACGTTAGAGAGACCATCCCAAGAATGACACAAAAACTTATAACCAGTTTAGTAGCATTTAGTAATGCAATAATGAAAGGTGAGCAATTTAATATTTAACTAGTCAGTGTATAAGGGATAATTATGAGCACACATGCAGACGAGCTAAAACTTCGCCTAATGACTATCGAGTTACTCAGAACCGCGAAATATAAGAGAAACATTACATACCGCGAATTAGCCTCCAAAACCGGTCTGCCCGTAACTGTTCTGAGCAGATATGCAAAAGGACACGTTCTGCCCAACACCGCAAGGGCGAAACAGCTTTGGAAAGTTTTAACAAAACTTGTTGGATTGGAGACAGAACTTCGAAGCAGAATAAAATTTGATGAAGAAGGCTATTTTGACAATACCGATATTATAGGTGATTTTAACATTCTTCAACAAGCAGCCAATCATGCACTCGCGAATTTCGCTGGAAAAAGAGTAACAAAAGTTTTGACAGCGGCAGTTGACGGAATCCCATTGGCAACCATGGTTGCAAACGCCCTTGGAGTTAACCTCATAATCGCAAAGAGAGGCAAAGAAGTTGGAGTCAAGACTTTTTTGGAAGAAACCTACGTGTTAGGCAGAGATTCAGGAGTAACCATGACGCTATACATTCCCAAAGACGCGATCAAAAAGCGAGACAGTGTCTTAATAGTTGATGACATGATTAAAACTGGAGAAACACAAGCCGCGTTGGTTAATTTAGTTCGGAAAGCGAAGGCTGAAATTTCAGGATTCTTTTCGATTATAGCTGTTGGAGAAGATTGGAAGAAGAAGCTGAAGCTTTCTGGCGAATGCCCTGTAGAAGTCATCACTTATGTGAAGGCACCTTACGAATTAAGCACTCATCTTTAAATGGGCAATCAACACATTTTCTCTTCCTGCAAAAATCTTTACCCAATCGGAGTAAGGCTGTTTCAAAATTAATGAACGATTTTCCCGAAACCTTATTTCCTGACCAGAACTTTTTTAACTGTGTCAAAGTATTTTCAGCGGCCTCTGTCTTTATTATTCCAAGGTTTTTGGCAGCAAGCACAACTAGGTCTGTAGGGTCTGGATCGGCTTTTTTCCAAATTTCGCGTAGCTCTCTGAGGAAAATGCTTACTGTTATGTCGCCAATGCCTTTTGCTAAATCTTTTAACCTCTTTTCCAAATCATGCGTGTCGGAAGCCTTATTGTAGAGAAAAGTTAGGCTTCCATTGTACTTTTCCATAAGGTTTTGCATGGCTTCAAGTAGTTTGTCTGCTGTTTTAAAATCGTAACGCGTGTAGCTGCCTTCATCTAGGATTCTAACCAGTCCATCCCATCCTTTGTCGAGAATTTGTTTAGGCGTTAAAACATTGTACTTCTGAACGCACTTGAAGGTTTTAATGACAGCGGCTTCTGTTATAGGTGCGCCGAACAATATAGATGCCAAAAACCATTTGAAAATTTCAGCTTCTCTCCCTTCTGAGAGATTTATGCCTAAAGTTTCAGAGTATCTCTGACCATAGTTCTCAATGAGAGCTGTTAGGCTTTCTTGTTTCATGTTTTTCCCGTTTTTCTATAAAATTTTATACTGATGTGGCATAAACGTTTTATTGAGGCTTACATGTGCGAACAATAGAATGGCGTGATGGAACAGTCATAACGATAGATCAGATGAGGCTTCCACACGAGACAGTATTTTTGGAAATGAAAAACAGCGAGGATATTGCTGAAGCGATAAAAAGCATGAAAATAAGGGGAGCTCCTCTTTTGGGCGCTGCTGCAGCCTACGCATTGGCTTTGGTGGCTTATCATTCAAAGGCAAAAGAAAGAGACGAATTGATTAACGAGTTGGGAAAGGCAGCAGAAATTTTAAGACGAACACGTCCGACTGCTGTTAACCTTTTTTGGGCAATAGATAGAATTCTAGGCAAGGCAAAGGTCTTTTCTGGAAGCGCAGGAGAACTAGCTGCATCTGTTGTTGAAGAGGCAAAACGAATAGCTGATGAGGATGCTGAGGCAAACCGTCTAATTGGGAAAAATGGCGCTGAGCTCATATCCGATGGGGATGTTATTTTAACGCATTGTAACGCTGGAGCCTTGGCTACTGTGGAGTATGGCACTGCCTTAGGTGTGATAAGAGCCGCTTGGGAGCGGGAGAAAAAAATTAGGGTTATTGCCACCGAAACTCGTCCTAAATTGCAGGGAGCAAAGTTGACAGCTTACGAGCTTAAACGGGATGGTATACCAGTTACTTTGATTACCGATAACATGGTTGGCTACGTCATGTATAAGCGGCTCGTTGACAAAGTCATAGTTGGGGCTGACAGAATAGTTCAGGACGCTGTTATCAACAAAATTGGAACATTCACCATCGCAGTTTTAGCGAAAGAACATAAGATCCCTTTTTATGTTGCATCTCCAAAATCCACCTTTGACCTAACACGTAAATCGGCAAACATTACTATTGAGGAGAGAAAACCCGAAGAAGTCACGCACATAGGTTCGCAACGAATTGCCCCAGAAAGCGTAGATGTTCTGAACCCGGCTTTTGACATAACTCCACTGAAATATGTGACGGCTATAATTTGTGAAAGCGGCATTTTATATAAGGAGGATTTTGTTAAGTTTAAAGCTTGATAACTATAAGTAAATGTACGGCTTTACGTTGGTTGATGATTGAATGAGTGAGAGTAAAATCAACGCGTCTGGCATTTCAGAATTTAAGATTAAAGGTTTGCTTGCCAAAAATGGTGTTAGAATTTCTAAAAAGCAGAATGTTGACGAGTTTTCTTCAAGAGGATACGGCGTAATCGAAAACAATGAACTTTTACTCACTTTTTATGAAGCCCTCTACCTTTTAGATAAGGGAATGCTGGAAGTTGAAGATGAAAAAGGCGGAAAAGTTGATTTCCAAATGCTTCTGCAATGCTCCGAACGTGCGGATGAAAACGCTTGGGCTAAATATTTGACTTACCGCGATTTAAGAAGCCGCGGGTATGTTGTTCGAGAAGGTTTCGGTTTAGGCGTTGATTTTAGGATTTATGAAAGAGGCGATTATGGTAAGGACACTGCAAAATACCTAATTTTAAGCGTGCAAGAGGGAAAACCAATTTCGCTTGAAGACTTAACAAACGCCTTAAAGCATTGTCAAAGCCTAAAGAAAGAATTGATTTTGGCTGTAATGAATCGTAGGGGAGAAACTGTTTACTATTCAGTTTCGCAATTAACATTTAAATAATGGAGAATCCAAGAATGGCAACTTTCAAAACCGTGCGCGGCATGAGAGATTTTCTGCCTGAAGAAGCAAAAATGATGAGGTATATCGAAGGCAAGGCTAGGCGAGTTGCTGAACTTTATGGATATAAGGAGATTATGACGCCTGTTGTAGAATCGTACGAACTTTTGTCGGCGAAGGCTGGCGATGAAGTTCGGTCGCGCATGTTTGTTTTCAAAGATTTGGGTGGACGTGATGTTGCTTTGCGACCTGAGTTTACGGCTTCTGTGGCTAGGCTTGTTGCGACAACTTTGAGGAATGAGCCGAAACCTTTTAGACTTTTTTGTGTTGGCAACATTTACCGTTATGATGAGCCACAGAAAGGACGTTATAGAGAGTTTTGGCAGTCAAACTATGAATTGATGGGTTCAGACAAGCCTGAAGCAGACGCTGAAATATTAATGCTAACAAACAGTTTAATGAGGATGGCTGGATTAAAGATATGCTCCTTCAAAGTTGGACATGTTGGAGTTCTGAGGGGAATATTAAGTGAGGAGAAATTGGATGATAGAACACAAAACGGAATTCTGCAATTAATGGACAAAAAACAGTATGAAGATGCACTTAGGCTTGTTGAGACTTCAGGAGCTTCCAAAAAATGCTTGGCTGTTATCAAAAATCTGATGAAACTAAAAGGCAGTAGGGTTCTTGAAATTGTGGAAGAAGTTAAAGAGTGCGTTGAAGATTATGAAAAAGCTGTGGGTGCTGCAGAAAACCTTTACGAGATTTTGAAGTTGGTTTTGGAAAGTGGCTGCGAAGTTGACATGACCGTGGAGGCTGGTTTTGCACGAGGTCTTGAGTATTACACTGGAATGATTTTTGAACCGACCGTTCCAGAATTGGACATAGCGCTAGGCGGCGGTGGAAGATATGACAGACTTATTGAATTATTCGGGGGAGAGCCGACACCAGCCGTGGGTGTTGCACATGGAATAGATAGGATAATGTTGGCAATGCAAATGCAGAAAGCCAAAATGGAAGCTAGGAAAGAAACAATGGCTATGATTATTCCTGTTAAAGAGGAGTTGAAGGGTGAAGCGTTAAAGATTTCACGTATGCTCAGAGATGCAGATATACAAGTTGAAGTTGAGGTTATGGGGCGAAAAGTGACCAAGGCTTTGGAAGACGCGGATAGAAGAAGAATGGATTATGCGATAATAGTTGGAGAAAGAGAGCTTAAAGAAGGAGCAGTTGTCCTCCGAAACCTAAAGAAAAGAGAGCAAAAAACTGTTAAAATTGGAAAGGTTGTAGAAGCAATAGAAGACTAATTTCAAGTATTTAGGCTCTCGCTTTTAGATTTATTCAAATTCACTTTGAGCAATGTTGTGTTCAAAACAATGAGTGAAATTATTCCATAAATGCTAAATCTAGCCAGAGCAAAAACACATGTAGTTGGAAAATAAAATGAAAAGATTACGTGTACTAACCATAATGGCACTATTGTTTATAGTTTCATATGGTGCCCTAGCTAACACTGATTTAGATATCTTGGCAAAAAGCGAACATTACTTGTTAAGCGAAAGTTCCAACATCATCTGGGTTCCAGACAATTACACAACCATACAAGGAGCAATAGACGCCGCGAATCTAACGGATGTCGTACAGGTACGCGGTGGAACATATTATGAAAACATCTTCATTAACAAGACTGTCTCACTGATCGGAGAAAAACCAGAAACAACGATTATTGACGGCGGCCAATCCAATGCCACCTTTAGTCCAGCAGTCTATGTTTATGGAGAAAACGCAAAGGGCGTCAGAATATGTAATTTCACCATTCAAGGCAGTAACGCTTGGGGCATTTACATTCTTTCTAACGCAACTGCCTATGTTGAAAAGAACATAATAACCAATAACTCTGGCGGCATTGTTGCCGATGCCTCAAATAACAACAATTTCATCAATAATACCATAATAAACAATAATTTTGAGGGAATTCTATTCTTTGAATCTTCTGAGAACACCATGGCAAATAACACAATAGGCGAAAACGCGTATAATTTCGGAATTTTAGGATCTTACTTCAACCATAGCATAGACACGTCGAATTTCATAAATGGAAAGCCTATTTACTACTTGACAAATCAAAGCGATTTATTCATTAACCCCGATAATTTTCTGATCATAGGCTATCTTGCACTAGTTAACTGCACGAACATCACAGTGGAGAATCTAAACTTGACAAAAAACATCAACGGTCTCCTTTTAGTTGAGAGTGAAAACTTGACTATAAGAAATAATACCTTCGAAAATAACTCGAGAGGCATAGACATCATTAACTCGCTGAACAACACTTTACAAAGCAATAACATAACGAACAATCAATGGGTGGGTATTTCACTTGTTAATTCACCAAACAATAAACTCGGAGAAAATACTTTGATCGATAATCGAGTTAACTTTAAAGTTGATGGTGAATCTCTCGATGATTTTACACAAGACATAGACGTATCAAACACTGTTGACGGAAAGGTTATGCGTTATCTAATCAACTGCGCTAACCTAAGTGCAAATCCGTCAACTTTCAATAATACCGGCTATCTTGCCCTTGTAAATTGCCACAACATTACAGTAGAAAATTTCTCTATGGAAAACAACGAATTACTTGCTGCCTTCACCCTAAATTCCTCAATAGTGAATAACACGATAACAGGCGGAGGAATAGACCTAACGCATTCTTCATTTATTAGCTTGATGGGCAACTTGATAATGAATGGCGAATCTGGCATCTCAATCTACCAGTCTGAGAACAACACGGTTGCAGAGAACAATATTGCTCAAAACTATGCATGTGGCATAAGTCTTCAAGCTTCTTCGAACAACACAATATTTGGAAACAATGTTGAGGGCAACGATGAGGGCATTGAACTCAGAGAATCCTCAAACAACATCATATTCGGAAACAACATTACAAATAACAGGAATTATGGTGTAATCCTTTGGGAATCCGATTACAACCGATTTTTCTATAACAACTTCATCAATGACATCAAATGGCAAGCAATTTGTTCTCTCTGGTGGCATTACAACAACACTTGGGATGATGGCTATCCTTCTGGCGGAAATTACTGGTGCGACTACAACGGAACGGATCTGTACAGTGGATCCAAACAAAATGAAACAGGCGGCGATGGAATAGGCGACACACCATACGGCGGTTCTGTGGAAATTCTGTTCGCTCTCAAAAGTTGTTTTTCTTTCATATTCCAAATCTCCAACATGCTGTCTTATGGATGGTTTTCGTATTTAAAACTTAAATCTGAAACTCGGTTGACGCCTGGAACCCTTTTTAGGGTTTCCAATCTCCAACTAACCAGGCGTCAGCATGCCTTTTTCTGAATTTGAGGTTAACCCTATATAGAAGAATCTTCTAGAACAGACGTCCCTTTGAGGATGGAGAAAACATGGCAGAACGAAACCTTTTCTTGGTGAAAGTAGCTCTCGCCATTAAACTGTCCAAACTAGGCCTCGATGCTGGAATCTGTCATAGATGTGGCAGAATATTTGAAGATGCTGAAGGAAAAATGCTATGCAAAGACTGCCGGGAGTGACCGTAACATGATGTCGATTCTTCTTCCCTTTTTTCTACTTTCATGCCTCTGAATGTATAGCTCAGAATGTTATGAAGGAATATCTCGCCCTATGTTACGAGCTCAAACTCGTAAACTATGACGACAATGGTGACAGAAGGAGCCCTACCCCCCTTATATATAGTGTCAAGGATTCATTCTTTCTACAACAGAGGCATCCTTGAAAAACGTCATTTTTAGGAGCTCCCAAATGCCAATAATGATAGACCCCCCTAGGTTTTTCAAACCCCTTCCCCCTCTGGTTTGTCTTTCAATTCCCTTTACTACGTACGTAATATAACCCATAAGCAATGTTTACCCTTTAAGGGTCATGATGTTTGAGATATCCGATTTTCCGACTGCTCGATTTAACGAAAAGGCTTTTTTTGATGGATCCAGTTCAGCGCCCTATAGAATGATTGTTTTGGTTTTATGGAAAAAGAGGTTGTTCGGAATTCCGAACAGCTCGGAAACTATGGATGTTTTCATGAAGCGGTGACTTAGAAAATGCAAAAACATGGAATGCAGCAATATTAACGTGGTTTCGAAATACCATCCCTAGCACCCCAGTGGACTTTGCCTTTTTGTTTCACCCATATTCTGGTTGCTGTTCTGAATTTCTTTCCGCAATTTGGGCATTTCCAATAATGAATAGTTACCTGGATCTCGCCTGTTCTGGCGTGGGGCGTTGCGTTCCATTCTTTGATTAGGCTTAAGCGTGTTATGGGGATTCCGCATTGTGGGCATGTGGCTGCTGGTTTTAATAATTCCGATGGCTTCATGTCATCCGTGGGCTTTATTTTATACATGGCTTCGGTTCTTCCTGTTCCTTTTTATCCAGGTAGGCTTTGAATCCAAGCCTCAAAAGGTGCTCCATGAAGGTGCTGCGCTTTTCTCTGCCTCTGACTTTCTCGATTTGTTTTAAAAGGTCTTGGTCTATGGTTAAGCCTATGTGGTGCTTCATGTTTGTTCCTCTAGCTTCTAATTGCACTTGAGGAACATATTAGCCTTCTTTAACATGTTAGACTTCTGATTGAGGTTTCTATGAGAAAATAGGAAAGAAAAAGGGAGAAATTTTTAGTGGTCTAGTGTTGAGCCTCTTCCTGGACGGAATTCTTCTTCATCATCGGTTTCAAAGTCAAATTCTGAATCAATATTAGCCTCTGTCTCCATGTCAGTCGCTTTATGCTTTTTTCCACGTTTCAAGTCTTCAATCGTTAAGCCTTTAAAGTGGTTGTTAGTGTCTCCTCTGAAAGCCTCTTCCTCGTCTTCAAGCTGCTTTTTCTTTTGTCTCCAGGAGCGCCGTCGCTGGTCTAAGGCTTCGTTGAAAACTCCCAGGTCTCGGTAAAGAATCGCCTTTGCATACTCAGTAGGCTTCATTTCAAAAAGGGCTGCCACCTGCTCGAGTTTATCCTGGGCGACCGGCCCAATGCGAAACGTTATCTGACGTCTTTTTTCATGCTTATTGTATTCACTCAATTTTTCCATGCCCCCATATTTCGCAATCTTTTAACATCATTGTTGACGGTTATTCTAGGCATATCTGGAATCGCCTGTTTTATGATGAGTTCTGCTACAATGCCTTTTTGAGTACCTGCCGCTGTTAGCGAACGAATCAATGTAGCGATATCGCCTAGTCTAGGTGCTTTGAGCCTTCTTTGGTGCATGATGCATTGAAAACATGCTTTGACAAAGGCGCCTTCTCGAGTTATATATGGAAAACTAGGCCGTCTGAAATTGAACGGTCTTCCGCAATAGAAACATTGTTCTGGAGTTTTAGCGTTTGTTCTCCGTCTCTCCGGCGCCAGGATCTCTTGCCTGGTCCAGCTCTCGAGTGTCATTTCAGCGTCCCTTCCTTAGCTGCACGTGGGCTGCTATGGATCCTTCTTCTGGTGGGTTTCCGTCTTTAATGGATCCTTTTGAAAGGGTTAAGATGTTGCTAATGGCTTGGGCTAGTGCTTTTGGGAAGACTTTCTCGAGGCTGCGTTCTATATTGGTATTGAGGTTTTCAAGGAAATGGGTGAGGTTCAGTTCGAGGTCTTCTTGCAGTTTTTCAAGGGGCTTATGGTGTACGTAGTAGTTTGCGAGGAATCTGACAGTTTCCACGTGGCCGCGTCCATAAATGCTCGGCTCCTTATTCTTGACATCATCCAGAAGCTTCGTAAGACCCTTGTCGATTTCTATTCTCATAAAACCACCTCCAGGAAGGCCGTTAAGTCTTTTTCATGGATTAGGAGAGATTCAAGATAGCGATGCTCTCTTTTTGTCCTTTTAATCAACGCTGCAAAATGCCTTCTGAGTTTCCCTTGAAGCTGCTGGGTATAGCGAAGGCTTGAAATCTTGCCTTTTCTCTTCGCGTCCCTGACGTAGAGTTTTAAGGCTGCTTGAATGATGGCAAAATCCCAATCCTTAAGCTCTATGGGTTCGGTCAACCCATGCACCAGCTCTCTTTTCATGGGATCCACACCCACACATACACACCTCGCACCAGGTAGGCGAGCGTTTTCTGATGGCCGTCAAGTTTTCCGTCCTTGTCTTTGAGATGCTTCCGCTTTTTCCTTGCATGCACCAGTTCCGGCAACCCTGCAAGGACTATATATAAGGAAGAAGGAAAGAAAGAAAAAGTACACATACCTGACAACTCCTTAGGGCTCCTGCTCCTCGTCCTCTGGGAGAAGGTTAAGAAGTTTTGAATATAGGTCCATGACTTGTTTTCTGGTCTTGTTGTTTTTGATGTTAGAAATTCGGTTGAGCAGGATGCTGGCGTCTCTTTCCTTCTGTTCTTGGGCTACCATTCTCTTGAAGGCGCCTTGTTGTTTGTCGGTTAGGTGATAGAATCCGTGACCGTCGACTTTGAGGGAGCCGGCCATCGTAAGTTCTTGAACCATCTCGCTGGTTGTTCTGAATTTGAGGCCGTAGATCGCTAGCATGTAGCTTTGAATCTGTGTTATGGTGGCGCCGGCTCTTATGTTGATGAAGATTAAGAGTTCCATGAGCCTGGCGTGTCTTTGGGTTGCTCCGTCTGGCACTTCAGTACTCAAGATCTCACCTCCTTGGCTGCCGTCATTTTAAAATCTCTCCATGTCGTCTAGGTGCCGTGAGATCATGCAAATAGCAGGGTCCGGGTTGGTGGTTTCTTCAAAGAGTTTTTGATGCTCAGTTTTGACATCATCAGGGATCCAGTCCAAATAATAGGCTGTGCTCTTAAGCTGGGCGTGTCCTAATTGCTTTTGAAGGTGGCGAATGTTTCCTTTCTTGTGGAGCCATGTTGTTGCAAAAGTATGGCGAAGGACCAGGGGGCCTATGGGCTTGTCTTTGATGATACCGCTGTTTTCACCGGCTTTTTTAATGACATAGTAAACGATCCATCGAGTTAGGGGCTTGCCATTCTCTTGCGTCAGAAGAGGGCCTCTTAAACGAGAACCTGCATATTGAGCCAGGAGTCTGAGAGTTGTCAGATCTATGGCAGCGTACCTTGGGCCGCTGTTGTGGCCGTGTGGAATATAGACCCATCCACCGACAGGGTCCACATGCTCGATTTTCATGTCAGCTACTTCATGAGCTCGCATCCCAACATACATGCAAAGCCTTACAATCAACCGGTCCCTGGGCGATTCTGCAGCCTTTTCCACTTTGAGGGCTTCTTCCCATCTCAGAAAAATCATCGATTGTTTCCCTCCTGCTTTGCTGATTCTACGGCATTGTTTTTTACACAGTTCGTAGGCTTTGGAGTATATGATGCCTATCCATTAATGCAACCTATTAGAACTTTT
>CAZLCE010000012.1:0-48768 GCA_964558305.1 uncultured Candidatus Bathyarchaeia archaeon
TCTCCTGGATAGACATAAAACACTTACTGAATGTTTGTCGCCACGAAGAAGCAAAACCCGAGAATTTAAACCGATGTTTAAACCTAATCCCCCGCACTTGAATTCGCTAGGTTAAAATTGCTTTTTTCTAAGATTAAGCTCCATTCTTACGACTGTTTTGCTTTACAGTATGGATATTCTTCCGAAGCCAGAGGTATTTCTTTACCGCATCCTACACATTTCTTTAGAAATATGTGCACTTTGTTAAAAAAATGACTTAAGAATGTTCTTCAAACAAAAGTAAAGCTAAACGCTTTCCTCGTGTCTTTTGATTGCCACAAGCGCCGCCCCGAAGGCACATACTATTTGAGGCTCTTTTGGCAATGTAGGTGCTAACCCAATTTTCTTACTCAAAGCGTCGACAAAGCCTTGGTTTTTTGCAACTCCCCCTGTTAATGCTACGTCTTTTTCGAATCCTACCCTACTGGACATTGTGTATATTCTTTCAGCTATCGCTTCATGTAGGCCTGCTATCACATTTTCAATTTGGGAGCCTTGACTTATGTGGGATATTACTTCTGATTCAGCGAAGACCGTGCAGGTGCTGCTTATTTTGATAGGTTTTGACGCCTTAAAGTGTAATTTGCTGAGCTCTTCTATTGGTTTGCTAAGAATGTTAGACATGACTTCAAGGAATCTTCCAGTTCCTGCAGCACACTTGTCGTTCATGACAAAATCCAAAACCCTGCCGTTTTCGCCGATTTTAATGGCTTTGGAGTCTTGACCGCCAACATCTATAATTGTCCTTACTGATGGAAAAAGCTTGAAAACGCCCCGAGAAACACATATTATCTCAGAAGATGTTGATTTTGTATTCACTAAAGTCCTTCCATAACCCGTTGAAACAATGTATAAAATATCCTTCAACTTTTGACCAGAGGATTCCAGCGCTTTTTTTAATGCTTCTTCAGAAGAGATTTTAAAGTTAATTCCAGAAGGAACAATAGCATACGAAATAATTTCGCCCTCTTTGCTAACCAAGACCGCTTTTGTTGCCGAAGCTCCTGCGTCTATTCCTACGTACATCATCTTTCATCTAAAACCTCTAGAAAAGCGTCGATTCTGTTTTTGATTTGAGCTTCAGCATACTGTCTAGGATCAGCCATGTCAGCCTCAAAGAGAAGGTATGGAACGTTGAACTCCTTGCCTAATGTTTCAGCGGTAACCAGTTGCGGAGCAGACCATGACTTGCAACTTCTGTTAGAAAACAACACAGCCCCATCTATTTCGAACTCTTTAATACTCTTCAAAAATCTTTCAATTCGCAAATCTATGTCCATATTCAACCCCATAGATAAAATTTTTCTGGCTACGCTTTCCAATGGTTTCGACGCGTCAAGCCTAGAAGCCCACGCTTCGCTGTAAGGCTCATAAACAAAAGCTGCTCCTCTATCCTCAAAGTATTTTATTAGATCAAACGCATACCAAAGCCATATTCCATCAAACAGTAATCTAAACCTCTCATTCTTTATTGTTCCCTCTTTTTTGCCGACTTTTTCCTTAACTTCTCCGAGAAGCTCTTCGTAAAATTTGACGGCTTCCTTTGTTCCCTGCATAACCACGAGAGGAAAAATGTCTGAGGCAGAATCTCTGCCGCCGAGCGGGCATGGTTTAGTTCTTCTAAGTTTTAAAGTTTCAAGCCACAGCTCACTCGCCTTATCCGAGAGCCTCACGGTATTCACAAATCTTTCCTCATCAAATTTTAGTCCAAATTTTTCTTCAGCCATCTTTATCAGCTGCTCTAGCTGTTTGACAACGTAATCCAGAACATAATTGTCTAAATCATCTTCAGTTAAGACGTATGGAGTTTCACCCACAAATAATGGCGTGTCAATATGATTGTGAAGACTTTGCCACCATTTAACATAAACGTCGCACGAATTTCTGAAGGTTACAAGAAAGTCGGGAGGTGGCATGAGTCCGCTCATTCCACTGAGAGCATAGCCTAGGCTACATCTACTGTAGGAGCATAAGTTCTGGGAATAACCCTCTTTTTCCGCTTCTTCAAGATAGTTCATTATTAAGTTGCGGGCACTGCACATTGCACCAAAGTGTTCAGGAGCTATTGGATAAATATCTAGAGCGCGCAGCAGTTCTATAGGTGTGAATACGGTCACCCAAGCAATTGGCTTACCTTGACCTTTCTCATCCCAAGCCTTTGCAAAATATTCCAAAATAAGCTCAGTTATCTTCTTTGTTGCTTGAAGAATACTACTTTTTTCTTTTGGTGAACTCATCTTAACCACCTATAGATTCGATGAAAGCTTCCACTCTATTTTTGATCCTGCCGATCTCTTGTGCTGGGTTTTCATAGTCTATGACTATTGTGGGGGTTCCATTTTTGTTGAGCATGTTTCTTATGTGTACACTATCGTATAAAATTGGGTCACAGAACCTTTCGGCGAATGTCATTACGCCTTGCGCTTTGAACTTCTTGATCATGAAATCTATGTACTCAAGCCTTTCTTCGAGGGGACCATTGGATGGGCATGGGGTTCTTCTAAGGTATCTGTGAGCTAACGCTGAAATAGGATCATGGGATTCTTCAACGTTGCTCCAAAAATACCTTGACCCAGTGCATAAATCATCAGATGCCACAAATCCGCCAGACTCTTCTATCGTCTTAATCAAATTGAGATCGTAGATGGCTGTTCCATTTAAATGCAACCGCACACCGTCATAATTTTCGCTATTATTGAAACTCAACGCCTTGATCTGTGCATTATATTCTAGTTTTGGCATCCACATGCCTGCGAGAGCAAATTGAAAACGATCAGATGCATTCATCTTGTATTTGCCATCGCTGTTTAACATGTAAATGCCCTTGAGTAAGCTTCTAGTTTCATTGCATAATCCTATTGAGTTAGACAATACTTTCTCATCAATTTTTGCCTCAAAGTTTTCCTCTAAGAATTTTTTTAATCTCATCAGCTCCATCTTGAAAAAATCGATTGATAACTCGTTGTCTGTGTTATGTGGTACTCTTAAGAGTAATAAAGGCTTGGTGATTTTTTTCTTCAATATGTCGTAGAGTCTCCACATGGGATCGCAAGTATGAGCCAGTACAAATCCGCCGAAAAATTCTTCAAATCTGAGAATGTTTTCTAAGATAGCGCTTGCAAAGGGACAAACAAAGCTTGGTGTTAGGGCACTCACGTTTGCTCCAATGTTGGGCACTCTATAAGGTTGCAGTCCAGCTGAAATTATCAATTCTTCAGGAACATAGCTGCATGTATACCCGATTACTTTAACTCCAGAGTCTTTATATTTACTCAATATCGCTGTAGGGTTTTTGCATAAATCTTGAATATCGCATGGTATTTCCATGTTTTTAGAATAGTGTGAGGCAAAATAAAAACCATATGTTCTTAGCTAATTTACTATTCAAGAGATTAAAAAAGAAGAGGAAAAGGTAATAGTTATTCTTACTTTCCTTTGAATTTCGGAGTCCTTTTTTCAAAGAATGCAGAAACGCCCTCAATGATGTCCTCAGATTTTGCGCATACTATGCCGCCTTCAACCATCATTTTGTTTCCTTCGTCCATGCCGATTTCCATTGATTTTGCAAGTATTTTCTTCGCTAGGCGTATTGCTATTGGGGCTTTTGTTGCTAAAGTTCCAGCCATGTATGTTGCTGTTGACATCAACTCGTCTGGTTTTACAACTTTGTTGACAAGTCCAATCTTTTCGGCTTCTTTTGTGTCGATTCGTTCTCCTGTCAGAACTATCTGAGCGGCTTTAGCCCTTCCTATAAGCTTTGAAATTCGTACGCATCCTCCCCAAGATGGAATTAAGCCTATGTTAACTTCGGGATTTCCAAATGCCGCGTTCTCTGCTGCAATTCTAATGTCGCATGATGCTGCCAATTCAAGTCCACCGCCAAGTGCATATCCATTTATTGCCGCAATTACAGGCTTGTCAAAGACTTCTATTTTGTCAAAGACTTTTTGACCTAACTCCATGCGAGCCTTCATTTCAGCGTCGCCTCCTGACCCAGCTTCGCTTAAATCGGCTCCAGCGCTAAAAGCTCTCCCGGCACCTGTTAGAATTACACATCTGATTTTATCGTCTTTCCTTATCTCTTCCAGCACATTGTCAAGTTCTGTGAGTATACCACTGCCTAGAGCATTCATGGCGTCAGGTCTATTCAATGTTATGACGGCTATGTTTTGTTCCTCAGGCATCAGAAAACTTGCGACTTTTTCATACTTTATGTATTTGTATTCCACAATGCTTCACCTTTCACCTTTATTACAAACATGATTTTTTTCCATAAAAGCCTTTTTGTGCATTTACATTAAATCGAATATTAAAAAATTGACATCTCTTACTCAATCAACTTATCAGAAATGCATAAAAATCATCTAAGGATAAAAATGAGCAGGACATACTAGAATGCTTAATTGGTGAAATCGATGATGTTGAATGACAAAAGAATTCGGTTTGGCTGCTTTTTGCCTGTTCCAGCTACACCAGTGGATAAATTATTTAAAATAGCTAAAATTAACGAAGAAGCTGGTTTTGATTCCGTTTGGACCCCAGACCACCTATTGTTTATACCTCCAGGAATCGTACCTGAAGCGTGGTCTCTGCTGGCTGCAACCGCAGTTGCAACAGAAAAAGTAGTTTTAGGAACATGCGTTAGCGATCCGCATCGGTATCATCCTGCAGTTCTCGCCCAAAAAGTTGCGACAGTAGATCAAATTTCAGGTGGTCGTGTGATACTCGGATTAGGCGCTGGAGAAGCCATGAATTTAGAACCGTTCGGCATAGAATGGAAAAAACCTGTATCAAAGCTGATTGAGGCGGTGACAATCATGCGTAGATTATGGACTGGTGAGATGTTTAGTTACGAAGGAGAATTCTGGAAACTGAAAGACGCTTGTTTACAAATTAATCCAATTAGAGGCAGAGTACCCATATATTTTGGAGCCAACAGTCCACGCACTCTTAGATTGACAGGTGAAATAGCTGACGGTTGGCTTTCAATGCCACTTTCTCCAAAATTATATGAAAAACGTTTAAAAATCATCAGGGAAGGAACAGAAAAAGCAGGCAGATCCTTTGAAGAAATAGAGCCTGGAATACATGTTTACACCTCTGTTGCTGAAAGAGCAGAAGACGCATACAAAAAAATTAATAGCATAAAATATCAGGTAATACCTTCTCCAGAAATTCTGAAAGAAGCCGGTTATAATGTTGAACTACCAAAAGATCTTGAATCGTTATCCTTTTTCAAAGCAGTTGCAACTTCTGAATGGATAGAAAAATATCTAGATTACGGAGGACGCATTCCTGAAGAAGTAGCCATAGAATTTTCTGTCGCTGGAACTCCAAATGATTGCATAAACAAAATAGACGAGTTCATAAAAGCTGGTGCAAGACATCTCCTACTAATAAATGCAGGACCAGATCCCCGCCAAACATTGAAAATCTACAGTGAAAAAATACTGCCGCACTTTAAATCGAAATAATGCTCAAAATATTTTAGTGAAAAATTTAGAGAGCAAGTGAAACTAGTTCTGCTATGTCCATTATTTGGATTTTTCCTTCGTTTCCAGTAGTTTTGACAGCGTCTTCGATTGTCAGGAGACAGAATGGACACGCCACTGCCAAAATTTCTGCGTTAGCTTCCACCGCGTCCTTAACGCGAATTTCTGCTAAGCGTGGACCTGGAATGTCAACCCACATTCTTCCACCGCCACCTTCGCAGCAAAGGCTTCTAGCTCTTGAACGGTCAAACTCCAATAGTTTTACGCCTGGCACGCTTTCAATGACTTTTCTCGGTTCGTCGTAGATGCCGTTTTGTTTTCCCAAGAAGCATGGATCATGATAGATGACCCTTTTGTTTACTTCTTTTGTGAAGGATAGTTTTTTGTTTTCGATCAATGTGGCAAGGAGTTGTGTGTGATGTTGAGTTTCGAAGCTTGTTTGGTTGTATCGGTTTTTGAAAGCGTGAAAGCCATGCGGACAACTTGTCACAGCTTGTTTTATGTTGTATTTGTTGACGATTTTCATGTTCTCTTCTACCAGAAAATCAAACAAGCCTTTTTCGCCCATACCATAAACTTCGCTTCCGCAGCAGTTTTCCTCGTCGCCTAAAATGCCAAAGTTCAATCCAGCTTTCTCGAAGCATTTTACTAGGCTTTTTGCAACGTCTTGAATTCTCGGGTCATAGGCCGATGTGCAACCAACGTAGTACAGAATTTCTGCGCCTTGGGATATGTGCTTAACATTCAAGCCTTGATTCCATTCGGATCTCTTGCTTCGTATTCTTCCCCATGGGTTGCCGTTCTTGAATATGCTTTCTAGCGCGTCTCGGATGGTTGGTGCAATTGTGCCTTCTTCAACAGCCATGCCACGGATGTCAATGAGAAATTCATATGGGTTTAGGTCCTTTGGACACCGCACGCCGCAGGTGGAGCATGTTGTGCAACTCCACAGCTCGTTTTGCGGATGAATAGTTAACTTGCCGAGAGTGGCAACTTCACGCATGTATTTTCTAACGTTTAAGTTGGCTTTTCTTGCGACAGGGCAGCTTCCAGTGCATGTTCCACATTGGATGCATTCCAGAAGTTTATGTTTCTGAGAGAGTTCTTGGGCGTTCATTTTCTACATCACTTTTACCTATTCGGAGGCATAAGATTTTTAATAAGTGTTTTGCTCTGTATGAGTCTAAATGTATCATGAAAAAAGGGAGTTTGCTGCGGATGGAGAAGCCACAGCCGAAAATTGGCATTTTTGTGTGCGAGTGCGGCGGAAATATAGGTGAAGTTGTAGACGTTAAAGCGGTTGTTGACGCTGTTAAAAGTTGGGAAGGAGTCGTCGTAGCCAAATATCACAAGTACTTGTGCTCTAAACCAGCTCAGGAAATGATTCTTGAGGCAATAAAGAAACAGAATTTAGACAGAGTTGTGGTTGCCAGCTGTACACCACGTATGCATCTTGCGACTTTTCAGAGCGTTTTGGAACGGGCTGGTTTGAATCCCTACATGCTCGAGTTTGTGAATATTAGGGAACAAGATTCGTGGATTTTGGGTCCACATCCATCAGCAGAAGCCACGAAGAAGGCTATAAGCCTAATTAGGGGTGGTTATGAACGTAGTAAAGAGCTTGAGCCGCTTCAAACTATAAGCGAGAAAGGCTCGAGGGAGATTCTCATAGTCGGCGGTGGCATAGCTGGAATTACTGCTGCGCTTGAGCTTGGCTATTTGGGTTATAAGGTTCATGTTGTGGAGCGTAAGCCCAGCATTGGCGGAAACATGGCGAAGTTGACGAAGGTTTTTCCAACTTTGGATTGTGCTCAGTGCATTCTTACTCCGAGGATGGCTGAGGTTGGCAGGAATCCAAGCGTGAACTTGCTTACTTACGCCCAAGTGCAGGATGTTAGCGGACGACCGGGCAATTATAATGTCAAGGTTTTTATGAAGCCCAGAGGCGTGGACGTCGAGAAATGTAGAAGTTGCGGTGTTTGCGCGAAAGTTTGCCCAATAACTGTTCCTGACGAGTTTAATGAGGGTTTGTCGCAGAGAAAAGCAGCGTACATCGAGTTTCCACAGGCTGTTCCGTCGGCTTATGTGATAGATTTTAATGCTTGCAATAAATGTCGTAAGTGCGAACAGTTGTGTCCTTCTAAGGCTATTAGTATTGATGATCTTGGTCAGACGGTTGATTTGCACGTGGGCGCGATTATTATGGCAACGGGTTATCAGCTTTACGATGCCCATAAACTGGAGACTTTTGGTTATGGCAATTATAAAGATGTTATTACGATGATGGATTTGGAGCGGCTTGTTTCCGCTACTGGTCCGACTGGTGGCTATGTGAAGAAGGCTGATGGTGGCGATGTTAAGCGTATGGCGATTGTGCTTTGTGCGGGGTCTAGGGATAAGAATTACATTCCTTATTGTAGCAGGATTTGTTGCATGTATGCGTTGAAGCAGGCTTTTGTGCTTAAGAAAATGCTTGGGATTGACGTATCAATTTATTATACAGATATTAGGGCGACAGGTAAGGGTTATGAGGATTTGTATTGGCGGGATCAGGAAGCTGGTGTTACCTTTGTGCGAGGTAAAGTGGCTGAAGTTTACAAGAATAACAGTAATGGTAAGCTCGTTGTCCAAGCTGAAGACACGCTGACAGGCGAGGTTGGGGAAGAAGAGTTTGACATGGTTGCTTTGGCTACGCCTATGGTTGCGCCTGCTGGGTTGAAGGAGCTTGCTGAGAAGATGAAGGTTTCTATTGGTGAGGATGGTTTTATTACTGAGAGGCATCCTAAGCTGGATCCTGTTGATTCATTGGTTACTGGAATTTTTGCTTGTGGTTGTGCATTGAGCCCTAAGGATGTGCGGGATACGGTTTCTGACGGTTTGGGTGCTGCTGCTAAGGCTGCTTTGTTTTTGAAGAGTGATTACGTAACGACCAGTCCAGAGAAGGCGTTTGTGATTGCTGATTTGTGTAATGGCTGTGAAGTGTGTGTGCCAATTTGCCCAGTGAATGCCATAACGATGCAGGAAGGTAAAGCAAAGATTGATCCGTTTCAGTGTGTTGGTTGTGGCGCTTGTATTCCGGTTTGTCCGTTGGAGGCTATTGATTTTAAAAACTCTGCAGGTAGGCAGATTTTTGCTAGTTTGCGTGGAGTTTTGGCGGATAAGGCTGCTGGCGAAGTGCGGGTTGTTGCGTTTGTGGATAAGAATGTTGGTTATACGGGTGTGGACTTTTTGGGTTTGGATCGCACGCCATATCCAGAAAATATTAGGGTTGTGGCTGTTCCTTCTACGGCGATTTTGGGTTTGAAGCATTTGCTAAGCGCGTTTGGTTTTGGTGCTGATGGCGTGCTTGTGATTGAGGGTTCGCAAGAGATTGATGAGAAGTTTACGAAGAAGCGGATGATTGACATTGGAAAGGAACTGGCTAAATTTGGTGTTGAGAGTATGCGTGTGCGTTATAGTTATGTGCCTTTGCCAGTTTACAAGAAAGCAGCAGAACTGTTTACGATGTTTACAGATAGAATTAAAAAGTTTGGACCTTTAGCGGAAGAGAAGCGCAATGCAATAAAGCAGAAATTGCAAATTTAGATGCATCTCTGTGCTGTTACTCTGCGGTGCCTAGACCCCCCTTATAAATAGATTGAACTTTTGATAGAGTGTTAGGTTGTTTTGTTATTTTCTACCATGCTTAGGAATGTTTCCATCACTTTTTTATCAGTGGGGTGCAAAGGTTTTCTTTTATGTTTTCTTCTCGGAATTTTCTTATTCCTTCTAGTTCTGTTAGTTGGCATTCTGTTAGGCGTATGCAGTGTATGCTGCCGTATTGGTCGATGATTTGGTTTAGGAACTGGAGGATTGGACGTTGAGTTTTTATGAAGGGTGTTTTTGGGTTTGTTCTTCCGTATTTTTGACTTAAACCCATTATGGCGACGTTTACTGCGCCGCAGATGCTGCCTGTTCTGGCGATTCCGCCACCATAAGCGGTTACGGTTTTTGGTGTTACGTCTATTTTGTAGTATTCTTTGAAAATTGCCATGTAAACGGATTCGGCGCAGTTCCAGCCTTCGGTGTTGAAGTAGTGTAGGGCTTTGTTTATTATTGCTTGTCGTGTTTTGGCGTTTGACATGGAAAAAAATGAGTGGGCTAAGAGATTTAAAGGTATATGTGGAAAGTCTCTAGATTTGTTGTGTGAAAAATTTTGTTTTGTTCAACAACAATTGCTCCTTTGTAGATTTGTCGCGTGCTCAGAAATTCTACAAAGGTTTAACAAAGAAATACAAGAACACCATGTCTACATAATGAACAAGGACATTATGAACCCTGATGATATGTTAAAATGAGGGGATAAAACTTACTGGTAGAACAGAAGCATACATCAAAAATGACTAAAGCGAAAGGCAAAGCTTCGTTAATGCCTAGGTTGGAAGCATTCAAGACCTGTTCAGAGGAGACGACAAGGAAAACGAGTCATTCTCTCTATATTTAATTTTTGCATAGCGCACACCCTTCTCGCCTGATCCCACTGAATGAGCAAACGAATCGCATTAGTCACACGTACATTGACATTCGGAAAGGGAAACTGCAAGCAAAAGTTTTATGAAATTGATTGTAAAACACAAGTCAAGCATTAAGGAGAGATAAGTGACTTGGATATCGTTGTTTGTGTTAAGCATGTTCCAGAAACAGCCGAAGCAGAACTAAAGATCGATGCATCTGGTAAAGCCATAGAAAAAACAGGCCTAGTCTACGACATAAACGAATGGGATGACTACGCATTGGAAGAGGCAGTGCGCATAAAAGAAAAACAAGGCGGAACAGTAACAGCCATAACCATAGGCCCAATAGACTCAGACAGCACACTCCGAAAGTGCCTAGCGCGCGGCGCAGACAAAGCAATAAGGCTTACAGACGCAAAATTTGAAGGCTCCGACGGCTACGCAATAGCGAAAATCCTTCACAGCGTCATCAAAACATTACATTTTGACCTAATCCTAACAGGCATGCAGGCAGGCGACGACGGCAACGCCATGGTAGGCCCAATCCTCGCTGAAATGCTAGGTATACCACACGCAACCATGGTCAAAAAACTCGAACTAGGCACAGACACAGCGAAAGCAAACCGCGAACTAGAAGGCGGATTAGAAGAACAAATAGAAATACGCTTACCCGCACTATTGTCAATCCAGACAGGAATAAACGAACCAAGATACGTCTCAATAATGGGCATCCGCAAAGCCATGCAAAAAGAAATCAAAGTAATGGGCTTAGCGGATACAGGTCTAACGGAAGACGACGTAGGCCCAGCAGGCTCATGGACAAAAATAGAAAAAATGTACGTCCCGCCAGTCGAAAAGCAAGCAGAATTCCTCAAGGGAAATCCAGATGAAATCGCTGCAAAAATCACCGAACTCCTCAAATCAAGAGGGTTGATCTAAAATGACAAAAATCTTTGTTCTAGCCGAACACAGACAAGGACAAATGCGTGACATAACATTCGAAATGCTCACAAAAGCCAAAGAACTGGTAGAAAAAACAAACAAAGAACTAACCGCAATCCTTCTAGGCAAGAATGTTAAAGAACACGCAAAAACCCTAACAGAATACGCAAAAAACATCTTACTCATCGAAGATCCAAAACTAGAAAACTTCACCTCAGATGCATACCAAAAAACTCTTGCAAACCTAATCAAAGAACACAAGCCCATGCTAACCATGATAGGACACACATCTTATGGCATAGAATTAGCCCCAAGACTCGCCGCCGCACTAAAAGTGCCCCTCGCAACAGACTGCATAGATCTGGCAATCGAAAACGAAGCCTTAACCGTGACACGACAAATGTTCGGTGGCAAAGTGAACGTCAAAACCACGGTTCAGAAAGCCGAAACTTATCTGGTAACTGTTCGCCAAGCAGCCTTCGCAGCCCAAAAACCCGCAACCCAGCTGGGTGGACAAATCACAGAGGTGCCATCTACACTCACAGAGGAAATCACCACAAAAAGATTCCTACAATACGTTTTGCCACCGCCCGGCGGAGTAGACATAACAGCAGCAGAAAAACTTGTAGGCGTCGGTCGCGGAATAAAAGACGCAGCCAACATGCCCGTACTAGAAGAACTGGCAAAAACCTTAGGCGGAGTACTCGCATGCTCCCGTCCAATCGTAGATAAAGGCTGGCTTCCAGCAGACCGCCAAGTAGGCACTTCAGGCAAAACAGTAAAACCCAAACTCTATTTAGCCTTAGGCATAAGCGGCGCCTTTCAACATGTAGTGGGAATGAAAAGCTCAGACCTCATCATAGCCGTAAACAAAGACCCCAAAGCTCCAATATTCAGCTTCGCAGACTACGGCGTAGTCGAAGACCTGTTCAAAGTCGTGCCTTCACTCAAGAACAAGATCAGCGAACTGAAAGCACAAAAACTAGCCTAAACTTAGGAGAAATGCAAGATGGATTTTAAACTGAATGAAGAACAAATAGAAATAAAACGGGCAGCCCGCGAATTCGCAGAAAAAGAATTCACACCAGAACTCGCACTGGAATATGACCAAAAAGAAGAATTCCCAATGAGCCTACACAAAAAAGCTGCACAACTAGGCTTCACGAGCATGCGTATACCTACGCAATATGATGGACAAGGCTACGGTGTACTGGAAGACTGTCTAGTCGTGGAAGAATTTTGCCGCGTCGACCCAGGCTTGGGAGTGGCAGCTTCCCTCGGCAACCTAATGATTCCAGACGTGCTTCTAAAGCATGGCAACGAACAACAAAAAGAAAAATACATACCACCGCTGGCAAAAGGCGACAAGATAGCCGCTGCAGCCTTCACTGAACCAGAACACGGAAGCGACATAACCCGCATGGACACGACAGCCACGAAAAGCGGAAACGAATGGATAATCAACGGCGCAAAAGAATTCATAACAAACGCTCCAATCGCAGACTACTTCATAATCCTTTGCCAATCAGACCCAAACGCTCAACCTTCTCACAGGGGACAAAGCATATTTCTCACAGAAAAAGGCATGCCGGGATTAGACGTAACGAAGCTGCATGGCAAGATGGGCATAAAACCATGTGTCACAGGTTCGCTTTCAATGAGCGACTTGAAAGTGCCAGAAACAAATGTCGTTGGCGAATTGGGCAAAGGCTTCTATTACACGCTTGAGCTTTTCGACGGAACGCGCATAACTGTCGCAGCGCAAGCCGTTGGCATGGCGCAAGGTGCCTTCGAAAAAGCATTGAACTATGCAAAAACTCGCAAGCAATTTGGTCAACCAGTGTATAATTTTCAAGGTGTGTCGTTTAAGCTGGCTGAGATGGCAATAAAAATCGAGTCAGCACGATTAATGATGTATAAGGCGGCTTGGCTGTACGATAAGGAAAAGCCCAACGCAGTGGCAACTTCAATGGCTAAAGCCTATGCAAGTCGCGTTGCTATGGAAGTAACAGATGACGCCATACAAATCTTTGGTGGATACGGTTATTTGGCTGATTATCACGTGGAACGCTTTCACAGATGCGCAAAAATAACCGAAATCTACGAGGGAACAAGCGAAATCCAAAAACTAACCATAGCCAACTACCTCGCTAAACAACCATAAACAGAATTCTATCCTTTTTTCTATTGTACTTGCCAAATATTGTTAGCTCATTCATCCGCACTTTAAGAACATAATTTTTCCATTTATCCTCAAGTTTCTTACTCTCATTCACATGTTAAGTAGACCTTTCAATTATTTAGAAACATATAAGAACATAATTTGTTCCTAGCATGAAGAGATGAAAAAAGTTGCGAGTTAAAATTAATGTCACTGGCATAGTTCAAGGTGTAGGTTTTCGTCCCTTCATCTACTGCATAGCCGTGAAAAACGGTCTAAAAGGTTATGTTAGAAACAAGGGCGACGCAGGCGTAGAAATACTGGTAGAAGGCGAAGAAAGTAGTATTGAGAATTTTTTGAAAGATTTAATGGAGAAGAAGCCGCCTCTGGCTCAAATCCACGACATCATTAAAACAAAACTTGAAGGAAAATGCAAGTATGAAAAATTCACAATTTACAAAAGTTCCAATGAGGCAGAGCTTTCAGGTTCAGTTATTCCGCCAGACATAGCCATATGCGACCACTGCCTACGAGAACTCAGAGAACTAAAAGACCCAAGATATGATTATTTCTTTATCACATGCACAGACTGCGGTCCAAGATTCACAATTATTGAAAAACTCCCATACGACCGCGAAAACACCACCATGCGAGAATTTCCAATGTGCGGCTTCTGCAAAACCGAGTACACAGACCCATTAAACAGGCGTTTTCACGCAGAGACAGTGGCATGTCCCAAGTGCGGTCCAAAAACGTATTTAACAACACAAAAAGGCGAGTTAATTGAGCGTAAGGATCCTATTCGGGAGGCTGGCAAGCTTCTTTCAGAAGGCTATATTGTTGCCATAAAAGGCTATGGAGGTTTTCATGTCGCAGCGTCAACAACCAAAGACAAGCCATTAATCAGACTTAGAGAGGTTAAGCATAGAAGCCAGAAGCCTTTCGCAATTATGGCTCGAAGTTTAGAAGCCATAAAAACCTTCGCAGAAATAGGCCCAAAAGAGGCGGAGCATTTAACTTCTTACACTCGCCCGATAATTTTGCTAAACAAAAATAACGCGTATTATCTTTCAGATTTGATTGCCCCGGGCTTGCACAATGTTGGTGTTATGTTACCTTACACTGGTTTGCATTACATGCTTTTTGACTGTGTAGACGAACCAGCCTTTGTGATGACGAGTGCTAATCCGCCGAACCAGCCGATAGTGAAGGATAATGAAGAAGCGCTGAAAATGTTGGGCGAAACTGTTGATTATTTCCTGTTTCATAATCGGCAAATAGCCTACAGATGCGACGATTCAGTGGTTCGCATGCACAATGAGAGGCTGGTTTTCATAAGGCGTTCACGGGGCTATGCGCCAGCACCGATAATGCTGAAGGAAAAAGCGAAACGCTGTGTGATAGGCTTAGGCGGAGAACTGAATAATACTGCGTGCATATTGCTTGGAAATAAGGCTTTCATCACTCAGCACATCGGGGATGTAGAAAATGTTGACACAAGAGATTTTCTGGAAAACGCAACAAAACACCTAATCCGCCTAACAAACACTCAAATCGAAGCCATTGCATGTGATTTGCATCCGAAATTTACGACAACAAAGCTTGCACATGACTTGGCAGAGGAAAACGGATGGCAAATGGTCCAAGTGCAACATCACTATGCACACATTGCGGCTTTAATGATTGAGCATGACGTAAAAGAAATTGTTGGTGTATGCTGTGACGGGTACGGATATGGCGTCGACGGCGAAGCGTGGGGCGGTGAGATTCTGCTTTGCACTCGAGAGGCTTCTGGCTTCAAACGGGTAGCACATCTGGAAAAGCAGCCACTAATAGGTGGAGACTTGGCGACGCGTTATCCACTTAGAATGGCGGCGGGCATGCTTTCCAAGATAGCAAATGTTGAAGAATGGCTTCTGCAAAATAGTCAATATTTTCCACATGGCGAAAAGGAAATCCAAATACTCCTTAACCAGCTTGAAAAAAGTCGTGGCTTGATTGAAACAACAAGTTGTGGAAGAGTTTTGGACGCTGTTGCGGCTGTTTTAGGCGTATGCTACGAACGCACGTACGAAGGTGAACCAGCCATGAAGTTGGAATCAGCGGCGATGAAAGGCAAGGATGTGCTAAAGCTGAAGCCAATAGTGAAAAGCAACATTTTAGATACAACGCAGATGCTTTTAGGAATATTTGAAAATAGAGAAAAACATTCCAGGGCAGATTTGGCTTATTCAGCCCATGCGTACATGGCAGAAGGCTTAGCCACATTAGCTATAGAAAAAGCGTTAGAAAATAACATTAAAATAATTGGTTTTTCAGGCGGAGCTGCATGCAACGAAATATTGGCTTTGATTATGCGGAAAACAGTTGAAGCTGCAGGTCTAAAGTTTCTTGTTCACGAGGCTGTTCCATCAGGTGACGGCGGTTTATCTTTTGGTCAAGCAGTGGTAGGCGGCTTTTTCAAGCTTTAAAGCATAATTGATTTATTGCGGCGTCTTTTTGGTTAGGTGTTGATAAAGAATGTGTTTGGCGATTCCAGCACGAGTCATAAACATCAACGAAGACAAAGCTCAAGTTGATTTCGGCGAAGGCGTTTTGAGAGAAGTTAATGTAACACTTGTAAATGCCAAAGTAGGCGACTATGTTTTGGTGCATGCTGGCTACGCTATTCAAGTTCTAAGCGAAAAAGAAGCTCAAGAGACAATACAATTATGGAACCAAATCCTTGAAGCAGAAGCTGAAGTTGACCAGAGATGACTGAAAAATTAAGGTTCAGAGACCCAGACTTGGCAAAGCGCATAGCAGAAAAAATCCAAAAAATCGCTCCAAAAAAAGAAACCGTAAAAATCTGCCATGTCTGCGGCACACACGAATGGACTATAACGCATTTTGGCATACGTAGCCTCCTACCCAAAAACATAGAAGTCATCGCCGGACCAGGCTGCCCAGTCTGCATAGTGCCAGCCTCCGAAATCGATGAAGCCGTACAATTAGCATTGAACGGCGTGACCACCACATGCTTTGGCGACGTTTTACGCGTTCCAGGCTCAAAAAAATCGCTTTTAGACGCAAAAGCCGAAGGAGCCGACGTTCGCGTTGTCTACAGTGTCAGCGACGCCACAAAAATGGCAAAGAAAGAGCCAGATAAAGAATTTGCCTTCTTCGCTGTGGGTTTTGAAACAACAGCCCCATCAGCAGCCGTTGAGCTAATCGATAAACCGCCAGAAAACCTAAGCTTCCTAATTTCGCATCGCATAATCCCACCAGCAATGAAGCTGCTTGCAGAAATGGAAGACCTAAGCCTAAACGGGTTCATTGCGCCTGGGCATGTCAGCACGATTATTGGACTTAAACCCTACGAGGTTTTCCCAAAGCGTTATAGCATACCAACCGTCGTGGCAGGATTCGAACCATTGGATGTGTTGTTTGCCGTTTACATGATACTAAAACAGTTGAGCGAAAACAAACCACGCCTAGAAAACGAGTACACGCGAGCCGTGCATTGGGAAGGCAACACCAAAGCACAAGAGCTAATGAAAAAAGCCTTTGACATTGCAGATGGCAATTGGCGCGGTCTCGGAAAAATCCCTTCCTCGAAGTTCACGCTTCGCAAGGAATATGCATTTTATGACGCACACAAAAGACATAATGTAACGGTTGAACAAGGCGTTGATATTCAGCCTGGATGTAGATGCCACCTAGTTATAGTTGGTAAGATTAAGCCAACAGAATGCCCATTATTTATGACAACCTGCACTCCACAAAAGCCCGTAGGCGCCTGCATGGTCAGCATCGAAGGAACATGCAGAATATGGGCAAAAGCGCAACCAAATTGACATCTTCAAATTTCAATTCGTTGAAAAAGCTTTTATTTCGAAACGTAGAAACCCCCTTACGAGGTATTATTGAATGACCTTGGAAACAAACAAAAACTTGGGCGGTGTAGGAGCAATACTAATCGCCATTGGCGGGTTAGCCACTTTTGGTGCAGGATACGCTGGCTTATTAAGTCTAATTGGGCTAATACTGGTGTTAATATCCATGAAAGGTTTCGCAGATCACTACAATGAAGCAGGCATATTCAACAACGCGCTTTATGCTGTAATCATGGTTATAATAGGGGTCGTAGCTTTTATAGGCATATTCGTGTTCTCGCTTTTCGAGACGCTTAAGGATCTAGGCATAGCCGCAGAAGACTGGGCTAATTTGGGTATAATACTTCGAGAACGCCTTATGAACATGGAAACTTTCTGGGAGTTTGTTGGAGCCATAATCTTGGCTTTGGTTGTGCTATTCATCTGTGTTGTCATTGCAGTTATCTTCGCTAGAAACTCTTTGAACCTCCTAGGCGCGAAGACTGGAGTAGGCATGTTTGGCACTGCGGGTCTGTTAATGTTGATAGGCGGTATCTTGACTATAATATTCTTCGGTTTAATACTCATCTGGGTCGCTTGGATATTAGTCGCTGTTGCATTCTTCTCAATCAGAACACAACCAACTCAGCCACAACCTCAGCCAACACCGACGCCTGTGTAGTACACAAAGTCAAGCCCAAATTTTTCTCTCTTCATTTTTTCAAACCTAAAAACTGCCTAGCATATCCTAGGAACTGGGTCTCCGACTGGTCTAGCGATTATTCTTTTTCCACCGACCACCGTCTGCATCGCTACACCAGCAAATTCTTTGGTTGCTTCGCCAATAATCTCTGCTTCTTTTCCCTCTCCAGTAGCCTTTAGAAGCTTTAGAACCTCTTCAGCTTTCTCTTTCACTACGCCAATGATTACCTTTCCTTCGTTTCCAACTTCAAGCGGATCCAAACCCAGCATCTCGCATGCTGCTCGCACGTCTTCTCTGACTGGAATTTTGTCTTCGTGGATTAGTATACCTACTTTTGATTTTTCGCTGAACTCGTTCAGAGCGTCTGCCAATCCGCCTCTTGTTGGGTCTTTCATTGCTACTATGCCGCCGACTTCGCTTAGCAAACGTTGAATTAAGCGATTTAGGGGCTTAACATCGGATTTTATGCCGCTTCCAAAACTCAAACCCTCTTGTGCGGATAAAACGGCCAAGCCATGATCGCCAACAGTGCCAGATAATATTATTTTATCGCCCGCTTTCAAGTTAGAGTCAAGAATCCAGCGTCCTTTGAAACTGCTTCTGAACTGCTTAACAATTTTGAGATTTTTCTCTAAGGCTGGTGTTCTTCTGCCAATTCCAGAAGTGTTTATCACGCAGCCGCCTAGGCTTCCTTTCTCAACAACCTTCGTGTCGCCAGTAACAACGCCAACACCAGCTTCTTTACATGCCTGTTGCATGCTGGCCAAAATTCTTTCAAAATCTGCTAGGGCTAAGCCTTCTTCCAAAATGAAGCCGCATGCCAAAGCGTATGGCTCAGCGCCTAAAACAGCAATATCATTTACGGTGCCAGTCACAGCCAAGCGTCCAATGTCTCCGCCTGGAAAGAAAATTGGCTTGACAGCATGCGAATCGCTTTTGAAAACTACATCGCCGACAACTGCTGCATCATCTAAGGCTTCAAGCGGAACCTCAGCAATGTTTGCATCACCAAAATACTTCACAATATAATTCTTTACCAAATCATGCATCACTGAGCCGCCGGCACCATGCAACATTGTAATATGCCCATTTTTAGCAGCCAACTATTTTTCACACTCGTCTTTCAACTTAGAATAGTTAAAATTTATAGTTAAACATAAATGCATCGTAATATTTGCCCGAAGCCATCCAACAATTTTTAAGTGAAAAGATATTTTTAGCATTGTATGAAGAAGGCCTATGGATATCTTTTGATTGCTGTTGCGTCCGTCATATGGGGAACTATGGGAATTTTTGGAAGACTGGCTTTTGAATATGGGATTAACCCTGCGACATTGATTGCCTTGAGACTACTTGTATCTTCCCTAGCCATACTGACGCCCGTAACATTGTTCAAAAGAGAACTATTCAAAATTCAAAGGAAAGATTTGCCCAAATTTTTAATTCTCGGCATATTGGCCACCGTTCTTCAAAGAGTAACCTATTTCTATGCGATTAACTTAACAACCGCCACAATAGCAGCAGTGCTTTTCTATACTTATCCCATTTTCGTCACAATCTGTGCTTCAGTGTTTTTTAAGGAGAAACTCACCTTCTCAATCATATTAGCTATAATTCTAACTTTTTCAGGTGCCGCACTAGTTGTAAAAGCCTATCAGACTTCATGGTTGAACGCCAATCTTCTAGGAGTGGTTTTTGGATTTCTGTCCAGCATCTTTTTTGTTTTTTATTTTTTCATTGTTAAAGAATTGCGGAACCGTTATACAAATTGGACTCTAAGCCTTTATGGCGACACTATAGGCGCTATAACATTAGCTCCCATAGTTTTCTCATCCTTACCTGAAATTGTTGGTTATCCGCAACAGCTTTGGCTTCTTGTATTAGCAATAGGTTTGTTTTCGTCGTTATTGGCGTATCTTCTATATTCTTACGCGTTAAAGCATGTTGAATCTTCTAAAGGAAGCATACTCTCAGTCATAGAGCCGTTATCCGCAGCAATCCTTTCAGCAACAATCCTCAAAGAAAATCTTGAAACATTACAAATTTTAGGCGTAGCACTCGCCTCGATAGGAGTAATCTTGCTTTTTTACAAGCCAAAATTCAAAAATAAGATTGTTTAGAGGACATGAACTGGTCTGAAAATCGTTTACACCGAAGGAAAACCATATAAATCGCCATGTCGCTGTTCAATTGCACAGTTGGAGAGAGTACAAAGTGCCAAAATGGGGATACTCAATAGCAGAGGAGGAATTAGACCTGGAAAAAACCGTGAAAGCAAGCGGACGAGAGGTTAGAGTATCCCATAAACATGCACGAGAAGTATGTAAGACAATTAAGGGAATGATGCTCACCCAAGCAAAAAAATATCTAAGAGACGTTATAGCCAAAAAGAAACCTGTTCTCTTCAAAAGATTTAAAAAGAAGGCAGGACACCGTCGCGGACTGGAAAAAGCTTACACAGGTAAGTATCCCATAAAAGCCGCAAAGCACATTCTAAAAGTACTCGAAGGAGCAGAAGCAAACGCCGAAAACAAAGGCTTGGATAGTGATAGACTTCGCATTATACATGCATCTGCATATCCAGGAATGAAAGTTAAGCGGTTCATGCCAAGAGCCCATGGAAGAGCAACACCAAAATTCCAAATTTTATCACATATTGAAATAGCATTAGAAGAGCAACGAGAAACGGTAGAGGAAGCATAATGTCAGTTGTAAAACATTTCATAACAGAATCTATAAAAAGAACAGAAATTGACGAATTTTTGCAGAAAAAACTTGAAAGGGCTGGATACGGTGGAGTAACCATATCAAAAACGCCATTAGGAACGCACATTGTTATTTATGCAATGCGTCCAGGCTTAGTGATAGGACGCGGTGGAGAAACAATTAAAGAACTCGCAATCACTTTAGAAGAAAAATTCAAAGTTCCAAACCCCCAAATTTCTGTTTCCGAAATTGAAATCCCAGAATTAAATGCTCATGTTGTGGCTTCACGTGTCGCCTCCGCCTTGCAAAGAGGCGTACACTTCAGACGCGCCGGATTTTGGGCTCTAAACCAAGTTATGGATGCAGGAGCCTTAGGTGCAGAAATAATCATAAGTGGCAAATTGAGAACTGAAAGGGCGAGATATGAAAAGTTCCGAGCAGGATACTTTCCAAGATGTGGAGACCCACCACTAAGATACTTGCGGAAAGCAGAGTTTCACGTCCAACTAAAACCTGGAATCTTCGGCATAAGAGTTAAGATAATGCCTCCAGACGCAAAGTTTCCAGACAAAATCCAAATAGCTGAAGCCCCCCTACCGAAGGAGGAAGAAATGGAAGAGAAAATGGAAGCAGCAACAACTGAAGAAGAAAGCGAAGAGGAAGGAAAAGAGGAGGCAAAAGAATAATGCCCATACTACGAGTCAAAGATATACGAGACATGTCTTCTGAAGAACGAACGAAAAGACTCGGCGAGCTCAAGACGGAGCTTCTCAGACTAAAAACCATGATCAAAGCAGGCGGCACCGTGGAAAATCCAGCCAGAATAAAGCAGCTGCATAAAACAATAGCCCGAATACTAACAATAGAAAACGAGCAGAAACGTGGACTAGGAAAAGCAGAGGCAAAGGAGAAGAAAGAGAAATGAAAGTGACGCCAGACATAATCCGTTCTGAACTAATTGGAACCGAAGTTAAAGTTGCCAAAAGCACAAATCCAAGTTATATTGGAATGTCTGGAAAAACAATAGATGAAACCCGAAACACTTTCACAATATTGAAGGAAGGAAAAAGAAAAATCGTTGTAAAAGATTCATCTGTTTTTCATTTTAGGTTTTCTGATGGAACAGTTGTTGAAGTTGATGGTAAACTTCTTGCAGGAAAACCAGAAGACCGCCTAAAAAAGCATATCAGGAGATTATGGTAATGTCACTTACTTTTAAAAAGCCTAAAAAAACCTGCAATGACAGAAATTGCCCTTTTCATGGTGACCTCCCAATAAGAGGTCGTGTACTTGAGGGAATTGTTGTCAGCGCAAAAATGGACAAGACAGTTACAGTAAAACGCGATTATCTTTACTATGTTCCAAAGTTCATGCGATATGAAAGGCGACACAGCCACATTCCTTCTCATAACCCACCATGCGTAGACGTGAAAGAAGAAGACCGAGTGATAATAGCTGAATGCCGCCCAATAAGCAAAACCGTATCATTCACTGTCGTTGAAAAACTGGAGGAAAAGTAGGGATGGCGGCAAAAGCAAAGCAGAGAGCACTAGTTGCAAGAGGAATGATTGGGCATGGACCAAAAATCTCAAGGGGCTTGCAACCGCCATCAATTTTAAAGTGCGCTGACAACAGCGGAGCTAGAGAACTGAGATTAATTCAAGTTATGGGTTATAAGGGAAGGCTGCGACGCTACCCAAAGGCTGCAGTAGGCGACAGAATAACGGTTTCTGTTAGACATGGAACGCCTGACATGAGAAAGAAAATTTTCCAAGCCGTGATTGTAAGGCAAAGAAAACCGTACAGAAGAACAGACGGCGTATGGATTCAATTTGAAGACAACGCAGCAGTAATAATAACTCCAGAAGGAGAAATGAAAGGCTCGGAAATCCGCGGACCAGTAGCAAAGGAGGCTGCTGAAAGATGGCCAAGAATAGCAAGCGCAGCCAGCATAATAATCTAAATGGAGGAAAAAAATGCAAGCAATAAAGCCCGTAACAAAACCCACAAAGCAAAGAAAAATGATTTATCAAGCGCCAGACCATGTACGTCACAAACTTTTTGCTGCACATCTTTCACCAGAACTGAGAACCTCACATAAGATTAAATCTCTTCCAGTTAGAAGCGGCGACACAGTCCGCATTATGCGCGGAGACCACAAAGGATTCGAAGGGAAAATCGCAAGCATAGATAGAAAAAATTATAGAGTTTATGTTGAAGGTTTAACACGCGAAAAAGTTGATGGATCCACCATATTCGTTCCTATACATCCATCCAAAGTCATGATTACACGCCTAAACCTTGACGACAAATGGCGAAAGAAAATTTTGGAAAAGAAAAAGGAAGCCTACAAGAAAGTGGAAGAGCTTGCAATGGAAGTTGAAAAGAAGCCTCCAGAAGAAATTGCAGAGATAAAGGAGACTGTCGAGGAAAAACCGAAAGCGAAGAAACCGAGAAAAAGAAAGAAGGCAGTAACCAAAAAACCAGCCGAAGAAAAAATTGAGAAGAAACCGGAAGAGGTTAAGCCGAAGGCAAAGAGAACAAGAGCCAAGCGCAAAGTCTCCAAGAAAACTGAAGGAGGAACATGAATTTGGGTAGAAAAGGAGGATCCAAAGGGTTAAAGAGTAAACCAGCACCAAGATTCTGGCCAATTCACAGAAAAGAAATCACATGGACCGTGAAACCCTCTCCAGGACCTCATTCTCTAGAAAATTGTTTGCCATTAGCCCTAATTCTTCGCAACATCCTCGGATTCGCCAAGACCAGGAAAGAGGCTAAAACAATAGTTTCACAAGGAAAGGTATATGTCGATGGAAAAGTTAGAAAGGAAGACGACTTTCCCGCGGGTTTAATGGACGTTATCTCCATATCAGACGCAAATAAATTCTTCCGTGTATTGCCATCCGGCAAGGGCTTGATTTTAAGCCCGATAAGCAAGGAAGAGACAAACTTCAAACTTTGTAGAATAGAAAACAAAAAAGTCGTTAAAAACGGTCACGTACAACTCAACTTTCACGATGGCTCAAATATGCTTGTAAAGGTTGCTGACTCAAAGAATCCGCAGGAAGACGTTTACAAAACCCTTGACACCATAAAAGTAAGCCTTCCAGAAAGGCAAATCCTTGAACACATAAAAATGAAAGAAAATGATTTTGCAATTATAACTGGCGGAAAAAACATTGGAAACTACGGCAAAATAGTTGAGATTGAAAAGGCAGAAGGAAAAAAGCGTAGAAACGCCCTTGTAACAATTGAAGATGAGAAAGGCAACCGTTACCAAACCATTTTGGACTTTGTTTTTGCGATAGGCGAAACAAAACCTCTCATATCCCTAGCGGAGGTAGCGCAAATTGTCTGAGGATGAAATCCGCAAAACATGGGCTGAACATCCAATGCTTAAACCAAGAATCGAGAAAGTTGTCGTCAATATCAGTGTTGGGAAATCTGGAGAGCCGCTAGAAAAGGCCGCAAGGGTGTTGAAAGAGCTTACAAGGCAAAACCCATGCAAGAGAAAAGCCAAGAAAAGCATAAGAGATTTTGGAATTAGAAAAGGCGAACCTATAGCTTGTATTGTAACGCTCAGAAAACAAAAGGCAATAGAATTTCTAAAAAAAGCTTTACCTGTAATTGACAACAAACTTTCTAGAGAACACTTTGACAGACATGGCAACTTCTCTTTTGGCATAAAAGAACACATTGAACTTCCGGGCGTAAAATACGACCCTAATGTGGGCATATTCGGCATGGACATATGCGTCTCCATTGTCCGCCCAGGATACCGCGTGAAAAATAGACGAAGAGAAAAAGCGAAAATCGGTTCAAAGCACGTTTTAAAGCCGGAGGAAGCCATAGTGATCGCCAAAGACGCCCTAGGACTTGAAATCACGTAAAAATTGGTGAATATGTATGGGCAAACAGAAACCTAAAAAAGAAAGAAAATATGGCAAAGGAACAAGACCCTGCAGTAGATGCGGATCCTACGGTCCTGTTATTCGACGTTACAATTTATATTTGTGCCGGCATTGTTTTAGAGAAGTGGCTCAAAAACTTGGGTTTAAAAAATACGAGTAACGAGGAAAATGATGATGGACACTTTGGCAAATGGTTTAACAACGATCATGAATAACGAAATGCGCAATAAACGCGAATGTATAATTAGCCCTGCCTCTAAGCTTTTGGGCGGAGTTTTAAGGGTTATGCAGTTAAATGGTTACATCGGAGAATTCGAATTCGTAGACGATGGTCGCTCTGGGAAGTTCAAGGTTCAACTTTTGGGAAGGATAAATAAGTGTGGAGCAATTAGACCGCGCTTTTCAGCTGGTTTGGACGAAATTGAAAGGTGGGAAAAGAAATTTCTTCCTTCAAGGGAAGTTGGCATTTTAGTCGTTTCAACCTCGAGAGGAGTGCTATCCCATAAAGATGCAAAAGAAAAGCACAGCGGAGGCAAACTACTAGCATTCGTTTTTTAGAAAGGTGTCTTAAATGCGAGCCGTTGAAATCTCAAAAACCATTCAAGTTCCAGACGATGTGGAAGCAGTCCTCGAAGGAAAGAAAATTACTGTAAAAGGCGTAAAAGGAACATTAACTCGCGACTTTTCGCAAGCGCCCATTAACATAGAGCTTGATGGAAAAACCATTCGCGTTTGGGCTGAATGGCCACGTAAAAAAGAAGCCTCTCTCGTAGGCACAGTTTATTCGCATATTCAAAACATGATTCTGGGAGTCAGGAAGGGCTTTACGTACAAGCTCAAAATAGTTTTTTCCCACTTCCCGATCTCAGCTAAAGTTAAAGGCAAAGTAATTTTGATTGAAAATTTCACTGGAGAACGAAACCCAAGAAAAGCCAAGATCATGGGCAATGTCAAAGTTGATGTTCAAAGCGAAGACATAATCGTTCAAGGCGTAAATCTCGAAGATGTGAGCCAAACAGCAGCAAACATTGAACAAGCCGTCAAAGTGAAAAGTAAAGACCCCCGCGTCTTCTTAGATGGCATATACGTGTACGAACGAAGCGAGGGAATGAAAGAATGACCAAGCAAGACATAGCCACTGCAGAAAAGATGCTGAAACTGAGAAAACGCGTCAAAAAGAAGAAGCCAAAATTTGTAAGACATGAAAGCTGGCGGTACATACGCCTGAAAAAAAACTGGCGTAAACCACGAGGCTTAGACAACAAGATGAGAAGGAAAATAAAAGGATGGCCACTCACGGTAAATGCTGGATACAGAGGACCGAAAATTACAAGAGGCCTCCATCCATCTGGCTACAAAGAAGTTTTAGTTTACAACACTGAAGAGATTGAAAAAATTGACCCGAAAACCCAAGCCCTACGAATCGCACATACAGTTGGTAAAAGAAAAAGAGCCAAGATTCTCGCAGAAGCAAGAAAAAAGAAAATAAAGATTCTAAACCTCAAAGAAGCGAAAGAAGTGGTTGAAGAAGAAAAGAAATTGGAAGAGGAGAAACTCGAGGAAGAAAAAGAAGAAGTGGAAGAGGAAAAGAAAGCAATAAAGCCAAAACGCAAACGAAGAAAGGCAAAGAAAAGTAAAAGTAGGACGGAAGAACAATGACTGGCCTTAAAAGTCAACGGCGTTTAGCATCACAAATATTGAAAGTCGGGCAAAACCGTGTGTGGATAGACCCTGAAAGAATAGATGACGTAGAGGCCGCAATGACACGGGAGGAAATTAGAAAATTAATCCATGAAAATATTATAAAATCATTACCCGAAAAAGGTGTAAGCCGTGCCAGGGCACGAATTTTACATGAACAGAAAAAGAAAGGACGGCGACGCGGATCTGGCGGCAAAAGCGGATCACCTTACACAAAAATTACGAAGAAAGAGGCTTGGATGAGTAAAATCCGAGCTATAAGAAAAAGGCTCCGTGAACTAAAAGCTAGCAGAATCATCACTGAAAGCACATACCGAAAATTGTACACAATTGCAAGTAGCGGTAGAATCGAATCGGTTGCCGATTTGGAGCGCTACTTGAAGACGCATGAACTTTGGAGGAAACGCTGATGGCCACAGATTCACGTTATTGCGTTCCGTTTCGAAGAAGAAGAGAAGGAAAGACCGATTACAAGGCAAGAGAAGCATTAGTGCTTTCTGGAAAACCTAGATTGGTAGCTCGCAGCACCCTAAACAACGTAATTGCTCAAATAATAGTGGCTAAACCTCATGGAGACGAAGTTTTGGTTTCCGCCTACAGCAAAGAGCTGACAAAGAAATATGGATGGAAAGCCCCCAGAGGAAATATTCCAGCAGCCTATTTGACTGGGCTTCTTTGCGGGTTAAAAGCCAAGGCTCAAGGTATAGAGGAAGTGATTTTAGACTTAGGATTACATGCGCCTTCAAAGGGCGCAAGAGTTCTCGCTGTGCTAAAAGGAGTTTTAGACGCGGGGATAGATGTGCCGCACAGCAAGGAGAGATTACCTGACGAAAAGAGAATAAAAGGCGAGCATATTGCACAGTATGCGCAAAGCTTAGCATCAAATCCTGAAGAATACCAATCTAAATTTTCAAAATATTTGGAACAAAAACTTCCACCTGAAGATTTTCCAAAAAATTTTGAAAAGGTCAAAAAAGATGTAATCGCCGCGTTTGAAAGTGGAGGTAAGAAAGCTTGACAAGTAGAAGAGGATCCAGAAGAGGATCCTCATCGGAAAGTTTAGAGCAATGGATCCCGAGAACACGTCTGGGGAAGATGATCCAAGAGGGCAGAGTCACGTCCATTGAAGAAGTTTTCATGGGAGGCTTACAACTACGTGAACCACAAATCGTTGATGCACTGCTCCCAGACTTGCAAGAAGAGGTTATAAACATAAACTTGGTTCAAAAACAAACAGACGCTGGCGAAAAATCAAGATTTAAGGCTATAGTTGCCGTTGGAAACAGAGATGGTTACATAGGCTTAGGCTCTGGAAAGGCAAGTCAAGTGCGAACAGCCATAGAGAAGGCTGCTGCAGATGCACGACTGAAACTTATACCAGTAAGACGTGGATGCGGAAGCTGGGAATGCGGATGCGGAAAACCCCACTCAATACCCTTTCAAGTTGAGGGAAAGTGCGGCGGCGTAAAAATAAATATTATTCCCGGACCTAGAGGCTTAGGCTTAGTCGCAAGCGAAGTTTCAAAAGTAATTCTAGGTCTTGCTGGCATAAAGGACTGTTGGACCAGAAGTTTCGGCTCTACGAGAACAATTCCTTCCTTTGCATACGCTGTCTTTGATGCGCTAAAGAAAACCTACAGCCTCATAACTCCAGTTGATTGGGTGAAATAGTTGGCTGAAGAAAAGAAGGAAAATAAATGCGTTGCAGTTGTAAGGATTCGTGGAACTATCAGCGCGTCACTCAATGTTAGGGAAACCTTACAAATGATTAACTTACTAAGGAACAATTATGCCGTGTTAATTGATAATCGTCCATCATTTCTTGGAATGCTAAAAGCAGCACAAAGCTTTGTCACATGGGGTGAAGCCTCAAAAGAAACTGTGAACATGCTAATAAAGAAGAAAGGAAGACTTGCTGGCAACAAGAAATTAACAGATGATTATGCGCAGAAAATTGGCTACAAATCATTAGAAGAGCTCTCAGAAGCAATTTTCAATTGTCGCGCTGAATATTGGAAGCTGCCAAACGTGCAACCTGTTTTTAAGTTACACCCGCCAACCAAAGGATTCAAAGGGAAAATAAAAAAGGGCTATGCCATGGGTGGCGAGCTAGGTTATCGCGGAGAAAAAATCAACGAATTGATAAAGCGAATGCTCTAAGCATTTCTTTTTGACATTTTTGTTTGCGATACATTTTATAGCTACTTTTGAAATGCCATTGTATCTAGGGGGAAGGCGAAATTGAGCGCGAAATGGCGAAGAAATAAAAAATGTTCAAAACGGTTCGACATTTCTAAAGCCCTAAACAGAGTTAAAGATAAAAATACTCCAAAAATATTTCGAATCAAAACGTCAAGAATCAAAAGGCAGACATACCCGTCCAGATACATGAGTTCAAAGACTTTTAAAGAAAGAAAATGGAAAGTGCCAGAACCCCTAATTGATGTTCTTGAAGAAAAGAATGAAATAATAGTTGTTGCGGAATTTGCAGGTTTCAAGCGAGAAAGTCTAAAAATCCATGCGAAAAATCAACAATTAACCTTATCCGCAGAGGCTTCAGACCGCAAATATCATAAAAGTTTAAATCTTCCTAAGAGAGTGATTCCGAGCAATATGCGTACAACATATAAGAATGGTGTGCTTGAAATCCGACTAAAAAAGGCTATTGAAGAAAAAACCATAGATAAGGTAGCCAGGTAAAAAATGCCACATAAACTCAGAAAAATTAGAAAGAAACGGGGTTCAAGAACTCACGGCTACGGTAGAGTAGGTCAACATAGATGCACGAGTTCTAAAGGATACAGAAAGGCAGGACGACACAAACAATTATGGTCATACGTTATAAGGTATGAGCCAGACTACTTCGGCAAAAGAGGATTCACTTCACCTAAAAGTCTCAGACAAAAAGTGAACATTATAAATGTCGGAAAACTTGACGAAATAGCTACAAAATTTTCAACAAAAAAGGAAGAAGGCAAATCTCTTATAGATCTGGAAAGCCTCGGTTACACTAAGCTTCTTGGCACAGGCAAAATTACAAAACCATTAATCGTTAAAGTGGCATCATACTCAAAATCTGCAGCCGAAAAAATAAAAGAAGCAGGCGGAAAAATTCTGACGGAGACTCAAGAAGAGGGAGAGTAACTGTTAAGCCATGGCAGGTAGATTTTTAAACTTATTCAAACCCATTGCAAGGGGCATTCCTGAAATTAAGGCTCCAGAACGCAGAGTAGGATTCAACGAGAAACTCTTCTGGACGGCACTTGTTCTAATCATCTACCTAATAATGTCCGAGGTCATGCTCTACGGCATTTCCAAAGAACCGCTAGGGGAACTCGCTGCCCTTCGAATAATTTTTGCTTCCAGCCGCGGCACACTCATGGAGCTTGGCATAGGACCAATAGTGACAGCAGGATTAATACTGCAGCTTTTGGTCGGCTCCGCCATGATAGATTGCGACATGTCAAAGCCTGAGGATAGAAGCCTATTCACAACAGCAAGCAAAGTCTTCTCAATAGTTCTCACAGGAATTCAAACATCAGCTTACATAATTGGCGGAATGTACGGCAGCTTACCAGGCACGACAGCGATAATCGTCTTCTTGCAACTTATAGCAGCTGGGATAATTGTTCTACTATTGGATGAACTTCTTCAAAAAGGCTGGGGATTTGGTAGCGGAATAAGTCTATTCATTATGGCCGGCGTCGCGCAACACATTTTCTGGCAAAGCTTTGCTACCGTACCCGCTGTAGGCGAACTCAGAAGCTACGGCTTCTTTGTTGCGTTAGCCCAAATATTGTCAAGCGGCCAGCCAGTAACACTGCTCTGGTTGAGAGAGAACCCTCAAAACCCGTCAATGCTCGGCTTAATAGCTACAATTATTGCTTTTATAATCATAATCTATATGGAAGGCGTAAGAGTTGAATTGCCCTTATCCTACGCTGGTTACCGAGGTTTCAGAAGCAGATACCCGATAAAACTCTTGTATGTATCTAACTTGCCAGTGATTTTTGCATCCGCACTTTTCGCGAACGTGTATTTCTTCTCTCAACTATTCTGGAGCATGAGCGGTCAACCGCCCGCTGGAAAAAACCTTTGGATTGACATTCTAGGTCAATTTACAGCTGTAAGAAACGATCAGGGTCAAACAACAGGATACAATCCCTCTGGTGGCTTAGTTTATTTTGTAACTTCACCACGAAATTTTGTAAATGTCATGGAAGATCCTTTTAGAGCTCTCGGCTATCTTGGTATTCTTGTTGCTTTTTGTGTTGTGTTTTCGCTTACTTGGCTTGAAGTTGGTGGTCTTGGGCCATCAACAGTAGCTAAACAACTCGTTGACGCTGGCATGCAGATTCCAGGTTATAGACGTTCTGGAAAGGCTGTTGAATCAATTCTTAAAAGGTATATCCCTGTAGTCACGGTTTTAGGTGGAATAGTTGTTGCGTTGATTGCTGGCGTTTCAGATTTCTTCGGAGTTTTTGGTTCAGGAATGGGTATTCTGCTTTCTGTGGGAATAATCTACCAGTATTACCAAGTATTAGTGCAAGAGAGAGCTGCTGAAATGTATCCAGCTTTTAGGCGTATATTCGGAGAATAAGCACTCGAGTAAAAATAGTTATTAATGGGAATAAAATAAAAAGAAGAGATTTGAGGAAACATAATGGATTTCTTGACGCCGCCTATCGCTACCATCATAGTAATGCTAATTTGTATGATTATTTCATTTGCCAGCTCCTCACTTAATCGACTCTTAATAAGCCGATTTGTGGGCTGGGAACAATACAAAGTAATGCAAAAGGAAATTGCTGAATACCGTTCGCAGACAACCAAAGCTATTCGTTCAAAGGATACGAAACAGCTTGAAAAATTGAAAAAGAAAGAAACACAAATCCTTAATATGCAGAAGAAAATGGCTAAACCCCAGTTGGTCTTGTTTGGGCTTTCCTTCAGTTATATATTCATTTGGTGGTTTGTATTAACGCCCCTATATGGACAAGACATTCATGTTGCATATGTCCCAGGCTTTGGAGGAATACCTTTAGTCTGGTGGTATTTCATCTGCTCCTTCCTTTTGGGAACACTCGCATCCCGCTTGCTAGGTATAATGCCCATAGAATAGGAAGCGAAACCATGCCCCAACCACATTTACGCACAAGAAGCAAAAAGCGCTCAAAAGTGACATTACCAAGCGGCAGAAATCGAACACATTACAAAATGGAAATCGTGCCTACACCTTCATGCTCCATGTGTGGCAAACCATTGAGTGGAATATCACATCTCTCTCCAGCAAGAATACGCAAACTTAACCGAAGTAAAAGAAAAATTTGGCGTCCCTACGGAGGACAAATATGCCATAACTGCCTCAAAAAGACTCTAAAACAAAGTGGAAGAGTTCTTTAGCAATTTTTGAGGCTTAAGCGATGACGAAAAAAGAGAAAATAAAAGTCAAAAGTGGAAAAAAAATTGTCATTTGCGTTTGTGGAATGGCTGGAACTGGAAAAAGCACACTAGCCAAAAAAATTGCAGAAAAATATAAGTTAAAATACTATTCTGGCGGAGATGCACTAAAAGCGTTAGCAAGAGAAGAAGGCTATAAAGCCTCCGAACGCGGATGGTGGGAAAGCAAGGAAGGAATGCAATTTCTAGAAAAGCGAAATAAAGACCCAAAATTTGACGAATCAGTTGACAAAAAACTTTTAAAAATAGCACAACAAGGAAACGTGGTCTTAGACAGTTGGACCATGCCATGGCTTCTTAAAATAGGCTTTAAAATATGGTTGGAGGCTTCTCCAGAAAAGAGAGCAGAAAGAATAGCCAAAAGAGACGGAATAAGTATAGAAAAGGCTTGGAAAACATTAAAAAACAAAGAAGAGCGTACGAGGGAGATTTACAAGAAACTTTACGGCTTTAGTCTAGGAGAAGATTTTAAGCCTTTCCATTTAATTTTGGACACTGATAATTTAGAGGCTGAAGAAGTGTTCAAAGTTTTGTGCATGGTAATAGACAATGTAGTGCTTCAATCTGATAACTAGCTGGAAACAGCTTTCAGCGGAATTTTAAGCTTAACGGGTTTTTGCGTAAGTTTTAAAACTTGTTCTATAGAGATATCTTCTGTATTATTTTTCCATAATTAGCTTCTAAATTTCGGGCAAAGAAGGAGATAAGAATGAAAGCGGATGGCTGGACGATTAGGCATCTAATCTTGGGGTTTTGTGTAGGAACAATAGTTTCCTATGCGCTTCTCTCTTCACATTATGTCAGCGATGAGTCAGCCTACATGCTCATAATTTTTAATTTTCTCTTCGTTTCCCTAATCTTTCCCTTAAATGGAACGCTAAAAAGGAAAGTATCCTTGCTGTTAGTGGGAGATTTTATCGGTCTGCTTTGGAATCAACTTTTTTCCACGTTTGCACATGCTGTTGCTTATAATTTCGGAGAATTCTTCAACACGGCATACATAATCCTGAGCCCCTTCATAAATCTCATTTGGATTGTTTCATTTTGGTCCATGAGTTTAACAGCCTTAACCTACTCCAAAAATAGAAAAGAAGGTTTAGAAATTTGATAATAGAAATCTTGGAAGCCTCATTCCTAGTTTTAACAGCTTTAATGATAGCCTATCTTGTTCGACATTACATCTTTACCTTAACAGTTCTTAAAAACGCTCAAAGACGCAGAGAGAATGTTACATCAGAGAACCGAGTATATCAACCGACAGTGTCAATTTTAATCCCAGCATATAACGAAGAAAAAGTAATTGGAAGAATACTTCAAAGAATGACAGAACTAACTTATCCAAAAGACAAACTGCAGATAGTAATCATTGATGATGCCTCGACTGATGCCACAGGAAAAATAGCGGAACAATATTCAAATACGCACAGTCACATCAGAGTCGTGCACCGAAACGAGAAAGAAGGGCGAAATGGAAAAGCATCTGCCCTAAACGCTGGATTCAAACATGCAAAAGGTGAAATCATCCTCTGCTTTGACGCAGATTACTATCCGCAAAAGGACATCGTGGAAAAACTTACAAAAGAGTTTATCGACCCGAAGGTAGGCGTAGTGCAAGGCAGAGTCATCGTGTTGAACGAACCTCAAAACTTGGTAACAAGGCTTGTAGCATTAGAAAGGATAGGTGGATATCGAGTTGACCAACAAGCCCGAGAAAGCTTAGGACTGATTACCCAATTCGGCGGAACCGTGGGAGGATTCAAACGTAGCCTACTGGAATCTTTAGGCGGATGGGATGAAACCATCTTGGCGGAAGACACGGACTTAACTTTTCGAGCATACCTCGCAGGCTACAGAGTTCGCTACGTCAACGACGCAGAATGTTACGAAGAGGCGGTTGAAAACTGGCGTGCCTACTGGAAGCAAAGATACAGATGGTCAAAAGGTCACATGCAATGCGCCTTCAAACATCTATTAAGCGTTTTAAAAAGTAAAAATCTAAGATTTAGAGAGAAAATTGATGGTTTACTCTTATTGAATGTGTATTTTATGCCAGTCTTGGTTTTACTTTCATGCATTATAGGTGTTCCGTTGTTCTTCTTCAAATCCTCGCAATGGCTTAACATGTTTTGGATTTCGGTGCCAATTTCCCTTTACAGTTTCGTTGGAAATTTCGCCCCATTCTTCGAAGTGGGAATCGGTACATATTTAGATGGCAGAACAAGAGCTCAATGGCTTATCCCGTTGTTAATCTTCACATTCTTATACAATATACCAATATGCACAAAAGCCCTCTTGGATTTGCTTACGTCAAAAATCTTCCGAAGAAACAGTAACAACTGGGCAAAAACAGCCCATCTGGGAAACGGAAACAGTTATATTATAAACTAAGGCATAAATTTCAAAAGATAAGAATGGTTCCGAATCCGACCCCGACAACATCTATCATGCTAATTCTTGGAGTCTCAACCTTCATCTTCATCATGCTTTTGCCTGTCCTTCTGGAACTAAAGAGGCCACGGGATGCTGGACCAAGAGCAATAATGGACAACATCAACGCTATGCAATCTCAGATGAGGAAGACTCTTCTCATAATAGACGTTGAGGAAGGACAAGCATTTGATAAGGGGCACATTAAGAAAATAATGGACATTATTGCTTTCTTGCCAAATCTAGAAGTTTAGCATTGTTTCTCTTCAAAAGGAGTTTTGCGTTTTTCCACTGCTCTTGAGCTATCTGTAAGTTACCAAGAACATTTCCGTGAAGAGAATAGAAAATGTAACAGAGGTAAGTGCACCGGGTGCATGTGTTATAAGTTTTACGCAAGGCATTGAATTTTTTACTGTTCCAGAGTCGTGGCAGTTCGGAAATTGATGCTACTGACTCGTGAAGATGACACCCTGCGACTCTACCTAAATGGTCAATCATAAAGAAGTTTTGAAGTGCACGACACTTCCACGTTCTTCTGCCTTCTAAGTAAAGATTCTTGATTGTTTCTAATGTTTTGGTTGTCATAAAGATATTGCTGTTTTTTCTTCTCAGCCCAATGAGGAAGTTGCAGAGTTTAATCATTGCCTTTTTATCAGTTATCATAAACTCATCGTTTTTCTTTCCGATTCTAAAAAGTTGGCTCAGATCCTCAGAAGAATCATAGGAGTATAGGCAATACCAAAGTGGGATGTTTTTTCTCAGAAAGAATTTGGTGAAATCAGCAATTTCATAAAGGTTGAGTTGCGAAATTGTTGGTGATGCGCTTACATTAATTCCTTCTCCACGCAATTTTTCAATAGCTCGCATGGCTTTTTCCCATGCCCCTTTGACGCCTTTGATGTAATCGTTTTTTAGTGGGTCTAAGCTATCTATGGAGATTGCAACAAAATCCGCATTATGTAAAGCATCAATTTTTTCTGCGGCCATGCTACCGTTATCGTAAATGGTGGTGATGAAAAACTTGGAAGCGTAATTTATGATCTCGTCAATATCGTCCCTTAAGAGTGGATTTCCGCCAGATAACACCACTTCTATCACGCCTAATTCTCTGAGAATATCTAAGCCTCTTTTAATCTCGTCTGTTGATAATTCTCTTGCGTCTTGTTCACGCCAAACATCGCATCCTTTACAATTGTAGTTGCATTTTCGTGTGAGCATCCACTGTACATGATAAGGTCTGTTAGGAGTAAGAGAACGAATAGCAATGTTAGCGGCTTTTTCCAAAGTTACAACCAAACAGGCGACACTCCGCCTTCATTTAACCCTTCATACTGTTTTAAGATACTTTATTAATCTTGAATAAGATTAAAAACCTATATAAAAATAGAGCCTTGAAACGAACAATTACTAATAAAATATGGGAGGAATTTGAGCGGCTTCAAGTCAGGTGAAACGATTGCAGTTTGAGAAGGAATACTTCAAAGATTCCAATTACTCGCAGAGAGAACGGCTGGTTAAGCGATACGTTTTAGAGGTTCTTAAATGGGGATCAGAAGTTTCCAGTTCTAACCTTTTAGATGGACAAGACAAGACTGCGTTGGATGTGGGATGCGCTTATGGATATGCAGTTGACGTTTTAAAATCGTTTGGTTACGATGCTTCTGGTGTTGACATATCTAAGCACAGCGTAAAACAAGCAAAGAAAACTTGCTCAACCGGCTTTGTAGTCTGTGATGTACAAAAGAATCTTCCTTTCAAAAATAGAGTTTTTGATCTGGTTACATGTTTTGAAGTTTTAGAACATCTTCCACATCCTTTACGAGCGATTAGGAACATGTTTCACATTTGCAAAAACGTGCTCATTTGTACAACGCCTAATAAAGCTGTGGAAAGACCGATCAAGAAAATTGTTAGAGATTTCGATAAAACGCATATCAGTCTTAGAGTTCCATGGAAATGGAAGGAGGATATCCAAAAAAATTTGGATTGCAGTTTCGTCAAAGTTGAACCCTTCTATGATGCAAACCTTAGGGTCGCCGATAAATTATTATTTTTTAAATCGTTTAGAATACCCTATTTCGGGTTAGACATTAGAATCTTGATTAAAAGATGATGGAAGATTAGGCGTATGGAGCCAATAGATGTCGTTATGCTTACAAAGAACAGCGACCATTTGCTGAGTGAATGCCTCAAATCAATTTATGAAAATGTGCCAGTTAGACGTTTAATTGTTGTTGACGGCTCTTCAACCGATGACACGTTAAAAATTATGGATGAATTCAATAAGAAGTATGGGAATGTTAAGATTATAACAGAAAATGGTTCCAGGGCCAAAGCAAGGACGAGGGGCATAAGAGAGGTAGAAACAGAGTGGTTCATGTTTGCAGACAGCGATGTCATACTTTGTAAGGATTGGTTTGAAAAAGCAGAGAAACAGATTAACAAAAATGTTGGCGCGATATGGGGATTAAACATCGATGTCATCCCAAATGTCAAAAATAAGCTTTTTTTGAAATCCCTCGCCCTCATTGCAAGAGAATGCTTCAATCTCCGCGGCGGTATGCATGATACGCTTATTCGACGCGAGCTTGTGGAGAACATTAACATTCCAGAAAGATTGCACGCTTACGAGGATGCGTATATTGTGAATTGGATTAAAAAGAAGGGATACAAAGTCGTAGTAGGCGATGACATTTACTGTCTCCATTACAGGCCGTCTGAAGACTGGAATTGGAAGGAAAGCCTTTCGTTGGCTGCTTTAGAGATAAAATGTGGTTTGATTTATTCTCACACTTTCAGGTACGCCTTTTACTATCCGTTCTTCACGTTTTACTGGTTTCTTCAAGTGTTGAGCAAGAATTTCGGAGGCAACTCATCTCATGAGGGCAAGCCAAAGATGATCAGATGAGGGTCTTGGCAAGTTTTGAATTTTCCCATTTTTCCTTACAATATTGCGGGTTTGTGGATTTTCTAAAAATTCACCAATAACAGAAGCAGGAATGTCTTCTTGATGCAGACGGCTAATTATTTTTTCTGTAGATTCTGGTTTGGCGGAAATCAGTAAAGCTCCTGAACTTATTAGTTGTAATGGGTCAACTTCGAAAAAATTGCAGATTTTTATGGTTTCAGGCTGAATTTGAATTTTCTCTTCGAAGACTTTTACACCTAGGTTTGACGCGTCTGCTATTTCGTGGATTCCTCCAGCCAAACCTCCTTCTGTCGGATCATGCATAGCGTGAACGCCGCCTGTTTTGAAGGCTGCTACTGCATCTTTAACAACGCTTATTTGGTTGTAGAAGTCCTTTGCCTTCTGCAACATTATGGCATTTATTGCTTTCTTTAATTGTTCTTCTCTGTCTGATGCCAAAATTGCCGTGCCTTCTATTCCGGCACTTTTAGTCATTACAAGTTTGTCTCCAGATTTAGCTTCGCCTGCTGTGACGTAGTTTCCCTTTTCTGTCATGCCCATGGCGCAGCCTATAACTATTGGATTAGCCAGTTCGGGGGTTACTTCGCAATGTCCACCGGCAATCGCCATTCCCAAATCTTTTGCAGCTCTATCCATTTGAGCACATATAGTCTCAATGATGTTCTTATCCGCTTTTTCTGGAAGCAAAACACATGAGAATAAGAATGCTGGTTCAACACCGAAAGTGGCAATGTCATTTGCATTGATGTTTACAGAAAGCCAGCCAATTCTCTCTATTGCTCCGGTGATGGGATCCATGGAAACAATTAAAGATTTATCTCCCACGTCGATAACTGCACCGTCAAATCCAGCAGATGGACCCAAAACGACCTCTTCACGTTTCACGCCAAGATTTTTGAAAACGACTTCTTCCAGAACATTAATGGGAATCTTTCCAAAAGGAAGACTCAGATCGCTTAACCCCCATTTACATGCTTTATTTGGTATCTGATTATTTTTCCTTTAAATATGGAAGCACACGCCAAACTATTTTAGCTATTGGTAAAGCGATTATTGCCCCTATTATCATTTGTCCAATGTTTACAGGGATTTCAGCTATGGCTACTACTTCTATTTTGAAAAGAGGGTAAATTAGGAATCGTTGATATAGAAAGTATCCCAAAACCATGACGAAGCCGCCGGCGATTACAGAAAAAATCGTCCAGCCGAACTCGGGTTCAGCTAGAAGGCCTAATATTACTATGGATAAAGCTGTTATGACGCCTAGAAATATCCAAAACTCTGCTGGAACATAAATCACGAATGATCCAAAACCCAAGGTGAGTTGTGCTTCACCGCTATAATAAGCCGTGCCAATCCAACCCAGCAAGGAACCGGCAACAACTCCCAAGACCATGGTGAAAAACCTCCAGTGAAGCCTAGAGAGAAGCCTTGGATTTCTCTTCTTAACCATTCCTACGACGGCGCCTTCGCAAGCTTTGATAAGAAGAGTTGCGGGCGCATAATGCGGGTAGCCTAAGAATAGATCAGCCAGCATGGAGCCCACTCCTCCTGCAAAAGCTCCGACTAAGGGCCCAAAAAGGAGAGCGGAAAGAAAAACCATAGACTCACCTATGTTGAAAAATCCTTCTGTTGCAGGTACATATATGGAAAAGATTATGGTTACAACGCAAACAAGCGCTGTGAACACGGCTGTCACAGCTAAATTAAAAGGCGATGTTGCTTCTCGTTTGAGCATGTCTATCGCGTAGTATAGTTGTAACTATACTATATTAGCTTTTCGAATCACAACAGAAGTTTTAGATCATCTATCGCACGTAGAACTTTTTTACCACGTTGCGTTATATTAAAAAACTTCTTCCTGTCTTTTTCATAACTCACTATTAGTCCCTTTTCTGATAGTTCGTTTAGGTGCTGGTATATGGCTGCTCTTGTCATGGTTTTTCCAAGTTTTTTCCACAAGTCATAACCGTATGTGTCTTTTTTGCTTAGAATCCGCAGTATTTTCTCTTTGGTGCTTATCTCTAAGCCTAGAACTGCTGTTTTCTGTTTTTTGGTTAATGCTTGCAATACATCTGTGGCTTTAAGCCCGCTTCCAGTGATAAGACAAGCAACGCTACTGCTGTTGCCTATTTTTCCTTCTTCAACAAGCTTTTTCAACGCTGCAATTGTGGCAGAGCTTGCTGGTTCTGCAAAAATTCCTTCAAGCTTGGCTACTTGAAGCTCTGCTGCAAAAATTTCTGAGTCAGAAACCGTCAAAGCCAAACCATTCGATTCCTTTACCGCCCTTATTGCCAGTTCTCCTTGCAGCGGCTCAGCCGTCAAAAGAGCAAGCGCATGAGTGGATGGCTTCAAAGTCTTTGCCATTTTAGGGCGATTTTCTTTTAATGTTTTAACTATGGATGCGCATCCTTCCGGTTGGACACCAATCATCTTTGGCAGAGAGTTTGTTATTCCAAGCTGCTTAAGCTCTATGAAGCCTTTCCAGATTGAATAGATTGTTCCGCCGCTTCCCATGGAAACTATGAACCATTCTGGAACACCAAACTGCTCGCACACCTCATAAGAAATTGTTTTCTGAGCCTCAATCACAAGCGGGTTTAATTCTGCAGTCGCTTGATACCAGCCTGCCTCCTTCGCCAAAGCCTCAGCCTTGCGTATAGAATCGTCGATGATTTCTCCATATTCTTCAATAACCGCGTCATAAGCTAGCATTTGAGCCAATTTTCCAACATCCACGATTTTTGGCACAATCACGTGGCAGATTAATCCAGCCCTTGCAGAATAGGCAGCAAGTGAAGCACCCAAGTTTCCGTTGGATGCACAGATTAACGTGTCATATTGAAGATCAATTGCATTTGATGTTAAAAGAGCCGCTGCACGGTCTCTATAGGAATTTGTGGGATTTCTGGTTTCATCCTTTAAATATAGTTCCTTTAAGCCAAAGTTTTTCGCAAGTCTCTCCGCCCTATGCAGCGGAGTACCACCCTCACCCAAACTTGTCACATGTTGAATTGGCGGAAGCAAATGTCTATATCTCCAAAAACGCAGCTGCCCCGAAAACTTGGTTTTGCGGCTTTTGGATAAGTCAGTTTCGTATTCTAGTGTTCCTCCACATTTTTCGCATTTACTTTTCGGCGGATAAATTGGAAATTTTGAGTTACATTGAGCACATTTGAGAGCCATACTTATCCACTAGATGAATGCCAATAACTATTTGCGTTGAATCCTTTTTAATGTTTATAATCTTTTAATTTGGAGCGAAACGGGAAAGCCTAAATGTGAGTCTGATTTGATAAGTAGCAAATTGCGAGTTGACCATTATGAGCCAAGAGAAAGTGAAGGAAGACCCTGTTAAGATGCATAAGGACGCGAACACGCTTTACGAAGTTGGCAAATACAAAGAGGCTGAGGAACTTTTCCTGCGAACTGCAGAACTATACCATAAAGTACAAAACTATTTCGACTCCACATCCATGTTGTACAAGGCAGGCGAATGCGCATATGCTCTTAAAAATTATGAAGATGCTGTGGAACATTTTCTGAAATCCGCCGAGCTGTCGTTCCAAAAAGGATTTGACAGATTCGGAGTCAGCGCACTAGAATACGCAAAAGACTGCTACACGGCATTGAAGAAGAAGGCAAAAGCAAAGGAAATGGAGAAGAAGATAAAAGAAATTAAAGCAAAACTGGAGACTTCATTCTAAACGAAAATACCCATCCCATCAACCTCTTTTTCCCGATATTTATTAAAACAACTTTTGTCTCTTTAAGTTAATAATCAAAAACTAAGCATGTTTAAAAGGTTAACAGCATGGAGACACCCTTCCAGGCTCTGGCTGAACTATGTGAAAAACTTGAGGCTACAAACAAGCGACTTGCCATGCTAGACCTTGTTGCAGAATTTCTAAAGAGTTTGGAAACTCGAGAGATCGAACCTGCGGCATCCATGATTCTTGGGAGATCCTTCCCAAAATGGAGTCAACAAACCCTGGAGGTTAGCTGGGCAACTTTAAGCGAAATCATAAAACGCATAACAAGGGTTGAATGGAAGGTTTTCATAGAAGCTTTCAGTAAAACTGGCGATGTCGGTTCAGCTACAAAAATCCTTTTCGAAAATAGCAAAATCGAGAAGCAAGCGACACTTTTCGAAAGAAAATTAACAATAGTGGAGGTTAGACGGAGTTTAGAGGCTATAGCCGAAACTACAGGATACGGCTCAAGGGAAAAGAAAGAACGCCTAATAGAAGCCCTCTTAAGCGCAGCCTCACCAGTCGAAGCCAAATATCTAGTTAAGATTTTCATTGGCGAGATGCGAACAGGTTTTCATGAAGGGTTAATGGAGCAAGCAGTTTCCAAAGCCTTTCAAATTCCATTGGAAGTTGTCCAAAAGGCAAACATGACAATAGGCGATATAGGAGAGGTCGCTACCATAGCCAAAATGGAAGGCAAGGAGGGCTTATTAAAGATAGGCTTCAAGGTTTTTAGACCTGTTAGGCTTATGTTGGCTCAGATGGCAAATGATGCCGCGGAAGCGTTGAAAGAGCATGATGACAAAACAGCCTTCGAATACAAGTTAGACGGAGCCAGAGTTCAGATTCACAAGCTCGGCGATGAAGTGAGAATTTTCAGTCGAAGGCTAACAGATGTGACTGAAAGTTTGCCTGAAATCGTCGAAACGGCGAGAAAAAACGTGAAGACGAAAGAAGCTATACTGGAAGGTGAAGTCATAGCCGTTGATAATCTTGGCTTTCCAGTTCCTTTTCAGCATTTGATGCGGAGATTCAAAAGAGTCCACGCGATAGAAGACATGGTTGAAAAAATTCCAGTGAAACTCTACCTATTTGATATTCTATACCTTAATGGTGAAAGCCTAATCGCGGTTCCGTACTTGCAGCGAAGACAAATTTTGGCTGAGAACGCAGGAGAAATACCGCTAACAAAACAGATGATTACAAATAAGATTGAAGAAGCAGAACGGTTTCTAAAAGAAGCCATGGATGCTGGGCACGAAGGGTTAATGGTGAAGAAAATTGACAGTCCATACACGCCGGGAATCCGCGGAAAACGATGGCTTAAAATAAAGCCCGTTCTCGAGCCCTTGGATTTGGTTATTGCTGCGGCAGAGTATGGCTATGGTCGCAGGCATGAATGGCTTTCAGACTACTATTTGGCGGCGCGTGACACTGAAACAGGCGAATTCTTAACCGTGGGTAAAACCTTTAAGGGATTAACCGACGCAGAATTTATCGAGATGACGAAGCGGCTTAAGGAACTGACCGTAAAAGAAGAGCCCAGAAGGCTGATTGTGATTCCTAAAATTGTTGTTGAAGTGACGTATAATGAGATTCAGAAAAGCAAAAAATACAAGTGTGGGATGGCTTTGCGTTTTGCGAGGATAAACAGCATTAGAGATGACAAAATTCCAGAGGAAGCGGATACCATAAAGAGAGTTAAGGAAATTTATGAGAAGCAGTTTTTGAAAAAAGGTAGATATAAAGCTGATTGACAACAATGCTAAACGAGGAGACTGCTTAAAATGTCTAAAAACGAGAAAAAATCAATCTACGATGAACTTTACAGTCGCCAAATTATTTTGAAAGAACTCGGCCGTAAAGGACAGAGGAAACTTGCAAAGTCGAAAGTTGCTGTTGTCGGACTTGGCGGATTAGGCACGGCTTCATCGCTTTACTTAGCCCTCACGGGGGTTGGACACTTACGTTTGATAGACCAAGACACTGTGGAATTGCACAATCTGCACAGACAAGTCTTATACAGCCCAGAAGATTTGCATTATCCGAAGGTTGAGGTTTCGGCGAAGAGACTTAGCAAAATCAATCCTTTAGTGAAAATCGAAGCTGTGCCAGAAAATTTGAATGCACGCAATGTTGAGAAGCTTCTTTCTGAAGTGGATTGTGTTGTTGACGGCTTGGATAACATGCGGACACGTTACTTGGTTAACCGTGCATGTGCAAAGCTTGGAATTCCTTATGTTTTTGGAGCAGCCATAGGGATTGAGGGTAATCTTTCAGTTTTTGCTCCGCCTGAAACTCCATGTTTGGAATGCCTTTTTCCAAACGTGAAAGATGATTTTCTGTTGACATGTGATGTTCGTGGTGTGCTTGGAGTTACTCCCGGAATAATTGGAACAATGCAAGCCATGGAAACCGTGAAGGTTTTGACGGGGATGGGTTCTGCTTTGAAGGGTAAACTTATGATTTGTGATTTCAGTGACATGTACCTCACCACTGTAGATATTTTCAAAAGAAAAAATTGCCAAGCATGCCGCGGCATTATAGGTTTTCCAGAAGCGAGAGAAAAGCTTGTCTGGTTATGCGGGCGAAAAACAGCTAACATAAACCCAGAAAAGCCATTAAAATTAAACCTTAACAAAGTCTATGAGTTGATTAAGCAACGTTTTAATGTGCGCGTGAAATCCTCGTTGGCGATAATTTTTGATTATAAAAATTTTGAAATCAGCCTATTCAATGGCGGACGCATGCTCATAAAGAACGTTGACGATGAAAAGTCAGCCTTACAAGTTTTTAGAGAAGTTTGCCAAAGACTGGGTATGGACTGATAACATTTATTACAGTCTTAGAATTTTATGATTGAATGCCGGGGTGGCCGAACGGTTCAGGCGGCGGCCTGCAGAGCCGCTATATGTGGGTTCAACTCCCATCCCCGGCTTTTAGGATGAAAACCCATACTGCTTGTGCTGCACACTTTCAAAACCTTTTCGTTTCTAAAAAGGCCGTCTTGTTTTCAATCGACCTATGGTCTCGCCTATAGCGAGTATTATTGGGAACATGAAGAAGCTTCCCATGAGCACCATAGTGAAGAAGTACATTTTCCACTCGCATGACCCCAGAATGAGACCGGGCTTGATGGCAAATGGGTTGTCGATCAAGATTGCAAAATTCCATAACCACAATATACAATGCACCTATTGGACCGCGACCCGCAGACGCTAGTAGCATGAGCCCAAGAAACACTTGAACAACGGTGACTATGGCTGCATACACCATTACCCTATGCCAAAACTTGTTTGAATCGTATTTCACCATTTAATCTCACTTTTTTCTGATTCATCGTTCTTGTCTGTTCTGCTATTTATCATTGGCATAGGCGATAAAAAACTAATCTACGTGTAATAAGGAAGACTCTAAATATCTAATTGTTGAAAAGTTGAAGCTGTAACGAGGTGACCGAATTGAAGCTTCTGCTTGACGAAATGTACGTGGGCTTAAAAGAGTATTTTGAAACATTGGGCTGGGAAGTGCTAACAGTCCATGATGCAGGATTAAAAGGAGCAAAAGACAAAGACATCGTGGAGTATGCAAAAAATAATAACCTGTTGCTTGTGACTCAGGACCAGAAACCAGCAGATTTAGCCGAGCTAACAAGCGTAAAATATGTACTCATTTCTAGCGCAATGATTGCAAAAATTGCTGATGCAAAAATAAGAGAAAAGTACCCAGACATAAAACAGAAATGAAATACACCTCTAAACGCTAAGCGGTTGTCATTTTCCAGATTGCTTTTTTCATTTCATCACCATGTTTCAGTCCATAGTAGATGCCCGCTACTTTACCTATGAACGGGAGCACAGTACGCTTAACGAGTTTGCAAAGTATTGGATTTTGAATTCTACTTTCTAGGAAAGTGTCTCGCCAGATTCTGATGTTATATTCCCAACAGCGCGTAAGGAGTTCCCATCGTGCCTTTGAAAGGGCATTAACTTCTGCTCCCTGCTTGTTCATTAGCATGCAATTTTCCAAGGGAACAAAAAGCAATGGAACATATAAAGCGTAATAATCTTTCAAGTCATCTATCAATTCAAGTGTTTCGATAACGTCTTCTTCTTTTTCGTCTGGAAGCCCAATTATTAATGTTGCAAGAGGATACCACTCATTATCGTTCATTATCCCAAAAGATTGACTTACAATCTCTTTCCAGTGTTCAGGTTGAAAAGGAAGGGATTTTCCAGCCATATACTTTTGGATAAGCCTAACACTACCAGTTTCCACACCAGTCTCGGATGTCACGATAGGCGTTTTCCCATGACAATAACAATGATGCTCTATAAGGATTTCAGCAACCTCTCTGATCAGGACAGGATCGCAAACAACAGGAGCCAACGAAGTGTGCGACGGTTGTATAGCCTTGACTCCAGGATACGATGCTACACTTTTGACCAGTTTCAGAACTGCCTCTCTGTTAGGGATAAAACGCTTATTCTCTGCACCATATAAAAAAAGGTCTTCAGTCACCAGAGTAATTCCAGAACCACCTTCTCTTATGGTTGTTTCCACTTCCCTCATGATTTTCTCTAGCGGAACATCACGCTTTCTCTGCATCGTAGGTGTACAGAACTGACAGTTTCGACCACAACCACGGGAAATTTCCACACATCCGTGAATAGCTGCATGCCTAATTCTAGGCTCGTTCTCATTCTCAACACTCTTTTCAACACGAACCACACGAGGAAGAGACTCTCCGTTTACCGCCTTCCGGAAAATCTCTGAAACCACATCTTCTCCTTCCCCGATGATCACGCAATCTATACCAAGACTCTCGGCCACTTTTTTGCGTTCAAGCTGCCATGCTCCAAAACCACCAACAATCACCTTGGGCTTATACTTTTGAATACTCTTACATCTAACCAAATCTCTGAATTCAATGGAATTCATGGACTCTCCACCGCCTACAAGCGAAGAATATGTTTTACTGACATAGCCCATCCCTGTTGGATCCATAGAAGATACACCTACAGCCTTTGTTGCGGACCCTATAAAGGCATCGAGGTCGAATGGATGAACAACTGCAACTTCTGACTCATCGAAACCTTTCTCCAGAAGAAGAGCCTCTACCTTTCTCAAGCCATACGGTGCATATTTGGCCCTTCCGTCACTGTTGCGTTCTACTGGCGGATAGATGATTTTTCTCAAAAACCACAAAGGCACTGGGCCTTTGGCAAATCCAGCGACAAACGCAACAAAGGGGCTCTTGTGATAATCGCTCATTTCCGTAGCTGAAGCCGTTAACACAACTTCTACGCCTTGATTCTTCACCATCGTGTAGTTCCCTTTTTCTTTGCTAATGGACTTGTTTATTAACTTATTAAGAATTTTGTCGACAACAAAATGAAACACTGAATAAATCAAACAAGATAATGAAGATTCTGACCTAGACTTTTCTCTGAAGGATAAAATGGACGAGTCATGCTACGTTAAGTTAGTGTTTGTTGTTTCTCTGCTGAGACGAAGTTTGAAGCTCTAACACCTACAAGCCTTACTTTTCTTTCAGACCTTATATAGGCTTGCATCAGTTCTTTCGCCGTTTTCTTCAAGTCCTGCAAACGGTTTGTGATAAAAGGTAAGGTTTTGCTATGCGTGTGGGTCTCAAAGTTTTCGTAACGAACCCGGACAGTAACTGTCTTAAAATAAAACTGCTGCCTCAAAACATCCTTGTGCACTTCCTCCGAAAGCCTATCTAAAGTTTTTAGTACAAACTCGAAATTTGAAGTGTCTTCTTCAAATGTTATGTCACGGCTAATAGACTTAATCTCGCCTCTTTCCTGAACTTCGCTTCTGTCAATCCCATGCGCCATTAAATAAATCTGAGTGCCCATAACACCGAAGGTCTCCGCCAAAACCGTAGGATCATAGCGAGCCAAATCTCCTATAGTCTTAATTCCCATAGCTCCAAGCTTCTGCTCCGTTTTTCGCCCAACCCAAAGAAGCTTACGCACTGAAAGCGGAGCAAGAAATTTTTCTGTTTCCTCTTCTCTGACAATTGTTAGGCCGTCTGGTTTTTGGAAGTCACTTGCCATTTTGGCGACAAGCTTGTTCGGACCTATGCCTATTGTACAGGTGAGCTTTTCTTTTTCGTAAATTTCCTTTTTTATTTGGTGGGCTAGGGCTTCAGCTTCCTCGTAATCTTTCACTTTTGAGCTTACGTCCAAAAAGGCTTCGTCTATTCCCCACTGTTCAAACTTGTCTGCGTACTTTCGCAAAATATTCATAATCTCGTTGGAAGCTTTCGTATAAAGTTCGTAATTAACTGGCAAGTAAACGGCTTCTGGGCACAGTTTCCAAGCCTTTGAAATTGGCATTCCAGATCTGACACCAAACTTTCTAGCCTCATAATTGCATGTGCTTACAACTCCTCTGCCCTTTCCCCCTTTCGGATCGGCTCCAACAATTACTGGCTTTCCTTTAAATTCAGGATGTGCTCTCTCTTCGACAGCCGTGAAGAAATGATCCATGTCTAAGTGAAATATTATCCTCTTCTTCTCAGCCATTATGTTCCTTTCCAGCTAGGGCTCATCCTCGAATAAAACAAGCACGTTTATCGATTTGAATTTATCGAATAAAGCATATGTACACTGTTCAGACCATGTTTAACTTAACTAACGATTTTCCATTCATAATGTGTAGTTTTTACGGATAATGTTTATTTCCGTTTTCTGAACACTTTGTAGCCTTCCATGTCGGTGACGTATTCGAAACCTACCTCAATCAGTTTGCAGGCCTCGTCCAATGTTTTAACTGCTTTAACGTAGAACTCGTCACTTTCTTCTTTGAACACGGCTTGCTCCAAGTTTATGTAAATTTCTGTCGATTGCAGCCTCTTATGTCCCAGCAGCTTCTTAACGTTATAGGGATCATGGGTTTTGTGGTATTCCATTGTTGCTTTCCAATGTCGGAAGGTTCTGAAGGTGATTTCCAGCAGCCTTGGATTTCCATATTGATGAGCTATTCGTCTGCGTTGCTGATAGAAGTTTCTAAACATGATCCTTGCGTTGTTGAAGACCTTTCCATCCTCTCTTTTTTGAAGGCCATTGATTCTTTGCAGAAACTCGTCGCTTACTTTTAATATTCTGGCGTTGTGTTCCTTCACCGGACAGTTTATTGCCACGGTTTTGGATTGAATGTTGATGTCGACCCATTTGAGACCTGCCAGCTCACCTGGGTCAGCCCCTGTGTCTTTTAATCCTTGAAGAAAGGCGCCTAAGTTTTTTCCACTGCTGTGTATCAACGTGTCAAGCTCCTTTTCTAACGGAATGAAAGGTAGTTTCTCAGCTGGCCTGTATTTCGGCGGTTTCCATGTTAGCTTCAGAAATTCTAAGAAGCTGCTGTAGCATTGGACAGCGATGTTTTTAGAACGTAAATCCCATTTTGGATATCTGGCGATTGCGTCTCTGACGGATTCCGGGTTGAACAGGTTGGCTCCGAACTTGACGAGTGTTCCAAGCATGTATTTTCTGGTTCGAATAGTATCCTCTGCCCTGCCCTGTTTTTTCAAGTGCCAAAGAAACTCTACGAGTTTTCCTTTGACGTCTGCTGTCTCTGTTGTGCCCTCCCGCATGGGCTTTTCTTGTCGGGCTCCACTCGTGGCCAAGTTTTTCGCCTCGGCTTCCGAGACGATCCGCTCGTTGCCCCCGTTATGCTTCATCTCTTGGAGGCTTTCCAAGTCCTTACGGAGGCTGTTTCCATCATCGCTTACTCGGCAATTACTATTATAGAAAGGAAAAGTATTTAACGCTTTTCCTATAACAGTAAGTTTATGCGAAGCTACATCTTTACCGAGAGAGAGCGTCAAATTATCAGGGATTTCTTTGAGGGAAAAATCGCGGTCAACAATGCTTCTCTTCAGCAGATCCGTTCCATGATTAAGAGTTTTGTTGAGCTTGCCAGAGATGTTGAACTTTACGTTCGGGTCAGAAAAGCGGTATCCGCAAAGTCTACATAGCCACCTTTGAACCTGGCCCTGGGTTGTGTAGCGTAAGCCATCTCGGTAAACCCTTCTTGACCCGCATTGTGGGCATGCTGGACCTTTGCTGTTACTACGAGGATCCTGGGGGGCTATGATGCTCGTAGTATTGCTGGTGGGCTGAGGTTTTTGGGACCGGTGCGGCTGGACTGAACCGTGAAAGGTGCTCAAC
>CAZLCE010000013.1:0-44370 GCA_964558305.1 uncultured Candidatus Bathyarchaeia archaeon
AGCATGCCTGCAACCTGATGCGCCAAAACATCCAAAGCTCCCTCATGAATCAAAACAGGCTCAATCCTGCTTTCGTAGGCGTTTCTGACCGCTGCGGTGGATTCAAGCGTGTCGTCAGGAAAAGCCGTGATAATAACGCCTTCCGAAAGCATGTCTAAACGATGGCCACTGCGTCCGACTCTCTGAATTAGGCTGCTGACCTGCCTAGGCGAAAGGTATTGGATGACTAGGTCTACGGTGCCAATGTCTATGCCAAGCTCCAAAGTGCTCGTGCAGATTATTGCCTTCAAAACTCCAGCCTTAAACTCATCCTCTATTTGGGTGCGCTCTTCTTTGGATAAAGAGCCATGATGCACTGCAATGTCACCTCGCCCAAGCTGATTGAACTTGTGACCAAGCATTTCCGCGTTGGTTCTGCTGTTCACAAAAATCAATGTTGACTTGTGGCTGTCAACAAGTTCTGCTACCCGTCTTATTCTTGCCGCCGCCTTTGGTGCGGTTCCAAGTTTTCCAGCCAAATCATAATCCGCATCCGTTGGCGCTGGGTTCTCCACATGGTACTTGTACCCTTTAGGCAATGACGCCTGAACAACTCGTATGTTTCTGTTTGTTCCAGCAACGAATTTTGCAACTTTGCTTGGATTACCCACAGTCGCTGACAAGCCTATTCTTTGAAATTCTTTTCTGGCAACTTCGTAAAGGCGTTCCAAGGCTATTGTGAGCTGGACTCCGCGTTTGCTGGACGCTAGCTCATGCACTTCATCCACAACAACATATTGAACTTGGCTTAGATGCTGCCTCATGCGTGAACCTGGAAGAATAGCCTGAAGCGTTTCAGGCGTTGTCACAAGCATCTGCGGCGGAGAAACTGCTTGCCTTCTGCGAAGCTTTAACTCAGTATCCCCATGTCTAACTTCGATTGCGATGCCTAAACGGTTAGCCCAAAACGTTAGACGCTTTAGTAAATCACGGTTCAAAGCCCTCAAAGGCGTAATGTAAACTATTGCTATGCCTTTTTTCTTTTCCTGCTGAATTAGCTTGGAGAATATTGGCAAGAGAACAGCCTCAGTTTTTCCGCTTCCGGTAGGCGCAATTAAAAGCACATTTTCCCCTGCTAAAATCGGCGGAATAGCCATAACCTGAGGTAGCGTGGGCTCTGAAAACCCAAGCTCAGCTAAAGCCTCATGCACTGGCTTGGAGAGAGAATCGAAAATGGAGTTTGAAGCTTTCTTATGCATTGTGAAATGCCAAAAGCTATACTGTTGAAAGAAAAGTTTATCCTTTTACCTTAAAATTCAACAAAGACCCAAACCCAAACGTTTATAATTTCAGTGATAGGACTAATTGAATTTAGTGGTGCATACTTTGAGTTTGGGAACGTATATATTTGCAGTGCTTATGTTGATAGGTGGTTTTTTCCTTATATTTTTTGCAGTCTTTTTAGCGGTTTTCAGAACTAGTGATTGGACATTAATTGTAGCTTTCATTTTGCTTGTTATGGGTATTGCATTGTCTTGGTATGGAAAAGAGCTTAAGGTTTAACCATCATAACCCAAACTCAAAACCTTCGAGAAAACTAAACTGATAAATTGGTGTTGCGGAGTTAGCTGTATTTGGGGAAAGTGGAAAGTGGGCTAGGTGTTTTTGGCAAAAAGCCTAAACGCCGACTCTCCAAAAAACCCATGCTTTTGGCTAGTCTATAGGGCTTATTAATAATGAGAAACGTTGAAGTGTATGGTTGAAAAATGTTCAAAACAAAATCATAAACAGAAACATGGCTTTAATGCTATGGTTTCATTATTTTCTCATGTTTTTAATGTCTTTCTCATGGTATTTTTCCATGAAATAAGAACAAAACAAAATGACAGAATGTCTCAGAAACGTAAAGCAAACATGGATTCCAAGAATCGTAATCCCAAACTAATTTTTAACTATTCCAAGACCTCAGCTTTCCCTTATAGCTACATAGAAGCCAAAATTTTGGAAGCTGATTTCAAAAAAGCAGTTCTGGAAAAGCACTTGTTAGAGTACGAAACTCTAATATAGACATGAGATTCATAAAAAATATGCCTAAAAGCTAAAATTGGAAGATAGAAATAAAAGTGTGTATTCAGATTAATAAGTTGGTGCAGATTTGACATTTACTGTGGGAGCAACTTCAATTGATTATTCAGAGAGTGCGCTTCGTTACGGACTCATGGATATAAAGCCTATTGAAATGGTCGAAATAGTGAAGAAGTTTGGGTTGAAGTTTAAAAGAGTTGTTAGAACATTTGAATTTGCAAAGCGCCCTGAGTCATACGCAGACTTAGTAACTCTTCAAAATGAAGCAATTTTTAGCACCATAGAGATACCTAAATGGTTTGACGCTGATAAACTTGTTAAGACATTTTCACAAAGCAGTATTGAAAATTACGAAAGAGATGAAGATTTCAAAAAGGCAATCGAAGATGTTAAGAAGGCAGACCGAAAAGGCAGACCATTGCTTCGGTTTATCCAATATGCAAAAAACACATTCGAATCTGAGATAACATATTATCTGGAAGTCGAAGCTCAAAGATTTCTAAGATCAAACCTTCCACTTTCCTTTTATAACAAACTTGTGGTGTTTGACAATACATACTATAATTTTCTCAAAATCTTAGAAGATAGGGTCAGAGTTGGCGAGTTCTATGCATCTTCTGCGAGGAACTTCCAGATGTATAAGAAGAAAATTGCCGAAATGCAGAGAACGATAAGCCCGATTATTGACCAAATGGATAAATGCTTCTTTTCGTACTCCCGTCTAAAGAGATACGTTTCGATATGGAATGCGAAAGATTACAAAGACATCTTCAATCCTAACTTCTTAGATGTCAAAAGCTTAGATTTCTCTGAGTTTGAGAAACTGTGCAATGATTACAGCATGAGACTAAAAGAGACTAGAGAGTTTCTGTTGCGTTATGACCCCGAGATTCTGCATAAACTTATTTCAAAAGAATCTACTACGAACATGTTTGCCAAACTTGCCTTGCTCCCTTCTAGTCTTAATAAACTAGAAAGTGAGTTGCTTGAGTAGTTCTGTCGGATGTTTCTTCTTAGATACATGTATCCTCTTGTCTGAAATTCTGAAAGAAAATGTCGCCAGAATTGAAAAATTGAAAAAAGACTCGTCCCTTCACAATATTCGTTGCTACATATCTGATTCTGTTGTGAAAGAGAGTTATGAAAAAATACAAGAAACGTGCAATTTCTTGGGAAATATTGTGCGAGATACAGTCAAATATCAATTAGAAGAGTTCAGAAAGAGAAGGAATATTCCCCTTGATTCCCCATTGACTTCTGATGATATAAAAGCCTTAGAAGAGTTATTCTTATGCTATCAAGATGCTGTGAGAACAACTAGGGTTAGCTTGCTAAGTCCAATAACTTTGATTGAGGAATGGACTATTTCATTCTTAGGAGAGAAATTGGACAAAGGAACAGCAATTAATATCAACCAGTTTCTGTTAGAACTTGTAAAAAAATTATTGGAACTTACAAGCTCTATCGAAAATTTATATGATAATCTAGTCACATTTGAAAGAGATTTTGTCAAGAAAAAAAGCGTAGCCGTAGATGCAGTAATAATTGACACATTACAAGCCATAGGAATACACAAACCAGATGATTGTCATATTGCAAGTGCACTCGCTCACAAAAGCATCACAAAAGAAAAAACTGTCTTCGTGACACTTGACTTTGGCTCTATACTCGATAAGAGAGAATTAATACTTAAGCAACTTAACTTAATGTGTTGTGACCCTTTGTATGCCTTATATCACTTAGTTTGAAATTTCAGATGAACATGACTTCTATTTTGGGTTTGGGTTTTCTTAAAATTTAGCAGATGAGAGAGTTTGAAGCTTGCATCCTCTTGGTATCCGATCGAAATTTTCTCTTTGAATTTGCCTTTGCTGAGGATGTTGTCGAACTCTTCAATCAACGGTTCCTTTCTACTGCAGAAAATGAGTTCATTTCGCTCGTTTGTCCAGATTGTCAAGCCTCTAGTTTTTCCCTTGTGGGCAAAATTCAAACAAGCATTTTCCTCGTCGACTTGCAGCAAAGCAATCGCGCTGGAGCCTTGTAAGGCACAGAAAAGTTCATACACGGCTTCGTCAGTGTCCTGCTTTTCTCTCAGTATTTCCTCAAAGATGTGCGGGATTATTTCTGAATCGATAAGCTCAACCTTTTCAGATTCAAAAATATGGGTTTTGCCCAGTTTTTCTCTGATTTCCTTATAGTTTGTTACAGCCCCGTTGTGAGCTGAAACCACTGTTAGGCCGCAATAGCATCTTGCAACATAGGGCTGAGCTGTTTCTTTGAACTTTGCGGTTTCCATGAATTGTGGGCTTGGCATTCGCACATGTCCAACTAGAGCAGATGCTTCATTAATTTTAACAATTTTAGACAAGCATCTTGCAGGAGAATCGCCAATCTTTCCGACTTTTTCAAATATAACGCTTCCATCATCTTCAAGAATAGCTATGCCCGCACCATAACCACCAACGGGTCTCGGTTCTTGCGGATATTGATGAACTTCCAATTTTTCAAGTATTTTAAAAACGCTAACCATAGAAATGGGAGTTTTTAATGCAAAGCCGAATATGCCACACATGCTTTTAGATTCTCCTTCAGTAATATTAGAGTAACTTTGTTAACTTCAAAAATAAAGCTCTTCAACTAAATAGATGGCAATCTTCGTAAACGTAAATAGGTCGAGAAGACTTCTATCAATACTGGACGATGAGGTAATCGAGGTACGTTGACGCTTTGCGGATGACTTCTTTTTCCGCTCCTGAGTCCAAAACAAATCAGGAGTATCAAAACTAAGATTTCGTTAATAAAGAAAGGAGAGGAAGATATTGTTATCTTTCCGCGGATCCAGTGATGTACGCCCAAACGCTTACCAAGACCAACGTCAGACAAGCACCAGCAAATCCTGAAACCAGAAATCTTATTTGAACCAGTTCTGGCAGTATCGTGAGAAGCGCTGGAATCAAATAGTCAGCCGTCAGTTGGGCTATGACTCCCGCCATGAATCCTAAGAGCGCCACTATTCCGAAAATCTTGAACCTTTCACCCATTTAATTCACCTTTTGCTTAGAATTCAAATCTAAGCCTCTTTTTAGTCTAACTTACATGTTTTTGTCTATTATCTCAAAACCACCAACATTACCTTTTAATTGGAAAATTAAAGCCTAAAAACATTTTAAACAAGGCATATAGCTCTACAGATATACATGCATATTTTCTACATATTAACAATGTATAAGATTGTTCTGTGCGATTTTTGTTTTCGGAGGAATTAATTTGTCAGAAAGATTCGCGAAAAAATGGGAAACTAGAAGGGAAGAACAACCATTCACAAACCGTCTAAAGGAGGCTGTGAAGCCACCAGGCCCATTGAAACCACGATTAGACTTCGCCGTCAGACGCATAGAATTGCAAGTTCAAAAGTTAGATCAGGCAACTGAGAGGTTTGGCCAAAGAGACAAGACAATATTTGCAAGAATAGTTGATGCCTACACCAAACATGACACTGCGCGCGCAAACGTTTTCGCAAATGAACTGGCAGAAATTCGCAAGATGGAAAGGCTAATTATTAACGCTAGACTCGCACTTGAACAAATCGTGTTAAGATTACGAACAGTATCAGAACTTGGAGATGTAGTATCAACATTAGGACCAGCAGTCGGCGTTTTAAGATCAGTGAGAGCCGGACTTGTAAGCGTTTTCCCTGAAGCAGAAAATGAACTCGGAGAAATAGGCAACCTGCTAAGCGGCATAATGATTGAAGCTGGACAGAGTTCGGGGATGACGCTGAATTTTGACTCGGTAAACGAAGACGCACAGAAAATTCTCACAGAAGCAGCAACAGTTGCAGAACAGAAAATCAAAGAAAAGTTCCCAGAACTACCACCAGGAATCCCAGGAATCCCGACAACTGCAGTAGGCGAAAAAGCACCAACCGAAACATCATAAAAACAGGAGAGAAAACAACATGTCACAAAACCCCAATCTTTTTCTTTCCGTTGGAAAAGAACTTAAGGACGAATACGGACGCGTAGTAGGAAAAGTAGCGTCTTTTGCCGTAACCCCTAGCGGAAAATTTGATGCCGCCTTTATCGAACTAGGCGACGGAAAATTCTCAAAACTCTCTGTTGAGCACCTCCAATTTGATGGTGCCGACGTAAAACTCACATCCAAGATTAAATCAGAGGCAAACGTTTTCTGCGATCAAATCCCCCTCATATGGCGCAAAGATCAAGCCCTCAAAGAGTTAGCAGAAAAGAAAAAAATTTCCAAGGAACTTTATGAAGAACTACACAACAATTTTGACGGAGCACTAACTCAACTGAAAAACGAGGCTCAAGGCATAATAGAGGAAGTAGATAAAGAAATTGTCCGATGCGCTCAAGAAACAAGAGAGCTCAACTATGCACTGGTGAACCTTGAAATCGAACATGAAATTGGAAAAATCGACGAACAATCCTATCAAACAGCCTTTACACTAATCCAGGGAAACTTGAAAAGAGTAAACCAAGAGAAAAGCGATCTAGAGCTCACAAAAAACAAGCTTTCAAACATTCTGTTAGGCGAAAAAATAACAACAGCAGAGCCAGAGAAAAGCAAAGTGAAAGAAGAACCATTGAAGGCATCTGCCTTAGCTTCTGCGGGTCCTGAGCTTCCGGAACCACCGGTAGTTGTGTATGTGAAAGAAATCGGAAAAACGGGCATTTAATCGGCAACAAAAAGGTAGCGGGCGGAGGGAAAAACATCAAAAGTTTCATTCGTTCAAACCCTCCACCACTCCGTGAAGTGGTCACCAAATCAATACAAACATTAAAAATGCAACGCGGCAAACTTGACCAAGCAAGTTTCAGACTTAAAGAAAGAGACAGAATCCTTTTCCAATCATGCATAAGCGCCCTAAAAAGTAAGAATAAAGAAAGAGCCTCAATATGCGCAAACGAAATCTCAGAAGTTCGAAAGTTAACAAAATTCCTTTACAATATAGAATTAGCCATAGAACGCGTAATTCTTAGACTTGAAACAATAAAAGAACTAAGCGACATAGTTTTCGACTTAAAACCTGCTTTGAGCCTTCTCCAAAGCGTTTCGCAAGAATTGTTCGAGTTTCTTCCAGATGTTTCCTCTGAACTAAACAAGGTTAACGAAGAGATAAGTGAAACACTCTGCGCAACGAGAATAACTGCAGACGAATCAATGATACCAGTAAACAAGAAAACACCCGCAGGAGAAGAAATCTTGAAAGAAGTTTCAGGCTTCCTTGAACAAAAACTCGCTGAAAGGCTTCCTGAACCGCCCGCTACTCTTAAAACTTCTGAAGCTGACCAGACCACATTGAAAGAGATGGTTGCCTTAACAGCTAACTGTTCGCAGGCAATTGGCCAAGAAACAATTGAAGGGTCCAACCGAGATTCTTCCCAAACCCTATTTTCTTATAAAAAAGCCGAGATTCAAGAATTTTCCTTAAAAGTTGAAAATCCACCACTAGAAGACGTGCTTCTTGAATATGTTAAGAAAAGTAATGGAGAAATCGACATAGCACGCTGTTCAGTTGATCTAAAAACCTCTTATAGTGAAGTTGAGAAAGCCCTTGAAAATTTGGGGGCAAAAGGAAAAATAAAAATTGAGTCAAAATCGGGAGGATAGAGGTAAAAACCCATGAGCGCTTCTCAAGAGCTGGAAAAAGCTGCAACCAACTATGCCTTGGAAGCAGTACGCCTAGACAAGCAAGGAGCAAAAGGCATGGCGATAACGATGTATCAGAAAGCCATAGAAAGTCTACTGAGACTCGTGCAATTGTATCCAGAATACAGCCTGAACAAAGTTTACATACAGAGGGCAATAGCGTATCAAGAAAGAATAAAAGCATTACAAGGAGCAGCAGCACCTATTGGGCCACAAGGCGATGCCAATGTTGAAGGCGCAAAAACTAGTGAAAGTGGAAAGTCAAGTTACGAGGAACTAATAGTCAGTGAAAAGCCAAATGTAAAATGGGACGAAGTCGTAGGGCTTGAAACAGCCAAAAAAGCTGTGAAAGAAGCCATAGTTTATCCTGTCCAAAGACCTGATTTGTTTCCATTAGGCTGGCCGAGAGGAATTCTTCTATTCGGACCTCCAGGTTGCGGAAAAACATTGTTGGCTGCAGCAGTTGCCACAGAAATAGATGCAACTTTCGTTTCCATTGATGCAGCATCAGTAATGTCCAAGTGGTTAGGTGAAGCGGAACAAAATGTTGCCAAACTTTTCGGCTCAGCAAGAAAATCCGCCACCGATGGAAAACCAGCCATAGTTTTTATTGACGAGTTAGACTCTCTCATGGGAAAACACTCAAACGAGGTCGGCGGAGAAGTTCGTGTTCGAAATCAATTCTTGAAGGAGATGGACGGCATCATAGATAAAGGTAAAAGCCTTCACGTTTATGTTATTGGAGCCACAAACAAGCCATGGGACCTAGACTGGCCCTTTATCAGAAGATTTCAAAAGAGAATTCTGGTGCCTCTTCCAGATCACCACACTCGCTTAATGATGCTAAAACTTTATACGAACAATCTGCAGCTGGCTCAAGATGTTGACCTGCACGAGTTAGCTAGATTGTCTGAAGGATTTTCTGGAAGCGACATAAGAGACGTCTGCCAATCAGCACATCTGAAGCTCATAGGCGAATTCTTCGAATCTGGTCAAGCCACAAACAAGTTAGCCAAGCCAAGGTCCTTAAGGATGGATGATTTTAGACAAATATTGGAAGAGAGAAAACCAAGCGTTTCCCTTGACATGTTATCGCTTTATAATAGATGGTTTGAAGCCTTCAAGGCTCTTTAAAGGGAGGGGATGCAGAAAACTTTAAAACTTTGGGTGGAAAGGTTTGGAGAAGCAATTATCTTTTTTGGAAGCTCTCCTTTCTCCCCCTCAAACAAGACCTCCAAACCCCACAACCCAAAAACACAAACCATGAACAGCTAGCTTCTCCTGACAGCTTTCTCAACAATATTCGCCAGTTTTTCTGGGTTCTTCAATACGTCTGCGTATGGAACTTTTAGATTCAAATTTTTGGTTGAATACGGTCCAGTAAAAGCTAAAACAGGTTTGAAATATTTCAAGGCTTCTAGGGCTTCTTCCTCAGATTTTACAACAACAATCTTTTGTATATCGCGTTTTTTGCTTACAAGTTTTCTAAATCCCTCGAGAAAAATTATGTCATTGCCTTTGCATTTTTTCAAAATATTTTTCAATAAAATGTTGTTTTCGTCGACTTTTTCTATTGTGGCTATTTCGTCGGATGCAACGCTGATTATTGTTTTGGCTCCGGATTTTGCAAACCTCCAAGTGTCTTTTCCTTCTTTGTCAATTGTAAAGTTTGGTTCTGGAATGTGCTTTATTGCTGTGATTTTGCAGCCTCGCCTAGTTAATTCCTTTGTTAGGGCTTCTATTGTTGTTGTTTTTCCAGAACTTTTGCTTCCAACAACTGCGATGACTATTGTTTTCATTCTTGCACCTTTTATCATTTCATTTCTTCTGTGAAGGCTTTTTCCAATATTTTCTTGCTTACATGCAGTTTTTCTGACAGATCCTTCGCCCATTTTATATATGCCCTAAAAAGGTTTTGGAATATTTCCGCTTTTTCTTTTTCGGACAATTCTTTCTCTTCGGCAAGCAATAAGGCAAACCATCTGCCTACGTCTGAAAGTTGGTAAGCTTTAACCCAGACGATACGCCCTTCTCTCTTAACTTTCTCCATATCTTCCCTTAAAACGCCTAGTTTAGTTAACGATTTTAAGTTTTCAATAATCGTCTTGTTTGAATAGGTAAGGTTTCTAACGAGGTCTTTTTGGTAAATTTTATTTGATATGCCTTGGCTGAGTGAAAATTTTAAAACGTCAACAGCCGCCTTTGAACCGAAAATGGCGCCTAATATCTTGCTTTTTTGCTCTGATGGAAGAAACACTACATATGGATGTAAATTTTTGCTCAAACGTTTCCCTTCTAAATTGCTCTATCCTAGTGTTTTAAGCATTATGGCTCTTAGGCAATAGATTTTTTAATATTCTAATTACATTTTATCAAGGTGCTTTGAAACGGTTCTTAAGAACTGGGTTCCTACAGACGGCGACACTCTCGTAACTGAAGAGGGTTTCATATTCAACGTTTTTGGATATGAACATCCCAGTGACCGAGTTTTCGCATTTCTAAAATATATTCCCTACCGGTTCAAAACGCTTTTTCGCATTGACTTTTTAGAACAGACTTGGAAATACGGTAGAATGAAACTTTTTCGAGCTGAAAAACTTTACACAGCAGAAAATTATCAAGTGTTTCTTGAAACTTTTCGCAAAAACTTCCCAAATTATGTATATTTTTGTCCTTTTAGGGGAAAGGATGTAATTAGTGCGCCGTTAAGTTCTATCAAAGAGGTTTTTGTCCCCAAAGAACGTTTGCGCTTTTTAATTGAACTTAAACGTAAGGATAGTTTGCAGAAGATGACTTTGGATTTTATCAATTTGCTATCAGGTGAGTCAGACATTGCTATGGAAGATTTTGGGGTTCACGGTTCTGTTGCGTTAGGCATGCACACGCCTAAATCCGACATAGACATCGTCGTGTACGGTATGCGAAACTTTCGCAAGTTAGAAATGACAATAAACAAGCTTGTTGAAGCAGGGACATTAAGCTATGTTTTTAATAATCGTTTGGATGCAGCTAGAAAATTCAAAGGGCGATTTTTAAACAAGATTTTCATGTACAACGCGATTCGCAAATCAGAAGAAGTCAATTCAAAATATGGAGAATTCAAGTATGCGCCATTAACCCCCGTCAAATTTCATTGCACAGTTAAAAATGATGACGAAACCATGTTTCGCCCAGCAATCTACAAAATTGAAGATTACAAACCAATTAATTCAGATTCAACGCTTCCTAAAGAGGAAATTCCAGAGCTTGTTGTTTCTATGATTGGATGCTACAGAAATGTCGCAAAAAACGGAGACAAGATTAGGGTTTCTGGGATGCTGGAACGAGTCGAAAACGTTGAAACTGGCGAAGTTTTCCATCAAGTTGTTGTTGGAACAAGCACAAGCGAGGAAGAGCGCATTTGGCCGCTTTAAAGCTTAGAGACCGAGACGCAATAGCCACAAAAGAAGGCTTAATCTTTCGCGTTTTTGGCTACACTCATCCTTCTGATGCTTACATTTGCGATGTTGAATATGCACCAGCAGAAATTTTCAGATCAAACAATCCAAAGGCGTTCAGGAACAAGGGACAGAGTATTTTCTACAAGTTTTATGAAAATGAAGGCTGGAAATTCATCAAAAACAATTTTCAGCAACACATGATTTTTCACGAAACACTTCGCGGTAACGTAGTGGGCGTTAAACACGGTGATATCTTGAAAGTGCGCAAACCAAAAATGGAGCTAAAAAAATTGATTAGCGAAGAACCAAAAGATGAACTCCTCACGGCATTGCAGAACGTTTTAGAGTTGGCAACTAAGCTTTCTGGTCTGTCAACAAAGAATTTTGGCGTGTTCGGCTCTTTGCTTCACGGGTTTTATCATCCAAAATTCTCCGACATAGATTTAGTCATTTACGGCAGAGAAAACACGGCAAAACTGCGTGAAACTTTGCAAGAATTATATGAGGAAGAACATTCTCCGTTTAGAAACGAGTTCGAAAGCGACGAATCAATCCGAGGAAAAAATTGGAGATTCCAAAATTATAGTCCAAAAGAGTTTGTGTGGCATCAGCAAAGAAAAATGATTTACGCATTGTTTAATGATAAAAAAAGTGGAAGAAGAATCATCAAAACAGAGTTTGAACCCGTGAAAGAATGGAAAGAAATCGGAGACAAGAATCTTTTTGGAACGAAAATTGTTCCGGAGGGCTGGGTTAAAATGTTTGCGCGTCTGATAGATGATCAAAATGCGCCTTTTATTCCATCTGTTTACGGCGTCAAGCCTCTAAGAGTTTTACATGGAACTAGCGGGGCTGAGGAAGTTATTCGCGTGGTTTCTTACATGGAGGAGTTTCGAATGCAAGCGCAGAAAGATGAGGAGGTTTACGTGGAAGGAAATCTAGAAAAGGTTGAAACATCAAAGGAAAGCTTCCATCAGATAACATTGACTTATTCTCCGAGATACTACGAGCAGGTTTTGAAAGTCAAATCAGTCTAATGCTTTATGCAAGTATCATATAGTCTGAGGGTTTGTTTCCAAGCAACAGCCTAAAATACTCTCGATTCTGCCAATTGTCCGCAACGCGTTCAACTTTTCCCTGCGCGATGACAAGTTCGCCAATTCTTGCCTGTTCACAAAATCTGCCACGGAAGGACGCTATTTCCTCAATTGGAAAGTGAACCCCTTTAAGAATTTCTAAATTTTTAATTCTGTAGTTGCATGGTGTGAAAATGGCTTCTGAATCATCCTCGATTAACGCCTTAATTTTAGCGTATCCCACATTTTTGTAACGTATTACACCATACTCGTAGTAATCCTCATTCCAATCCTTAACAAACCGCATAAAGTAATCTCTTTTTTTGAATTTACCTTGCAAAACCTTCCGCGATTCCGTCTTTACAAAGTCTTTGAAAGACATTTGTGTGTCTTTTACACGAAACTCGAAAAGTTTCTGCAACTCCTCAACAGAATAAGCTTTAAGCGGGCTTTTCGGGTCCTTTTGCAATGCCTTTAACGCATCATAAACTTTGCGGCAGTTTTTGGTTCCGTAAACAATCGGGTCAATATCAGAATTTCTTGTATGCAATCCAACAAGAAGCGAACCTGAAATTCCCATTTTATTCCAAGACACGTTCGCGTAGTTTAATAGAAATTTGAAAAAGTTTAATGCATCTCTTTCTAGCGCATCTAATTTTTCGGTATGTCTCAGTTCTCGTAAACGGCTGACAGGTTTATGATGGCGTTTCACATCTTCTAATGGGACTTCACAAAGTCTTTCGTCAAAAATAGGGTCATAAACTATATAATGAGGAAAATTCTGCTCCAGAAACTCGAAACGTGCAGAAATATTGTAAATTTTCTTGTAAGTTTTGCATTTTTGCCTACGATTTCCAGAAGGAGCACAAATGAACCGAGGAAAAGCAATTACCCTGCCCGGAGGATGAACTAAACCTTTAACGTCAAAAACTACGTCGTCTTTTGTTTTGATTAAATCGCCTTCTCGCATTTGCATAAAGGCACGGCCACTGCACTCTCATTTTTCAAATATTACGTGGATATAATAGTTGCTTCTTGCCAACGCCACAGAGTGTCACTAAGTGCCCTCATGAGAGGCACGGCGATAATTGTTGCAATAATCGCTTGTATTATTCTGATGGCAGGATACACAAATGGGCTTATCACAAAAGCAGTACGGACAGCGTCCAATGGAAAACCGAAAATTCCTTCATAAACAATTGGCATCGCAAAAGCCAACGATCCCCACATGTTGTCAGCTTGGTTTCCAATAAAGGCTAGCAAGAAGTAAAGGAAAGGCGAATTTTTAGGATTAGAGAGTTTTTTGGCAAATTTTACGCAAGGTAAAATGAGTAGTAATGCAATGATTTTATCCCACAAAACGGCCATACCTACGTAAAAATTATCAGAGAGAGGCTGCACAGGTGGTGTGAAAAGAAAAGCAATTATAAGGAGACTGAACACCGCAAAGCCAAGTTTCCATTTTTTGTAGTATATTAACCCACTTACTAGGGCATTTAGGGGCGGAGAGAGCAAAAACGGCATACCATAAGGGCTCATGCTTCCCGGAGGTAATGTCCACGCAACAAAAGCTCCAAGGAAGGCTGTTAGGGCACCTAAATAAGGACCCAGAACAAGACCGAATATCGTTGCGATGAGCGCCTCCAAACTTATTTTGATTTCAGGAACACCTATGGCTGGAATATACGGAGTTATTAATGAAAGCACGTAATACAAGGCTGCAAAAACAGCCATCAAGGCAACGTTCTGTGCTGACAGTTTCATTTTATTCCTCTATGTAATATATTTCATTGCTCTGTAGTTTTTTACACAACATTAATAAAACTTTCCATTTTAATCATATATAGGAGACCTCTTGCAAATGCATCCATGCGAAAAGGCAAGACATATTTCAAAGTGCCTAGAGTTGGCTATTCTCTTCGAAGTCAGCGCCGACAAGCCTGGAAATGTAAATTTAATAACGGGTTTTGAAGGTACGCGGTATGAGCATTTTCTTGCTTCTGCCGTTGCTGCGGCACCACATTTTGAATTGGCTGCAGAGCGAGGAGTCGCGATTTTGCGTGAAGAGATTGGCATTAGCGATGTTGGGTTGGGGCGGATCATAAGGGATTTTGTGGCAGATATTGATGCATGGCAGCGGGGCGGCAACACTTTGCTTGGCACTGTAATCTTGCTTTCGCCCATTGCAGTAGCGGCGGGAATGACCAACACCAAAGAAGAATATATCTTCGAAATATCAAAACTAAGGGAAAATTTGAAACTTGTCGTAGAATCAACTACGTCAGAAGACGCGATCAACGTTTACGAAGCGATAAAAATTGCTAAGCCCAGCGGACTTGGTAAGGCTCCAGAATTAGACATTAATGATCCAGACTCGGTGAACAGGATTGCTAAGGAGAATGTTTCGCTTTTTCAAGTCTTTAAGATAGCTGCAGAGTATGATACGGTCTGTTCTGAATGGGTTCGCAATTATCCGATAACTTTTGATGTTGCCTATCCATGGTTAATGGGACATTTTAGAAACACTAAGGACTTGAACGTGGCTATAATTCACACGTTCCTTAATGTTTTAGCCGAATATCCAGACACTTTCATATCCAGAAAGATTGGCGTTGGAAAAGCCAGAGAGGTTTCTTCTATGGCGAAGGAAGTTTTGAAGTTTGGAGGACTTGAAACTGCAAGGGGTAAGGAAAGCCTCCGCGAATTCGACTTAATTCTTAGAAAGTCAAGCAACCTTTTGAACCCTGGCACAACAGCCGACATAATCGCCGCAGCATTGGCTCTGTGCACTCTTGGCGGATACAGGCCTTAACCATTATTTTTCAACCCATCTTTTGTAGAGAAGAACACCAACCATGTATAGGATTATTGCTGCTCCTGCGAGGGTTGCAAATGGCAAAAGCAAATCACTTACCGTGACGTTTCGAATCATTATGTCTCTTAACGCTTGGGCTGCATAAGTCATCGGTATGACACGGCCGATTTGCTGCATGTACGTTGGAAGATATTCTATTGGAAAATACATTCCAGTGAAGAACTGAAGCACTATGGCAATTGTTGTGGCTGCGTTCGATGCTTCTTCGGGTGCCCTTCCAATGCAAGATATTATCAAGCCTAAAGCTATTCCGTTCATTGACCCCAGAAAGAATATTGGAATTAACAATGGAACGTTCCAGTTCAGCTTCGGGGCAAGTAGAACCGCGGCTAAAACTGCCATGACAGTGATGGATATTGTTGTTTGGAAAAGAGCTGCCAAGGTCTTGCCAAGAAGCATGTTTATTGGGCGGATAGGCGCGGCTCTTATCTTCTTAAGCGTGCCTTTTTCTCTTTCAAAAACAATCGCCCCTGTGGAAACAACCATACTTGAAAACAAAAGCGGATAGGTTAACATACCAGGAACAATGCTTTCCTTATAGCCTACCATCTCCCCTACTACTGATATTTCCGTGTTTACTGTTATTGGTGCAGTGTAGTTCACGCCGAAAGTTTGGTTATAGAATTGTTTGTAGTATTCTGAAAAGAAGGTTCCTACTCCGTCTTCAATCAGTCGTGCAGTGTCAGGATTACTTCCATCAACAACCAAAGACACATCTGCTTTTCCGTAAAAAAGGTTCTGTGAGAAGTTTTGAGGAATTATTAAAACGGCACGCACATTAGTGGCGTTTAAATCCTTAAGCGCCTCAGTTCTATTGTCAAAAATTTTGAGTGTTAAAAATCCTGTTGCGTTTAGCCCTAATATTACGCTTTCAGTTATTGGTGTTTGTCCATCTTCATTTACTATTCCTATGTTTGCGTTAAACGGTATTTCGCGTCCAAAAATTGCAGTGAAAAGCAACATTATGAGCACTGGAAACGCTATTGTCCAGAATATTGTTCCCTTCTCTCTGAAGAAAGTCTTGATGTCTTTTACAGCTATTCCGATTATCGAGTTCATCTACGTTGCCTCCGTGAGCTTTCTTCCCGTTAGTTTTATGAACACGTCTTCTAAAGTTGGTTCAACAATCTCGATTTTTTCGATTAAAACTCCTTCCGAAACCAGCTTGTTTGACACTTCCGTCATGACTTCCCAAGGATTCTTCGCTGGAATCTGGATTTCGCCATTTCTTGACGTGCTGTTATATTCTTTGAGAATTAAAAGCGCCTTCTTTGTTTGTGATTCTCTCACTCTCAGATGAATCGATGGCTCTCCTCCAATGGTCTTTTTCAAAACGTATGGTTGATCAAGAGCCGCAATTTTTCCCATCTCCATTATTGCAACTCTATCGCAAATTTCATCAGCTTCATACATGTCATGCGTTGAGAGAAGGATAGTTTTTCCATAATTTTTGAGGTTTTTAATTAGCTCCCAGAACTCTCTTTTGACGTTAGGATCAAAACCCACGGTAGGTTCATCCAAAATAACTATGGGCGGGTCGTGAATAATTGACGCTGCAAGGTTTGCACGTCTTTTCATTCCGCCAGACAGCTGCTGAACCCTTCTATTCAAAAACTCTTCTACGCCTAAAACTTTGGAAGAAAACTCAACTCGTTCCTTGAACTTTTTAGAACTTATCGAATAAAGGGAAGCGGAAAAGGCAAAGTTTTCTCGCACACTTAATAAATCATAAAGTAAAGTTTCCTGAGGACAAAATCCAACAGCAGCTCGAATTTTTAAGGAATCCTTGACTAAATCAAAGCCGTGAATCGTTACTTTCCCATGGTCGAATCTTCTCAAACCGCAAAGTATTTCCATTAAAGTGGTTTTGCCAGCGCCATTTGGACCTAGAAGTCCGAAAATTTCGCCTTCTTCAACGCTAAAGGAAACATCGTCAACGGCTTTGACTTCACCGTAATGTTTCACTAAGCCCTCAACTTCTATAATCGTTTTTTCACCCATCATTCATCAACCGTAATTCATCTGAAACGTTTCAGCGATAGCATCTCCAATTTAAAAACGTTCCTATATCTTTGGTATAAGATAAAAGTTAATTAAGTTAGAATCACGTAGTTGCAAATATCTGTCAAGATTTGTGGTTGAGAGCCGTTTTAAACAATAAGCTAGGGTTGACAAATGGAAACTATTCCAAAACTGCGGGTAACGTTGCTTACTGGTAGAACGATAGAGCAGGGCGTTGGAAAAGAACGTGGAAAAGCCTCAAACGGGTATGTGGAAAGCGTTTCAGTCTGCTACATGGACCCAGAAGACTTGAAGAAACTTGGAATTAAAGAGAAAACCAACATTCTTGTGTCAACAAATCATGGCTCTGTGGTGGTTAAAGCCTTAAAATCCCTAAGGGCGCCACATACTAGAATAATTTTCATTCCTTACGGTCCATGGGCAAACGTCGTAAGCAACCCAGAAACTCACGGCATTGGAATGCCATCTTTTAAAGGGATTCCAGCAGAAGTCGAGCCCGCCCCAGGCAAGCCTGTTCTAAGCTTAGAAGAGCTTCTAAACGAAGAGTTTGGGAAGAGATAACATGCCAATTGTTAATGCAGTAACGTGTCCTGTTTGCGGAAGCCTATGCGATGACATAGAATTAACAGTCGAGGATGGGAGAATAGTTAAGGTGAAAAATGGTTGTGCCATGTGCGAATCGAAATTTTTGGGTTATTGTAGCGAACATAGGCTTTTGAAGCCGATGATAAGAAAGAATGGGCAATTCGTTAAGGTTTCACTTAAAGAAGCCATAACAAAGGCTGCTGAAATTCTCGCTGAGGCAAATTATCCAATATTGTACGGTTGGAGCTCGACAAGCTGCGAAGCCACACGAGTAGGTCTCGAATTGGCGGAGGAAGTTGGAGGAGTAATTGACAATACGGCAGTCGTTTGTCATGGTCCTTCCATTTTGAGCATCCAAGACGTAGGAATTCCGTCATGCACACTTGGGCAGATTAGGCACAGAACAGACCTAGTCATTTACTGGGGAAGCAACCCGTGGAGCGCTCACCCACGACACATTGAAAGGTACACAGCCTTTTCGGAAGGAAGATTCGAAAAAAGCGCATATAGAGGATATTTGAATAAAATTAAAGCCTCAATAGGCAGAAAAAAAATTGAAAGTGCTCTTAGAAGACTTTTCCTTAAAGAAAGTCCTTTTATTCCATCTCATATCGAGAGTAAGCCTCCTCCAGCCATTTTCAAAGAAGGGCGAAAGCTAATAGTCATCGATGTTAGAAGGACAAAATCTGCGGAAATAGCAGATTATTTCATTCAAGTTGAGCCGAACAAGGATTATGAACTTCTCCAAGCCTTTAGGGCTTTAATTCATGACCAGGAGCTTGATGTTGACAAAGTTGCAGGCGTTCCAGTGGAATATTTGGAAGAAGTTGTCGATGTCATGATTAAATGTGATTTTGGGGCGCTCTTTTTTGGTTTAGGATTGACGATGAGTGAGGGCAAGCTCAGAAACATAGACGCTGCACTTTCTCTGATTCGTGATTTGAACATGCGAACGAAATTTGTGATAATGCCCATGAGAGGTCATTTCAACGTAACAGGCGCCAACACTGTTTTCACATGGCAGACAGGTTACCCGTACGCGGTTGATTTTTCGCTCGGATATCCACGCTATAATCCTGGAGAAACATCAGTGGTTGATGTTCTTTTGCGGAAAGAGTCAGACGCAGCCTTGATAGTTGCTTCGGATCCTGTGGCAAATTTCCCGAGAAGTGCTGCGGAGCATTTAGTTAAAAATCCGCTGATAGTTATAGACCCCCACATGAATGTCACATCGCAAATGGCGGATGTTGTTTTTCCTTCAGCCTTCGTTGGAATAGAAGAAAGTGGGACAGCCTACCGCATGGACCATGTGCCGCTTCCGCTGAAAAAAGTTGTAGAACCGCCCCGTGGAGTGCTTCCAGACAAGGAAATCTTGAGGAGAATCCTTGCAGAAGTTAGAAAAATAAAGAAGAAAAAGCAGGAGGCACCGTAAATTGGAGCTTCTAATAAAAAATGGTTTCATTTTCGATCCCATTAGTGGTGTTAACGGCGAAAAAATGGACATCGCAGTTAAGGATGGGAAAATCGTTGAAAAGGTCAATGAGCGCAGGGCGAGGAAAATAGATGCCTCTGGAATGATTGTCATGCCTGGTGGAGTGGACATTCACTGTCACATTGCGGGCTCAGAGGTTAACACCGGAAGACTGCTACGACCTGAAGATCATTTCAGGGATTTTGAGCGGAAAACATCCGTAATAAGATCTGGTGTTGGCCGCTCAATTCCGTCAACTTTCACGACTGGTTACCGTTACGCTAGGATGGGGTATACGACAATAATGAATCCTTCTATGCCTCCCTTAGAGGCAAAACATACACATGAAGAGTTGAGTGACACTCCGATGGTTGATAAGGCTAGTTACCCGCTTCTGGGTGACTGGTGGTTTGTGCTCGAATATTTGAAGGAAGGAAAAATCGAGGAATGCGCAAAATACGTGGCGTGGATGATAACCTCTACGAAAGGTTACGCAATAAAAATTGTTAATCCCGGCGGGCTTGAAGCTTGGGGCTTTGGGAACAACGTCCGCAGCCTAGATGATCAGGTTGCATGTTTCTGCATAACTCCTCGCGAAATTGTCCGCGGATTATGCAAAGTTAACAAGCTTTTAGGTTTGCCTCACACAATTCATGTTCACACAAATAATCTTGGAAAACCTGGAAATTACCTGACGGCTTTAGAAACCATGAAATGTGTTGAAGACTTGGCTAACGAGAACAAGCCAGTAATCCACATAACCCATTGTCAATTCAGTGCTTTCAAGGGCGATGACTGGCAAACTCTGGAATCTGGAGCAGGAGAAATCTCAAATTACGTTAACAATCACTCGCATGTGACCATGGACATGGGTCAGGTAATATTCACCGACACGACTACTATGACTGCTGACGGTCCATTCCAATACACGCTTTATGAACTGAGCGGAAATAAATGGGTAAACCACGATGTGGAAACTGAAACAAGCGCTGGAATTGTGCCCTTCCATTATCGCCGCAAAAGCTATGCCAATGCGATCCAATGGTCAATAGGTCTCGAACTAGCCTTGCTAATCAAGGATCCGTGGAAAATTTATTTGACAACAGACCATCCCAACGGCGGTCCCTTCACTGCTTATCCGCGAATCATTGCTTGGCTCATGAGCAGAAAAGCCAGAGAAGTGACCTTGAAAAAGATTCATCCGCGGGCAAGGAGCAAAAGCCTTCTTCCTTCAATAGACCGTGAATTGAGCCTCTACGAAATTGCAGTGATGACTAGGGCTGGGCAAGCAAAGGCTCTAGGCCTTAAAGATAAGGGGCGTTTGGGCGTTGGAGCAGACGCAGACATAGCCGTATACAACGTGAATCCAGAAACCACAGACCCGTCTAAAAAATATAAGGCTGTGCGGAAGGCGTTGAAAAAAGCTGCTTACACTATTAAAGGCGGAAAAATTGTTGTCAAAAACGGTGAAGTACTAAAGCATGTTGAAGGCGCGACAATGTGGCTTGATGTGCAGGTCTCTGAACCAGTTAGAATAACTGATGACATGAAAAGAAGGTTCAAGGAATACTGGACGGTTGAGTACGAAAATTATCCTGTGACTGAAAATTATCTTGAAGTTTCGCATCCGATGATTGTGAAGGCGAGTGTTTGAATGATAAACCTTTACCCAACAAAGAAGTTTCAGTTTCCAATAACCGCTGAATGCATAAGCCCAGACGTTTTTCAAGGCAAAACCCTCGAAGAAATAGAAGAGCTAAAGGTTTACGAGGGAAATAAGCCAAAAAAACTTGGAGAACTTTTCAAGGTTGAAGAAGTCGGAACGGAAAAAATGGCAATAACGATTCATGGCAATGTCTGTAAGGTTCGAAGAATAGGCGTATGCATGAGCAATGGCGAGATAATGATTAACGGAGAGGTGGGCATGCATTTAGGCGAAGAAATGAAAGGTGGCAAAATAACAGTGCATGGAAATGTTGATGGATGGGTTGGCTCCATGATGAAGGGCGGAATCATCGAAATTCATGGCAACGTTGGCAACTATCTAGGCGCTCCATACCGCGGAAGCAACGAGGGCATGCGAGGCGGAAAAGTAATTGTTCATGGAAATGTTGGAAATGAAGCAGGAGCTTACATGAAGAAGGGTATAATTAAAGTCTATGGGAACGCGGGTCAATTTGTGGGCTTGCGAATGCACAACGGAACAATCTATGTTCAAAAAGACTGTGCTGGACGAGCGGGAGCATGCATGACAAACGGCACCATAATTATTGGTGGGTTCATGGAGTCTGTTCTTCCAACATTTGCCATCGATGGTGTTAAGAAAAAGGCTAAAATTGAGGAAGGCGAAGTTGTTGAGACACCTTTCTATCTTTTCCTTGGAGACCGCACTGAAAATGGACTGGGCAAGCTTTATGTCTCTAAAGAGAAAAATCCCCACTTAAGCAATTATGAAAAGCTCCTCTAAAATCAAGATGAAAGGAAAGATTTCCATTGAAAAAAACATTAAGCGTAAACCGTTTGGCATGGAAGCTTCTAGAAAAACTATGCGGAAATCCAGACTTTTACGGAGTGAAAGTTGAAAGAGCAGGTTCTGTCGCAACAATTGTGGATGCCGGGATAAACGTTAAAGGAGGCTTTCAAGCCGGAAAAACAATAACCGAAATCTGCATGGGCGGATGCGCAAAAGCAGAAATAACCAATAGGCAGTATGGAGAGCTTGAACTTCCGTCCATATTCATTTACACAGACCACCCGGTCATTGCAACTTTAGGTTCGCAATTTGCAGGCTGGCAAATAAAAGAAAACGAATACTTTGCAATAGGCTCTGGACCAGCAAGAGCTCTAGCATTGAAACCAAAGGAAATATACGAAAAAATCGGATACAAAGATGATTCTGATAAGGCTATTGTGGTTTTGGAAACTGCTAAGCATCCACCAGAAAAAATAATAAAAAGCCTAGCAAAAGACTGCAATGTTTCAATTGAAAATCTGGCTTTAATCTTGACTCCAACAACCAGCGTAACAGGCTCGACACAGGTTTCCGGTAGAATAGTTGAAACTGGAATCCACAAACTCAGTAAGTTAGGATTCGACCCAAACACAATTTTGTACGCTTGGGGAATCGCCCCAATTCCGCCGATTCATCCCAAATTTGCACAAGCAATGGCGCGAACCAACGATGCAATTCTCTATGGCGGAATCGCTTACTATGTTGTTGCGTATGAGGATGAAAAAGAACTAGCGAAAATCGTGGCGAAGGCTCCTTCAAAAGCCTCTAAAGTTTATGGGAAACCATTCATAGAAATCTTCAAAGAAGCAAACTACGACTTCTACAAAATTGACCCAAACCTCTTCGCGCCAGCCGTTTTGTTTGTCAACAATGTGAAAACTGGCAAGGTTTTCAAGGCTGGAGAAATCAATAGTGAAGCTTTGATGAAATCATTCGGCTTTAAAACGTAACAAATTTGCTTGAATTCCAAGTAAGGGTTTGAGTTCAATGTATTAATTTGTTTATTGTTTTTTGCGTTTTACCATAATGTTAGGTGTTTTTTCAATTTTCGGTGTCGAGAAGAATCTAAGGATAAATTCTTTGAAGCCTGTGTTTCCTACCAAGGCGCCTATAAGAAAACTCATTATGGCTATTTCTATCCATGCTTTTGGAATGACAATGGGTATCATAAATGGGAGTAAGTACAGAAAATAGAAAACAGTAAAAATGCACTCTGGGATATAGGATATTAGTATTATTGGGATACTTAAAGTAGAAGATTTTGAAGTATTTTTTACAAGTTTTTTATAGAGAAAGCCCGCCGCTAATCCAGTTAAGGCTTTTCCAATAGGTACTCCTATAAGAGAAACCAATCCAAGTGAGCCTATTACATAACCAAAATAATAGCCAGCATAAATACCACTTAGGAATCCTGTTAAGGCGCCTATGTAGGGTCCACCAAAGATAGCCGCTATGAAGGTTGCAACATGGGACAAATCAAGCGCTGCTCCACCTTGACCTGGGAGATTGATCGATATAGGTGCAACGTGTAACGTAATTCCAGAGAGAAATGTGCCTAAAGCACTCATTATCGCGACAAACGCTGTTTGTTTTGAATCCAATTCAACGCAACCTCGTCTAGTAGCAAATGTTCATGTCCATAATTATTTAAGAGTAGCTACTCAAAAAGGAGTTAACGAAACTGAACTTGAAAGATAAATACTCCTTGTGCATATTTTCTATCGGGAAAACCATTGTCTGAAGTCGCAAAATTCTCTTCAAGTGCTATCAAAGACTGGCTGGAAAGCGAAACCAGCTCAATTTTTATTCCAGTCCACACTAAGGCTCAAAAACTAGTTAATGACATGAACAGAACGCTCGAAGATGTCAAAGAAGCTTCCAAGATGCTTTTAGACAACAGCGCAAAAGAAATCGAGAAAAGAAACATGAAAACCTATGGCAGAGCCAGAGCCTTAAACAAGTTGGCTCGCCTATTTGTTGACAGAATGCGGCAGATCATGGTTCCAGACAAAGTTTCCTATGACAGCGTTTACGAGTTCGTTCAAGAAACACAGAAGGCTTTTGTGGCAACTGAAGTTGATGTTAGAAATTGGTTTCCGAGAATATCGCCATTCTTCATTCTTGACAGAAGAAAATTCTTAACGATTTTTGAAAAGGCAAAACTATTACTCAAAGAACTCAACGATTTTCTAACAAAAGAGTACGTTAAAACCAAAACCCTAGAGGAAACATTTCAACTCATAGGCAGGCTCAAAACTCTTGAAGGACAACTTGCAACCCTAGATGAGCGGAGAAAAAAGGTTGAAAGCGAAAAGGCACTAGTTGAGAGGGAAATAGCAGAAACGCAACAAAAGATGACTGACCTAAAAAGTAAAGGAAGCATGAGCCAGCTAAATCAAGTAGGCACAGAAATAGAAGCATTAAGCATGGAAGTAAAGCATGGTTTGCATCACCTTCAAAAACCCTTCATAAAACTTCAATCACTAACGCTTCACGGCGGAGGAAGCGGCCTGACACCAGAAGAACTCAGCAAGCTCAATCAATATTTGGAAAATCCCTTCGAAGCCTTTGCAACAGAAAAAACAGGTTATCCATTGTTGAAGAATGTTTTACAAAAACTAGACCGAGCAATGTCTGAAGGAAAACTGAAACTGAAGCCAGATAAAATGCGAAAAGCAGAACAAGCCATAGACAACATTCTAAACAAAAATTCTTTGGCGAGTCTTCATCAAAAATGCGCAGGCGCAGTTATGCAGAGAAAGCAACTTTCCACATCCACAGAAGTGGCAAAAACCAAAAGCGACTTGTCAAAGCTTCAAGAGCACATAGAAAATCTGGAGAGAAGAAAGGGGGTTGTGGAATCAGAGGAAAACGCCGTAAACCGGGCGTATAGCGAGACGTTGGAAAAGATTCGAAATCACAAAACCACAATAGAAAAGAACGTTTTCGGTTTTATGGATAAAAGAATTCGCATCGAATAGTTGAGGGCAAAGCACTTGCATCCAAACATTTCGCAGATTGTTAAAGAATCCTTAGAACTCCAAAGCGGAACTTTTACTCAACTGATTGAAAAGGCTAGGCAATTGCTCTGTAAGGAAGATGGGAAAGTTGGAAACTTTGACATCACTGGAAGACTTGTAAAACTCAAACCCTTAGGCGAGGCATTGATAGTTGGCGACTTACATGGAGACCTAGAAAGCCTAATCGACATATTAAGGGGAAGCGATTTTCTGCAAAAAATGAACCAAAGCAGCATTGCAACTTTAATTTTTCTCGGAGACTACGGCGATCGCGGCGAGTACTCTGCAGAAGTCTATTCCACAGTCTTGAAATTGAAAATCCTTTTTCCAAAACAAGTTGTTCTCATGCGCGGAAACCACGAGGGTCCTGAAGACATTATGGCTTCGCCTCATGACTTGCCATATCAATTTCAAGCAAGATTCGGCGAGAGATGGGTAGATGCTTACGCGAAAATTCGCGAACTATTCGCCTGTTTATACAGTGCAGTGCTGGTTGAAGAACGTTACCTCATTATTCACGGAGGCTTACCACCACAAACAAACACCATAGAAGATTTGGCATACGCACACGTCAAACATCCGAAACAACGCCTTTTAGAAGATATGCTTTGGAGCGACCCAAACGAAATGATTAAAGGAACATGCGCATCCCCAAGAGGCGCAGGAAGACTCTTCGGCAAAAACATAACAGACGAAGTGCTAAAGAGATTTGGCGTTAAAATTTTGATAAGGGGACACGAACCCTGCGAAGAGGGCTTCAGACTTGACCATGAAGGAAAAGTCTTAACTTTATTTTCTCGAAAAGGACCACCATACTTCAACACGTACGGCGCCTACTTGCAAATTGGGCTTTCTGAGAAATTCGAAAACGCAAAACAGCTAGCAACGTTCATCCACAAATTTTAGAATTGGCTATCACACGGAAACTTTAAGAACATAATCCCGTAGCATTTTCACAGTCTAAAACAGAGAGAAGGTTCATTTTTGAAAATTGGAATTGTGACGCGAAACAGAAACTCTTGGGGTTCAACCCAGCTTCGAGAAGCCTTAACAAGACACAACGTTCCCAACATATGTTTCAGTTTCCCGTGGCTGATTGCCCGCGTGGGATATAAACCCTACCTAAACGTTGGCAACATTAATGTTCTAGAAGAGTTAGACGCCCTAATAATTCGTCCAATTGGACGAGGCTCATTGGAAGAGATAGTTTTCAGAATGGACATGCTCTATAGGCTTCAACGCTTAGGCTTCTACATCATAAACCCGCCAGAAGCTATTGAACATTGCGTCGACAAATATGATATTCTGGCGATTTTGGAAGAGAACGGCATACCTGTGCCGCGAACTGCGGTAACCGAGAATGTTGACGAAGCCTTAAAGGCTTTCAATGAGCTGGGTGGGGATGTTGTCGTTAAACCACTATTCGGTTCTAGAGGAATAGGCTCAACAAGAGTTAACGATTCAGAGATCGCCTCAACAGTTTTTAGAGCCATAACGTTTTCTCATGGCGCAATATACCTTCAAGAATTTGTTCCGCACGGTTTTTCTGACATCCGCGCTTTTGTCGTCGGCGACCATGTAGTCGCGGCCATGAGACGCGTTGCAACTAGCTGGAAAACCAATTACAGCCAAGGAGCCCGCCCAGCCTCCATAGAGCTTGATAATACGCTTGAGGATATGGCTGTCAAGTCAGCAAAACTTATCGAATGCAAAATCGCTGGCGTGGACATCTTAGAAAGCCCAAAAGGACCACTTGTTGTTGAGGTTAACAGTCAGCCAGGATGGAGAGGCTTGCAATCCATCACAAAGGTTGACATTGCTGATGAAATTGTGGGTTTCGTTCTATCAGAGTTAAGGAAATAATGGTGAGGGAAGATGCGCCATTTTGAAATTGTAAAAGTTGACGTTTCAGCTAGAAAAGTTCAAAAAATAAAGGATTACGTTGCTGAAGAGAAACCATTGCACATATTCATAAACAGAACCCACTACGCAACCATTTTATGTTCACCTTCAAACCTGAAGGAACTGGCAGTTGGACATGCACTTTCAGAAGGCATTATAAAATCAGTCGAAGAGATTGAGAAGATAAACTTCAAACGTGAAGACATCTGCCATGTTAAACTAAAACCAAATGTCGACTTGGAAAAGAGGCTGAAGCTTTCAAAGCATTTTTCCCGCATAATTTTTTCGGCATGCGGCAGCCCCTCGCCCTATCAGCCCTCTCTAAGGCTTCCTAAGATTAAGTCAAACTTGAAGGCTAAAGCTGAAACAATCCTAAATTGTGTCAGTCGCCTAAATTCTGTCGCGGAAACTTTTAGAAAAACGGGCGGAGTGCACGTTGCGGCAATCTATAAAGCCGATGGAACCCTTGTGGCTTTAGCTGAAGATGTTGGCCGCCACAACGCTGTCGACAAAGTCATTGGCATAAGCGCCTTAAACAAAACTAACTTCAGCGAATGCTTTCTTGCTTTAAGTGGACGGTTGACAGGCGACATTGCCCTCAAAGCGGCAAGGGTTGGCTTGCCGATGGTGGCTTCTTTGGCTGCGGCAATAGACTCTGGCATTGCAATTGCTAAAGACGCAGGCTTAACCCTAATTGGATTTGTGCGAGGAAAACGCATGAACATTTACACTTTTCCTGAAAAAATCTTTCTTTAACTTTTTTTTAAAAAAAAGGAGATTGTGAAGAACTCACATGTAAATGTTAAGCAGGTTTCTTTTGAGCAGCATGAAGATTATGATGGTGCTGACTATAAATTCTGGAACAAGATACGTTGCATTGTAAGCAGCAGAGTAAGCAATGACATTCCAGCCCGCCCATGCATATTCACCAAAGAAAACTACGCCGGAAATGAAGTGGCAAATAAATCGACCAAAGATTCCTACTCCAACCCCTATTAAAGGCTGTCTTTGAAATGCGCCTGCAAGACCTAGGGCGCCAAAAGCCAAAGGATAGTCAAGCAGAATCTGGGCAGGATAGTAAATTTCGCCAAAGATAGCCATGTGTACTAATCCGTAAACAAGTCCAGCTTCCACCCCCCATCTGAGGCCGCGTCTTAATGCAAACCATAGCAACGGAATCATGCTTGCTAGAGTTATACTACCGCCTTGCGGTAAATGCAAAAAAGGAAGGTACAGTTTGCTTACAATGTAGAGCGCGTTTGCAAGGGCAATGAAAACAACAGCTTCAGCCAATATTTTCGTGTCAACTGTCTCTCTGAATTTAGTTTGTTTTGTCATGTTTTTCCCTCCGCCAGCATTACCTGGATCAGGTTCTAAGGGTCGACGACGCTTTCAGTCGTCCTCTCAGCCGGGTCACGATCCCAGCTCCCCAAAACCTTGCGGGGATAGTGTTATTTAGTTGTATATTTATTTTTCCGTCAAGTTCTGCATTTATACCAATAATTTATGCCGAGAACTTCTTTGGCTTTCGGAAGACATGGATGCCATTGAGCTCGTCGAATTTCTGGATTCCTGCTTGGGCTAGTTGCTTGATTTCTTCTACGGTTGTCGCTGTGGCAACCTCGTAGTCATCGTCTTTGAATTGTAGGAGCCCTATCCTTCAAAAGACCCCCTTCCTCTCTAGATTTTTCGTTAATCATTGCACCTATTTTGTCCGGGAAACCATGACCATCAACCTTAACCGTGCCTGACATTGCTAATTCGCGAACCATTTCGCTCGTAGTTCTAAATTTCAAACCAAATACTTGCAGCATATGCGCCTGAATATGCGTGACAGTTGCTCCGTGAGGCTCATTCAGGTTTATGAAAGTCAACAGCTCCATCATGCGACTATGCCGCTGTGTGGCGCCGTCTGGAACTTCAGTGCTCATCTGCTTAAGCCTCCTCAAAGAATCTGCGATAAGGCTCAGGCGCCTCTCTGTGCAACTTCTCCCTTATGGCGTCGCGAATGAAGTCAGCAACATTGACATGGCCATCGCGCCGGCAAAACTCGTCAATCAACTCAGCCGTTCTGTTAGTTACTCTAGTTGCCACAACTTTCGTTTTTTCAGCCTTCATGCTTATGCTCCTCCAAGTACACAACCGTAAACAACAGCGAAAAACCCATAAAAGATGGGTGTTAGAAGTATGGTTAATGCAAAAAGTAATACTTACTAGATTGTTTTGACAGATGCGATGGATTTTAGGATTAGGAAATGGCGAATTGTTAGCCTGTTAGCATTGGTTCTTTTGAAAGTAGTTTGTAGAGGACGTCTAACTTTAAATCGAGGCTTAGATTTTTGCAGAGTTCCTCGTCAATGACTTTTCTTGTGGAAGGATTCGCAAATTCCTCAGGAAGAGCTTTTAATTCTGATTTGCTAAGTTTTTTGCCGTTGAGACTTTTATCATGCAACTCTAAAAGTGCATCCTTTACCTTATGTCTCAACTTGCCAACATTAAGAATAGGCATCTCCCGCAAATGCTCCTTCTTGAACTTCACCCAAGGACCTTGAGTAACTTCCGCTATAGATGATAACAATAGAAAGCCAAATGTTGAATTCATCCAAACAGCCAGAATCTTGGCAACATCATCATCGATTTTAATGGGCCACCAAACGTTTGATAAAACTCCTTCTTCGAGAGATATTGCCAAAACAGTATAAGTATTCAACCTTGCTCTTTCTACTATCAGCAGCTTACCACGTTTGTTCCATAAGTCTCGGGCTTGTTTTGCATTCTTAGGTTCCAAATAAGCGTTTGGCTTTTGGGAAATAGTTTTGATTATGCTGGAATCATAACCCCAGAAGGTCTTATAGAAAGAACCTGCTGGTGTCTTGCTAACTTTGAAAGTTGCATGAACCTGACGGACATCGGGTCCTATTTCTGCTCCCAGCTTAGACAAAGTGGTTAGCCGAACATCGCCAACTATCCCCTGATCCGGCAGATAAATAATCCCCTTTCTCAAAAAAAGCATCACTCTGTTAAGCTCCATCTGCGAAAAAATGTTATACACCCCAAAGTTGCTGTCCTCAAGCCTAGCAGAATAGACTTCACCAATCTTTTTCCCATGCAACTTGAGATGATACGGCGACGCATTCGAATTCTCAATGTCATAAAGTTTAGCACTACCATAAAGTTCCTTCAACTGCGTACCCAAATAAATGGATTCAAGCTCATTAGAAGGCTTCTTCCACAAATTAACAAAGAATGTATAACCAGACCCCTCACCACCCCTCTTCTTCCTAGCCACAACAAGAACCTCACTCAAATCAGTGTTCTCACTAAAATTCCACTCATTATTCGTCTCATAACTAGTTACTATGTACTCAACATGATACCTATCCAAAAGCATCTCCCGCACCTTCCGCCAAGAAACACCAGACAAAACAGCTCTCGGAAGCACAAGCCCCATCCTACCATCTTCTTCTAAATACTTGTCAGCTACAAAAACAAAAACAGCCCCAAGCCCCGCTTGACCGATACCAGTCAAATTCTTCTCCTTAAGCAAATTATTAAGAGACTTCTGCAGCTTCACCCTCTCCTTCTTAGGCAGCGAACCAAACAAAAGATTCCCACCAACACTACGAGTAAAAGGCGGGTTCATTATGCAAATGTGAAAGTTAGGAAGCTCAATCGTCTTAGCCTCTCTTTTTGTAACACCTACTCTCTCCTGCCCTCTCGCTCGGGCTCCACCAGGAAGCATCATATCTTGCCCCAGAACCGATGAAGAAAGAAAATTCACACTCCCCAAGTATTTCTCCTCACCCAATCTCAAAGCAAAAAGCCTAGAATCCCGCACTGGAATAGGATTATGCAAAGAAAGCACTGTTGCCGCAAGATGAACCGCATGATGCAAAACATCAAAACCCCAAATACCATCCTCAACAAGATACTTGTGCAAATCATCAATCCTGAGAGTTTCACCTTCAATCCTATACTTTGCATCAACCTCCTTGTAAATAGCCGAAAGAAGCGTACCCGACCCACACGCAAAATCAACCACCCGCAAAGGTTCACCATTGTACGTTGGAGGAACAGTCTTAGCACTCAAATCAGAAGGCAAATTTACCAAAAGCCGTGCCAACAATCGAGCAGCAGGAATCGACGTATAATATGTCGCATGATACTTCACCAAATTCCCCAAAAGCAACCTGTGATAAATCCTTCCAAACAAATCATGCCTAAGCAAAACCTTAGAAGAAACTATATCATAAGCCAAATTAGCAAGCGACCTAAGCTCCCTGTCCACAACAGCACTCGCAGGAATATTCATAAGAATATTAAGAGTGATTTCAAGAACAGGCTCATAATTAATGTTCTCAATTACGTAATGCCAAGAATTCTCCAACTCTTTCTTCAAATTTGCAGACGCCATCAACGACGAAAGGGTAGAAACCTCCTTATGAGAAGCAGCAATGATCTCATGAAAAACCATAGCGTCAACAAGCAACAGCCCAGCCGTCGAAACAAGCTTATGCACATCTTCTTTACTCCCCATCTGATTCCTCCCCTGTTTCTTCCAATTCCAACACTTCTTTTAAACGTTCCAAACTGATCGTAGAGGAAACCTTCTTCGCAAACTCATCCAAAACTTCATTCATCCTCTTTATCACAGGCCCCACTACATCCTCTTTTACAACGCGACTATACGTGCTCATCAGATACGTTAAAAGATCATCAAAACTCACATCCAAATACTTCTCAGGCTTCGGCGCAACAGCCATCCACCTATCCAACCCAGCCCTATCTACGTAAGAAAGAAAACCAATGTTAAACCTGCCCTTCAAAAGTGCATCCTTCACATCCAACTGATCTGGCACAAGCTTCCTCAGTTTGATATCAGCATACTCCACCATGACACATAGGTCACACACATTGTTATCCAATCTTTCCTTGCATTGCTCAACCAAAGCACTCCACATTCCAAGCTTCTTTCCCTCAATAACTATGCGCACTCCATTCAACTCTATAAGAACATCAGGCTCCGGCCTTCCACCCCTCTTCCTCAAGATCACTTCACCCAAAGCCTTCAGTCCCCTTTCAGTCAAAAGCTCAGCCAATATAACGTTCAGATTCTCCTCTCTCAAACTCATTAAAGCCCCACAGCCCCAATAACTAGAAACATCATTCCCTTTATAGCAATTATCCTTTTAATCTACGAATACGTGCCCCTGGGGCTCTGCCAATAAAAAAGAGGGGATTTTGCGGGGGATATCGCCTTAAATAGCAGTGTATTTATTTTTCCTAAAGCTTAAGCAAGTTTAGGATGTTAACACATGAAGCCTTTGCCTAAGAAATTTGACTTCATTGAAATTGAAAAGAAATGGCAGAAGAAATGGGAAGAAATGGGCGTCTACCGCTTTAACTGGAAAGATAAGACACGCCCAACTTTTAGCATTGATACCCCGCCGCCCTATCCTTCAGGCGAATTTCACATGGGTAATGTCCTAAACTGGACCTATTTCGACATAGTAGCCAGATACAAGCGCATGCGCGGCTACAATGTTTATTTTCCCCAAGGATGGGACTGCCACGGATTAAGCATAGAAGTTCAAGTAGAAAAGGAAAACAACATCAGAAAGAGGGAGATACCCCCAGACAAATTCCGAAAATTATGCGAGGAACTGGTTGAGAAATATGTTGCGATGATGAAAGAAGGCGTAATACGACTAGGCTGTAGCGTGGACTGGACCACGGAATATCGCACAATGGATCCTGACTATTGGAGACGCACACAATTAAGCTTCATAATCCTACACAAAAAAGGCTTCATGTATCAGGGCACGCATCCAGTAAACTGGTGCCCACGGTGCGAAACGGCGATTGCAGACGCTGAAGTGAATTACGAAGAACAGGAAGGCGCACTTCATTACATAAAGTTTCCATTAGAAAACAGCCGTGAGCATTTGTCAATAGCCACTACACGTCCAGAATTTATACCAGCGTGCGTCGCTGTTGCAGTAAACCCGCTAGATGACAGATTCAAAAAATATGTTGGAAGAAAAATAATTGTGCCCGTTGTGAATCGCACAGTTGAGATAATTCCAGACGAAAACGTTGACCCGTCATTCGGCACGGGCGTAGTTATGATATGCACTTACGGTGACAAGGAAGACGTAAAAACCGTGATCAGGCACAAGCTTCCAGTCATCATCATTCTGACTGAGAATGGAAAAATAAACGAAAACGGAGGCAAATACGCTGGTTTAACGATAAACGAGGCTAAAGAAGCGATTGTCAAAGTTCTTAAGGCAGTTGGACTGCTTGAGAAAACTGAAAAGATTCAGCAAGAAATAGGCGTATGCGACAGATGCGAAGCCCCTGTCGAGATTCTTGAGCGCAAACAGTGGTTTATGAAAACTCGCATTCTAACCGACAAAGTGGAAGAAACTGCCAAAAAAGTTGTTTGGCATCCTGATTACATGAAAATTCGCCTAATAGATTGGGCACGTTCGCTCGATTGGGATTGGGTCATAAGCCGCCAACGCGTGTTCGGAACGCCCATACCAATCTGGTACTGCAGAAACTGCGGCGAAGTAATCTTGGCAAAGGAGAACTGGGTTCCAATAGACCCAAAACTTGAGAAGCCGAAGATAAGCAAATGTCCAAAATGCGGCGGAACAGAATTCATTCCAGAACAAGATGTTTTCGACACTTGGATGGACTCTTCCATATCTTGTGCAGTGCATGCTGGTTGGCCAGACCGAAAAGACTGGAGATGGCTCTTTCCAGCTGATTTGCATCCGTCGGGCATAGACATCATAAGGACTTGGGCTTATTATCTGATGGTTAGACATCTCGCATTATTTGACGAAACACCATACAAGAGTTGCCTAATCAACGGCATGGTCTTAGGTTCAGACGGCAGGAAAATGAGTAAATCGCTCAAAAATTATGTTGCAGCACCCGAAGTACTGGACAAGGTTGGGACGGACGCCGCCAGACAATGGGTTGCGGGCGGTGGAGCAACAGGTTCGGATATTCCATTCCGTTGGCCAGATGTGGAGTATGGCAGACGTTTCCTGATTAAACTGTGGAATGCCGCAAGCTTCACCAGTAACCTTCTGAAAGACTACAAACCAAACGAAAATGCAGAGTATGCTTTTCAAACTTTAGACAAGTGGGTTCTAAGCAAGGCTGAAAGTTTAACAAAGACCGTGACTGAGGCACTGGAAAAGTGCCAGTTCAACATAGCCATGGAAGAAATTAGAAACTTCGTATGGCACACATTCTGCGATTGCTACTTGGAAGCCGTGAAAGATAGGCTGTACAAGCCAGAAATATACGGAGAAAAAAGAAAAGCAGCGCAATACACGCTTTACACGGTTTTTTATAGGATTCTGCAGCTTCTGGCTCCAACGACACCGCACTTGACAGAAGAAATTTATCAGACAATGTACGCGGAAGATAAAGGCTACAAGAGTCTGCACTTATCTCCTTGGCCAAAGCTTGATGAAAAACGCATAAGCGAAGAAGCAGAGAAACATGGGGACTTGATTATGGCTGTGATAACCGAGGTCAGAAGGGAAAAGGCGGAAAAGCGCATGCCTTTAAACACGCAAATTAAGAAGTTGACAATTTACGTTGGAGAAAAGGACATGGCAGAAACAATTATGGCGAATAGTGAAGACATCGTTGGAACTTGCAAAGTTGCAAAAATCGAAGTTTTGCCAAAAGAAGGCGAGGGCAGAGAAATTGAGCCCTACAGCAACTTACGCTTCGTCACCGAATATTGATGTAGTTTTTGGAAGCGATGAAAAGTGAGAACAGTTGGAATAATAGGCTGCGGAGCAATAGGCACCATAATCGCAAAAGCTGTTGAACAAAGAATTGTAGAATGCGACAAGTTAATTCTATACGACCATAACTTAGAGAAGGCTGAGAAGCTCAAGAGGTCTATACACTTTCCTATTAAGGCTGTCAACAGCCTTGACGAAATGATTAAACTTAAACCAATAGTCATAATAGAAGCAGCATCACAGCGGGCAGTTAAGGAATATGTAGACAGAATTTTGGCGGAAAAAATTGACCTGATAGTTATGAGCGTGGGAGCGCTTCTGGACCTAAAGGCGAAGAGCAGTAAAATCCATTTGCCTTCAGGAGCAATTGGCGGTTTAGACGCCATATCCAGTGCTAGGTTGGCTGGGATAGAGGAGGTTGTTTTGATTTCAAGAAAGAATCCTAGAGCCTTAGACATGGACAATAAGGAGGAAAAGATTGTTTATGAAGGTTCTGCTGAAGGTGCAGTTAGGCGTTTTCCAAGGGAGATGAATGTTGCGGCTACTTTAGCTTTGACTGTTGATCCTTCAAGAGTGAAAGTGCGGGTTGTTTCGGATCCGAAGGTGCATAGGAACGTGCATGAAATTGAAGTAAGATGGAAGCATGGCGACATGCTCCTAAGATTTTCAAATGATCCGCATCCAGAAAACCCGCAAACCAGCGCGCTTGCAGCGTGGTCCGCAATAAAGTTGCTCAAAGAAATTTTAGAAAAACATGCTTGAATTTACGGTTTTAATCCTGTTCCAACATCAACCCATAGTTTTTTACCTATTTCCTTGTAACCAATCTTTTCATAAACTCTAACGGCTGAGTGATTGTCTGATCTTACGAATAGGGCGGCTGTATCCGCGTTTTTTAGTGCTTCTTCGGTTACTGCTGATGTGGCTAGTGTCGCATATCCCTTGTTTCTGTGATTTGGGTGTGTGAAGACTCCACCTATCATCCAAACTTGCGGAAGCTGAATGAAAGAGCCAGCATAAGCAACTAATTCATTATTCATGAAAGCTCCGTAGATTGGTATATTGAGGATCATGTCCATGCATTTCTGTGTGGTTCTCATTGGGCGGTTTTCATCTGTTGAAAGAAGAATGGCAAGCTTGGAAGCATCATCCTCAGTATTTAATCTGCGAACAAGTTGCGATTTAAAAAAGTTTGCTTTGCCCTTTTTCACTAGCATCCAGTTTTCAATGTAATGTTTTGCGTCTGGGAATTTTCTTTTTATGGCTGGTAGAAGGTTTGGTGGGGCATGCATTATGAAGCGGTTTTCCGGCGCATATTCCACCAATTTTTCTGCTATTTCTTCATCTTCGCATTCTAGGACTACGCTTGCAAAATCTAGGGCGGTGTAGGTGAGAATGTATCCTTTTAGGTTTTTGTTTTCAAAAGCGGCGTAAGTGGTTGTGTGTTCTGGTTCGTGTTGGATGTCGTAAAAGGCGAAAACGTGTCTGATAATATCCAGCCTAAGGGAATTGATGATTTGTTGTTTGTTGTTTTCGTTGATTTTTTCGATTTTGTGCATTTGAGTTATTCACAGGTTTTGATTTCTTGTACAAGTTTGTCGATTTCTGCTTCTGTGTTGTAGAAGTGTGGTGAAACCCTTATTCCTTGCGATCTTGCAGAGACGATTATGTCTTTGTTTTCCAGTTTTTCTGCAACTTTTTGTGGGTTGTTTATTTTGAAGTTGACTATACCTGAGCGGTATTGTGGTTCTGTGGGTGTTTGAAGTTTTAAGCCTAATTGTGTGAGTGCTTCTATTAGGTGATCTGTTAGTTTGAGTATTCTTTTTTCGATGTTTTGGATTCCTAGGGCTAGTAACATTTTTAGGGCTTCTGTTGCTCCTATGAAACTTATGAGGCTTGGGGAGCCAACTTCGAAGCGGCTTGCAGTTTCCGAAAGTTTTAGGTTGCAGATCTCCCAAAAATCTATCGTTTCGAAGATTTCTTGTTTCACGCTTGCCCAACCAACGAACAACGGTTCGAATTGTTCGATGAGTTCTTCTTTAACGTAGAGGTAGCCTGCTCCTGGCGGGCCTAGAAGCCATTTGTAACAACCGGTCATCAGAGAATCAACGTCATCTCTTTTAACGTCTATTTGCATGGCACCGGCTGACTGTATTGCGTCGACGATTAGGTAGGCTCCGTGTTTGTGGGCTATTTTGCTTAGGGCTTGTAAATTGTGGCGGAAGCCATTAACGTATTCTACGTGGCTTATGGCAACTGCCACAGTTTTGTCGTCAACAGCTTTCTCCATGTCTTCCAACAAGATTTTGCCATTAACGTTCTTCACGTAGTGAACGTTCACGCCTAGGTTTTTGCGTAGAAAAGGGTACACTACTGAGGGATATTCCAAGTCTGTTGTGACGACTTTTGCGCCCGGCGGATAGTGAAGCACATTTGCGACTATGTTTAGACCCATGGACGTGTTTTCGATGAAGGCGATTTCTTCGGGTTTTGCGTTTATGAGTTTTGCAAATTGTGGTTTTCCGATGTTTCTCCATTCAATCGAAGTGTCTCCGAAGTTCAAGAAATCGTCAACGCATTTGTGAATGGCTTCGGCAACTGGTTTTGGAGTTGGAGAGTGTGCCGCATGGTTCATGTAGATTTTGTTTTTTGTTATTGGGAACTGCTCGCGGATTTTATCTATGTTTTCCATAAAGGCTACCTTCCATCAATTTTTGATAGGAAATTTAAAATTGATAGTCTCAACTATTAAAGTCTCTGGGTCAGGCTTATGTTTTTTCACTTGCGGTTTTCTGGCTTCTCTTGAATATAGATAGAGTTGCATCGGTGTTTGAAAACCAATCGCGTAGAATAAGAAATCGATTAGAAAGTTCACTGATTGAAACGTAAACTGATGAGGACATGATGATATCCAACCGTGTATAAGGGGGCCAGAAATCTGCAGAGAGAGCTAAGGAACGATGTTTAATCCGAAACCGCCAAAACACGACCAATGTCTCCTTAGCAACCTCTTCAGCTCATCAATCGTCTTTTCAACTACTCTGCGGCATTGCGGAGGCTCCTTCGGCGGAGAATAAGGGTCTTTGACATTAATCTCTTTCAAGCCAACCACCCCTGCAACAAGCGCATACCAACAAAGCGGCAAAACATCTGGGTTGTAGCCGCTTCCAGGCATCAAAACCATTTTTCCACCACAAACCCGTTCTGCCGTATCCCTTATTAAACGAGATATTTCGAAAAATCCCTTGACAGTTAAGCTCAAACTTCCGAGCGTATCCGCAAAATGTGAGTCACTACCACCGTTCGCGATAATTATTTCAGGTTTAAACTCTTCAGCCAAAGGAACAAAAATCTCATCTAAGGCGTAAAGATACGTGTCATCACCGGTTCTAGGCGGTAAGGGCACATCAACATTAAAACCTTCGCCAGCGCCTTCGCCAATCTGCCAAACAAATCCTGTTCCCGGATAAATTGTGTTGGGGTCTTGATGGAGAGAAATATACAGCACGTTGGGGTCTCGATAGTAGATGTCGCTTGTGCCGTTTCCAAAATGCACATCATAATCCAAAATCAAAAACCGCTTGACTCCGCATTTAGTCTTCAAATATTCAACCAAAACGGCTATATCATTAAATAAGCAGAAACCGCCGCCATAGTTTCTTCCAGCATGATGGTAACCGCCACCTAGGGAAATTGCACGCTTCGTCCTTCCTTCATAAACAACCTTACCGCATTCGATGGCACCACCCACAATGAGTAAAGTAGCCTCAAGAATTTCAGGTGAAACAGGCGTCTCAACATCATAAGGCTTGCGCTCCTTTGCCGAGCGAAAGATCAAGTCAACGTAATGCTCATCATGAACCCTCAACAAATCCTCCCTCAACGCAGACTTGGGTTCGACAAGAAAAACTTCAGAACTGCCAAACAAACCCTGATTTTCAAAAAACTTCATTGCGCTTGCAAATCTGTCCCCTCTGAATGGATGTCCTTCTCCTAAGTCATACTGTTTAAACTTTTCATGAAAAGTTATCATCACCCTTTCAGACAAGCACGTCACTCTCAAAACAAGATAACCAAAGCCAATTATAAAAAGATAGAAAAAGAGAAGATGGCTACTCCTTGCCTACTATGATTCTTGCTTTTCCTCACCTTCAGCATTCATCTTCGTCGACTGCGATTCTTCCGTGCTTTGTAACGGTTCTTGCGATTCTTTCTGCGGAGGCCGAAAGGAACCCGTTTCGTTACTTTCCACTTGTTCCACCGGAGGTTCTGGCAACTTTTCCTCAACAGCTACAACAGGTTCTTCCGCAACTTTAACCTCTTTTTCTGAAGGCTGCGTTTCCATTTTCTGCTCCACAACCACGTCAGTAGCCGAAATCTGCATACCAGTTGAAAGCTGATTTAAAGCATCTTTAACAATTTCTAACTCATGCCTTGCAGTTTCAAGCCCAGCGGACAGAACATTGATTTCACGTTGATAAACATCCTCGTCCACCTCACCAGTCACATGTTGAATTTCAAAGTTTGCAAAAAGAATCTCCAACGTTTTAATCTGCTCCTCAAGCTCTCCCATATTAGAATTCATTTTCTCCAGCAAAGCCTTTTGCTGCCTCTCAACCTCCGCAATGGCATTGTCTATCTCCTCATTGAACAGTTCATACGTCGACTGCGAAATTCTACCAGTGTTCAATAAATTGTCCAAAGCTTGCCTCTTTTTCTTCGCTATCTCACTTTCTTCGCTCAATTTCTTAAAAAAATGCTTCCACGAAATCAATATTTAACACCGTCCACTTTTTAGTCGCAAAACAAGAAAATAACATTTATTAACATGCAGAGATATCGCTAACTGTTAAAAACAGCAGCATTCACCCATTAAATGAAAAATCAAGGTTTAAAAACCAAACATTCCGCCAACCTTTTTATAATCAAACATTGCAATATTTCATACAAAATCTACAACCAAAAATAACAACAAGACTCGCGAACATTTATACTAGTCGGAAATTGCGAGTTCTCCATAAATTTCATGGAAAAACCCAGTTTAAACTTCTAAAATTCTGTTTCAACTTCGAATTCGGAATTAGAATAAAATTTAAATATTTATATCCAACCTAAAATGTTAAAACGTGAATAAACATGACTGCTTTGACAATCATAGCTGGCGGTGAAAGGTTGGAAGGAAAAACCTTGAAAAAAATGCACGAGAGAATAATAAAAAATTTTATGGACATAATAATTCTCGCCGAGCTAAGAATCGGACCAATGAGCGGTTATGACGTAATCTCATTCATCCACAACAAATTCCACCTCCTCGTAAGTTCAGGCACCGTATACTCACTTCTATACTCGCTAGAGAGAAACGGACTAATAGAAGGAACATGGAACGAAAGAAAACGAGTCTACAAACTCACAGAAAAAGGCAAAAAACAATAGAAACAATCCTAAGCGCAAACGACAAAATCAAAAACTTCATAACAAACCTCCTAAAAGTCCAATTCCCACCCTAAAACTTTTTTTAAAAACTAAACAAATCGAAATACTAAAAAACACCTTCCCCAATCTTCTAAAAGCAAAGCCCAAAAAGAGGGCCCGTAGCTCAGTAAGGATAGAGCACCGGGCTTTTAAGCAAGGAAACATCGCAAAGAAACCCGGGGGTCCCGGGTTCAATTCCCGGCGGGCCCGCCACACAGCAGCATTGCCCCCATGATTTTTTGATAAGGTCTGAAAAAAGACAGCGGGAAAATGTGAAAGATTCGATCTCAGACATCATTCTATGAAATCTGAATTTTGACATTTTTACATAAAAATGTTAGATCTTGCCGAATAAGGATCCATCTTTTTTAGTAATATTTGTGATTACGGAATATTTGTTAAAGAATTCCGCATTAAATAAAGGCTTGATGACAATGAGTGCAAAGTCCAAAAGATTAGCTGTGGCGCTCAGTATGATCGTAATTCTACTCAGTTTTACACTAGTAAATATCAGGGTGAATGCTTCAAGTGACGCAACCAGAAAAATTGATCTGTTCACACAGAAGATGCCCTTCAACGGAAAAGGAATGAATCAATCAAGCGATGCTTTTCAGCCACAAGAGCTTGTTATGCTTTATGCGCTAGTGACTTATGATGAATATCCAATGGCAAACATGCTGGTAGCCTTCCACGTTAATAATTTCCCTAATGCATTGCGGAGGATAACACTAGTGGGAGTCTCCTCTACAAACCAAAGTGGAATAGCTCAATTCTCCTTCCGAATACCGTGGCCACTTGAGAACGCTGAACAGATAATTTTTGGTGAATGGTTTGCGATAGCCACTGTTCAAATAGCAGAGGAGGTGGCAGTAGACACTTTAACGTTTCAAGTAGGTTGGATAATTGAGATAACAAATATAAAAACGTTAAATGCGAGTTTTGAGCCTCAAACAAACTATCAAAGAGAAGAAACGATATTTTTTAACTTGACAATAAGAAATATCGCATTAACACCAAAGTTAGCAACCATAATAATCGATGCCCAAGATATAATCCGCTATCCTATTATGAACTTGGAAATTGATAATATGGTTTTTCTATCAGGCGAAAACAAGTTGTGCATTTCTTCGCAGATACCAGCAATTGCTTCTATTGGAGAAGCACTAGTTGTTGCGACAGCTTATACGGCATCACCTACAACTGGTGGTACACCATACAGCCCCGCAGCAATATCGAAATTTGAAATCATTTTTTCACCACTGGAGCAGTACCATTTGATCGTGAAAACCGATCCTATCGGTATTGTGCCTATTTCTGGTGAAGGCTGGTATGATGAAGGTGCAAATGTTCCTTTGACTGCTCTGGACTATGTTTCAGTATCACTTAATGCTCGTTATAAATTCAGTTACTGGGATGTTGATGGAATCTCAAAGACAGGCAACCTCATAACGGTGATTATGGATACTAACCATACAGCCACTGCTCATTACATTGTCCAATATTATTTGACTGTGAAAACTGATCCGCCTGGAGTCGCAACGATTCTAGGAGAGGGTTGGTATGATCAAGGTACTGATGTTACTTTGGCAGCGCCGCTTGTTGGAGCATATGACTTTAGGTATTGGGATGTTGATGGAATCTCTCGGAGCGTTGGAGTTAACATTACAAATGTTCACATGGATGGTTTCCATTCAGCCACGGCTCACTATAGCTTGCGTACAGGAGGCTGGTTTGTTCCTGAGTTGTTTTATTGGCTTTTGCTGTGGCTTTTATTGTTCATAATTATTTTATTGATTGCTTTGTTTTATCGTAGAAGGAGAAGAAAGGAGACTGAGAAGAGCTTTAATAAAGGTTGGACTGCTTGGTATTATTGCTATGATCTGCGAGGTAAAACCCGTAAAACCTGAGTTTTTATTCTAGAATTCTGTCTTAAAAAAAATAAGGTGAAGGAAGCCTCTCCTTTCTCCCGCTTTGGTTAAAATTGTATAACGCTGAATGTTTATAAAACGCTTGCTATTCATGTTGGCATATATCCTTTTCCAAAATATACCTCTTTACGCACTTATTTCGGGCTTGGAAACTTTGTTTTTAGGCTATGAAAGCAATGCAATTAGTGAGAAGGCTTGAAGAATGTTTGAGGAAATTGTTACCGATGCTGTTCGAATGCTGATATTGCTTTTCTGGATGGCATTAGCTTTCATTATAATTTTTGGCGCGCTTTGGATGCGTGGAACCAAGAAGACTTGATGAAGGCTAAATGCGTAACACATAAATTGGATTTTCTCATCTTAGAAATTCTGGTCGGGCGGTAGCTCAGCTTGGTAGAGCTTCCGAGCCAGCGTAGACGAAATGGGTTTAGCTGGCGGAGACGCTGTAGACATCTACCCATGGTGGGTGTCATTTAGCCTATCAAGCGTACATGCAGAAACCGGAGTGTCGCAGGTTCAAATCCTGCCCGCCCGACCAAATTCCTTTCGCCGAAACAAGCCAAATTCAAGGTTATTTTCGATAAATAACTCGCTTTTTGTCTTTTTCTGTTTCCATAATTTTGTTGTGAAAGTTGGGCTTCACTTCAAGGTTTAAAATCTTCGGCTAATATTTTCTAGAGTTTTACTTTCGTTAAACGCAAAGTATTAAGAAGTAAGAGCATGGTTATTCCGTCGTCGCCTGATGCAACAGTAAACCACAATGGGATAAAACCCATTAGTCCCAATCCGCCTAGAAGCATCTTAATAACTAGTGACGCGGCTATGTTCTGCTTTGCGACTTCCACGGTCTTGCCGCTTAGTTTGATCAGATACGGTATTTGGGCCAGTTCATCATTAACCAGAACAACATCAGCAGACTCCAACGCAACATCCACTCCACCTCCACCCATAGCAATGCCTACATCCGAAGCCGCTAGGGCTGGAGCGTCGTTAACACCGTCCCCAACCATCGCTACCAAGCCATCGTTACTCTTCATTTCTCCAACAATTTTCAATTTGTCCTCTGGAAAGAGTTCAGCGTGCACCCTATCAACGCCCAATTTTTGAGCGATTTCCTTCGCGATTTCGGCTTTGTCGCCTGTCAACATTGCAGTGTTGATTCCGGCTCTTTTCAAGGTCTCAATGGCTTCAACCGCGTCTTTCCTAACATCATCAAGCATACAGACAGAAGCAGTTCCTGACTTGTTAATGGAAACGCACACAGATGTATGCTTCTCGTTCTCGTAGATTCCTTCTATTTGTTCACAGTTGCATGCGTATTCCTTCATCAGTTCCATATTGCCTACAGCAACATGAGTGCCATTGACATATCCTACTATCCCTTTACCCGGGACTTCTGTTATATCGGTGACTTTGAGCTTACTGATGTCTAGATTCCTCTCAGCTGCTTTCTTTACGATGGCTTGCGCCACGGGATGATTTGAGAATTGATCCAATGCGGCTGCATACATCAAAGCCTGCTCATCAGAACTCTCGATAGATTTGACCTCATGGACTGCGGGCTTCCCTAATGTAAGGGTGCCAGTTTTGTCGAATATGACGGTCTTGACTTTGGCTAGCTTTTCCACATAGATGCCACCCTTAATGATAACACCTCTTCTGGCGGCAACCGTTATTGTGGTAAATACTGTCGCTGGAACAGACACTATGAAGGCGCTTGGGCAGGAAACCACCAGAAGTATCAAAGAGCGGTACAACCACGTTTGGAAAGGCCCGCCAAGAATTTGGGGCATGGCTATTGCCGTGAACACGGCGAGGGCTATTACAATGGGTACATAAATCTTGGCAAATTTGTCAACCAGTTTTTCGATAGACGCTTTTCTCTTTCGGGATTCGATGACGAGCTTTACGATTCTAGAAACGAGAGTGTCCTCAGTCTTTTTGCTGACAGTTATTTTGAGAACGCCGTTTGTGCTCAATGTGCCAGCGTATACAGAGTCGCCTATTTTTCTTATTATGGGCAGTGATTCTCCTGTTACCAGAGACTGGTCTACGTACGAAAGGCCTTCAACGACTGTACCGTCTAAGGGAATTCTTTCACTAGGCTTTACCAGTATAGTGGTGCCTGGTGAAACTTCTCTAATACTCACTTTCTTTTCAGCGTCATCAATTATCACTCTTGCTTCATCAGGCATAAACTTTGACAACTTCTCTACAGTCTTGCGAGCTTTATCTTCAATGTAACCTTCGAAATACTCTGCCAATGAATAGAGGAATAGCACAGATGCTGCTTCAAAGAGAAAATCCAGATATGCTGCGCCTAGACCAGCTACTGCCATTAGAAATTCTACTGAGAATCTTCTCTCGATGATAAGCTCCCTTATTCCAATGAATCCGATGTATGTTCCCGCGGTGATGACTGAAATGTGGTATATAATAAAAGAGAGGGTTGCGGTCTCATTGAGAATCGGTACGACGAAGCCTAGGGGGATTCCTTGAGCAAATAAGTCTAGCAAACCACCAACAATAATGGTTAGACCTAAAGCCAAGGC
>CAZLCE010000014.1:0-42502 GCA_964558305.1 uncultured Candidatus Bathyarchaeia archaeon
GCAGTTATTTTTTGTGTCGTTCGATTCTTTCGTGTCTTTGCGTTTTTCTGCGCCAGTCTCGCTTTCTCTGTGTTTTTATGAGAGCCCGACCGTGGTTATATTGAGAACCGTCTTCTGTTCGGTATTGATTGATGTTTTTGTAAAAGGTTGAGTAGTCTATCTGATTTTGTTGAAGAGCCCTAATGTTCTGGTTTAGCTGTCTTTTGGTTTCGAGGTCGGTTGCTTTGTCATAGATGTTAGAGTAAGTGAGATAAGCGGCATGGAATTTAAAGTCAGAAGGGTTGTCGATTAAGAGCTTTTCTGGCGAAGTTGATTCGTTATTCTCAGATTCGTCAATCATGACTTTCCAAGCTTTATGATAGTCTAAAATGCGAGCTTATCTTTTATAGATACCGCCGCACTAGCTAACCCTTTTTCGTCTTTTGAGATAGGCGACAGTGAACATTCTGCCGTCAGGCAGGCTAATGTCTTGGACGCTGACAAGTTCCCATCCTTCATGGCCTAGGACGTTCAAGTCATTTTGGACATCATCTATGATTGGCTTGCTGTCAGCTTGGAAATGATCTGAATGAATCCGCGTCTTTATCGGGATCACCTTATACTCCCACTTAATCAATTCAAACAGCACCTTAAACATAGATAATATTCAGCTCAGACTAGAAAACTTTAGCGGGCTTTTCCTCCTCTGCCATCATGTTTGCCTCAAGTCTCCGGTAACCAATTAATGGTACTTGCAAAAGTCATAAAACTGGATCAGAAGCGCTTTGGGGTGATGATGAAGATTGCTGCTCTTGTAGAACTTCCAATATCAGTTTGTGACGTAAAACCTCAGCAAGGTCGCCTCGCTCTATAGCACCTTCCAAAGCATCAAGTTCTCTTTGTACAGGCTTTCTCATTACCTCGCTAATTCTTTGATTGACCTCCCTCATTCGTCTCTGATACAATTCATCCGCCTGTCCTCTAAGTCTTCAATAACGCTCGAGCAAAGATTCTTTTCGGGTCTGTTCCATTATTCACACTTTTCTCAACTATCTTGGTTGATTTGTCTTGGTTCATAGTTTGTACTAATGTGCATAAATATTTTTAATCACACACAAGAAAAGAAGATAAGAGTCTTTGCTTTTATATGAGAATGAGGCAGTTGCATGAGTAGCAGAGGAAGAACAGGAGAAGAAGATCGGACAAAACCTAAGCCTCAGAAAAAGAAAGAAAGAGAAGATAAGCGGAAGAAGAAAAAACTTGCCAGACTTAAACGGCAACAATCCCAATAGGCTTATTTAGAGCATAAGCACACGTTAAAACAAACCCGAAGATGCTTGATTATGGAGAGATTCTCGCTATAGCGCGTGCTCATGTTAAATGTAGCATCAGTTCTTGAAGTGTAGGAAAACATACGCTGTTTGAACAACAGGTTTATTTTTGAAGGGATAGTACTGATGATTAAGAGGTGAGGTGACAGAACATGAGTAGAGAACAGGATTTCCGTAGAAAAGCCAAGGAGAGCGCTCGCCGTGACAAAGCGAAGGGACATCAGACGAGAAGAGCTCGTGGTGGAAAGAAACAGAAAAGAAGATAAAAACGCAATTAATAGTACATACATACAGAGGGCTCATATATAGGGTGAATTTTATGCCCAGAAAGTTCTATGAGCGTGGTGAAGATTGGTTGGTCACCTGTCCTGTATGCCATGGTACAGGCACAACAGGTGAAGGGATTTCCAGAAAACGATGCCCAAAATGTGATGGAGCAGGAAAACTGAGACGCTAACAAAGGCAATGATTGGAAGTTCTAAAAAAGGGAATAGGCCACGTTCTATCTTTGTTCTTTTAGCAATAGCAGTCTCTTTGCAATTTCTTTAGAGATTTTTTCAAGACCCTTAGCTAATTCTTCACTGGTGGCCTCATCTAGTGGGTACACTTTTCCATGCTTATCGATCCATGCAAGTTCCAACTTCCTGTTTTCCATTGTTTCACCCCCATTCAGATTCTATCATCTGTTATTTTAATCTCCTGCATAAGCTATTTTCGTCCGTCTACATAAGCCTAGGCGACATGCAACATAGTTCAGCGCGCGCTATCAGAAAGATGTCATTTTAACTTGTTTCACCCAATTTCAAAGCCGAACCTGCACAAAACTATAGAACCCCAATGCAACACAATGAAACATATTTTGCTCCAAATAGAGGGAGCCTACCACATTTGCACGCACACACAATTAGGCTGCTGTAGGTATTGGTTCGTTTTGTATTGGCGTTTTCTCTCGCCATATCCTCACATTTGGAGGACAGATGACTACTCGCTCTTCGCCTAGTCTGGCAATGTCTCCGCCCACAGTCTCAACAAACTCGCACAACTCGTTTACTGCACGTTTAACGTCGTCAATGCCTTTGTTTGCGAGAGGAGTTATCCTAAGAATAACGATATTTCCGGACTTTACTTCGCTTTTTACAGTGTCCAAGTCTGATAAATCGCGAAGAGGCATAGCCTTCAAAAAAGTTTTGCCAGAAACATTTCTAACTTCAACTTCCTTCTCAACTTTCTTGGACTTGCGAAGTATATTACCCAAACTTGGCAAGGTTCTCCTCTCTGACACCTTTATTTTTGCTCTTCAAGAGTTTAAGCGTTTCCTAATTCAGAGTATGAATTAGTAATACAAAATTTAACTATTAAAGTATTTTATGAATCTAAAATTCAGATTTAGCTTTCACCAGGTTTAGCTACTAGTTTCTTTATGAAATTCCATGTTCTGTCGCCCACAAAATGAATGTTTCTGACGACAATGCCCTGTGAAGTTTTCTTTGCAGTCTCCAAATCATAGAGCATCTCGCCAACTGCTATCGGTTTGCCATATTTCTCGTCCACAACAAAGACAAGATCGCCCTTTTCGAATGTTCCTTCAAAATGGACAATTCCAGGCGCCATGACATTCGCCCCGCTGCAAACATGGGGAATCGCGCCCATGTCGACGACAACTTTAGGTGCTAAAATGAAAAACTCTTGGAAAACTAGTGTTGGGAAAACGTTTTCTCCCGCTTTAACCAGTATCGGCTTGCCATTCATAAGAAAGATTTCAGCGAATTCTGTTTCAACAAGTTCAACGTTAACCTTAGCCCTGAAAATCTGCTTTAAATTAACCTTAAGTTTTTCAGAGGCATTTTCTAAGAAGGCTGTTGCCTCTTTATTTTTTAAGAAATATCTTCTGTATTTTTCGGACATGATGTTCTCTCTTAGATAGGTTTAAATGTTATAAGTTTAAGTATAAAAGACATAAAACTATAGTTTGAAGGTGCTAGAAAATGAGCGAGATGACCACCGAGATCCTTGAGCAGAACCTAGGGAAAATTGTGCTTGTGAGATTAAAGGGTGGAAAGAGTTTGCGTGGGAGGCTAAAGGGATTCGATCAGCATCTAAACCTAGTTTTGGAAGAAACAGAGGACACCACAAACGCTGAAAACATGAAAAAATTAGGGTTAATAATTGTTCGTGGAGATAATGTTGTTCTAATTTCGCCACCGCCAAGGTGAAAATTTTGGGAAAAGGAACACCGTCCTTTGGTAAACGTTCTGGAAAGACACTTCACATACGTTGTAGACGTTGCGGAAGAAGAGCATACAACGTTGCAAAGAAACGGTGTGCAGCTTGCGGCTATGGAGAAACGACTGTTATTAAAAGTTATTCGTGGCGGGTTAAGAATCTTCGCAGGGAAAGAGTGCGCTGAATTTTTGTTTGTTGTGAAAAATAGGTCATCAAAGGCTATCTACTATTGTAGTAGCCCTTGTCGATTTTTACGAAGATTAGTGGTCCTTTACTTCGGGTTAATTCTCTAGCTTTTCTTAAGGCGTTATTGACAACGTTTAATACTTGTTCTTGTTCGCTGAGGTTTTCTTTGTTCTTTTCGCCTAGTTCCATTTTTAGTAGGTTTTCTGCGAGGATTGTTGTACCGCAGATTTCTCCGTTCATGATGAGTGATGAGGCTAGTACTTCTTGCATTTCTTGACGGTTTGAAAGTCTTCGCCATATTGGTTCTGCGTTGTTGAGGATTTTTGTGACTTTGTTCCATCTGTTGGAATTTTCGTTGCCTATGAGCAGTTTTACTCGTTCTTTCCATTTTTTGAACCATATTCCAGTCCAAACATCCAAGAACTCTTCCAACTCGCTTGAGTTTTCGTTGTAGAATTTTTCTAACTTGTCCGCAAGTTCGCATTCGCTGGCTTCTTTTCCGACGAGGTCCCAATGGACTTTAAGGTAGTTTGTCAAGTCATCGCATGCTATTTGTAGTACTTTTCTGTCTGAGCCGAAAAGGTCCAGCATTGGGTTTCTGTCTTTGAGTTTTTCTGAAAGCAGTGTTTCTATGAAGTTCATGGAATATCCCGTTTTGAAGCCTTCTCCAACCTAAGATAGAGGATGAGCTTTTAATTAAGCTTTATTTATAGTAGCCTCTATAACTTATTTCGATAATTTTCAGCTATATTTCGGTTTTAGAAATATTTTTCAGTCTTTTTTATGGGCTATTCGATAAAATCTGGGAGTTGGTTGACGTTTTTCAGAATTAAATCTGGTTTTTCCCTCTCTAATTCCTCACGAGAGAAGATTCCAGACAAAACCGCGACTGTTTTGGCTCCTGCGTTTTTTCCTGCTTTTACGTCTGCGACAGAATCGCCCACAACTACACATTCGCAGGTTTGGATGCTTAATTGTTTTGCACATTTTATGAGCGCTTCTGGTGAAGGCTTCGAATTGTGCGTGTCCAATGCTGTTATTATATACGTAAAGTATTTTGCTAAGCCGAATTTATTCAACTCTTCCATTATTTGCTTCCTAGAAACATGGCGCATTGTTATTAATGCTAGTTTTGCTTTTTTTGAGAGTTTTTTAATTGTGTCTTGGATGTTTGGTATTGGTTTTGTTTTTGTGGCTGTTGCTTGATAGTAGGCTTTTAGGTATGTTTCCAAAAATTTTTGTGCATTAGCGTCTTTTATTATGTCGTTTATTGGGAGGTTTTGTTCGAGTCTTCTGGGAATTTCTATGGCGGTTTTGATGTTGAATGTTTTTTGTCCCATTATTGCAGAAGCGGTTTTTACTGCTTCTAAATATGCTTCCTTTGAATCTACTAAGGTGCCATCCAAATCTAGAAGTATGCCTTTGACTTTCAATTTTTGTTTCCCCATATTCGCTCATCTAATTACTACCAGGTATTGTTGCGTGTTCGATAAATGTTTATTACAATAAACTGAAGATATCTTCTTCCAATCTTATTTTTTAACTAAATCAATCCCTAGTATCGCTTTTCAGATTCCAAAGCCCAGACGCTTGCTTCAATCTTTGGTTCAAGGTATATATAAGGGGGGTCTAGATTCCGCGAAGACTAACAGTTCCAGCAAACATACCTATAATGACAAGAAAATCTTCCACAAACAAAAACAGCGCAGATAAGTTTTTATTTACGCTTAAACGTCTAAAGGTAAATACCACACATAAACGTTGGGTTAATGCGATGGTTAGAAAAGCACGAGTACGCTTAACAAGCACGGACTACAAAAAACTCGAAGAAGTATGTCAAGAACTGAAAGCCATCGCCGACAGAACAGGCGTCAAAATGATGGGCCCAAAACCACTGCCAACTAAGCGGCTAAAAGTTCCCGTCTTGAAATCGCCATGCGGCGAAGGAACAGCAACATGGGATAGATGGGAAATGCGCATCCACAAACGCCTAATAGAAATCGACGCTGAAGAACGTGTCATGAAACGTGTCATGCGAATTCGCGTTCCAGAAGAAGTACACATAGCCATAGATTTTACCAATCACTAAAGCAACGCATCATCTTTTCTGCTTATGCCATTTAAACAAAAAGCATTCTCCGCATTTCTCCAAAAATTCCAAACCCTTCCTTGTTGTCTTAAAAAACTGTTTCTTATCAACCTCCACCAGCCCCTTCTCGCTTAATATACCCAAATACTGCTTTGTTTGCAAAAATGAAAGACCCACTTCCCTCATCAGTTCTGTCTTTCTAATTCCAGACTTTGCCTTAGTCAATATTTCCATGGTGATGTCATGTCTATCTCTGTTAACCATTCTCTCATCACTAAAAGTTGCTGTAGATTATTGCTGAGAAGAGATATATATCTATTTAATCAAGCGACACTTTTACTGAATAAGCGTGTAAGAAATTATCGTCAAGACCAAACTTGCAGTAAAAGCTAAAGCCCAATTCCTCTTATTCCATACAAAGATTTTGAATCCATCAAGTATCCCAAAAGGAACAAGGTTAAAAACCGCTATCCAAGCATTAAAAAAAGCACCAAACAAGAAAATAGAGACAAATAAAACATCGTTAGGAAGAATAAATGAAGTTGCCAAAAACAACGTTGACAACACAATGTTTGTTAAGGGTCCTGCAATGGATATTCTTCCCATTCTTTCTACATCAGCAGGTCCAGCCACCATAACTGCGCCTGGAGATATAATTTTGAAAAGCGGCGAAATCACAGAAATCAGCGTCAAAACGGCGCCAACAAGCGTCAATCTAAACTCCGCCCACAATCCCCTTCTTTGCGCAGCTATTTTATGAGCTATTTCATGCATGAAAAAAGAGGCTGCCAAAATCGCCGTAAACAGAGTCAACATTAATAACCCTTCTAATCTGCTGTAGTCTTCGTAATAGATTCCCAATGATAATCCACAGCCTACAACCAATAGTGTGGCAATTGTCAAATGTTGAATTTCTTTGATGCTGAAATGTATTTTGCTTTTGGCTAGTTCAGGTTGTGCGTAGGTGATTGTGTATTCGTATGATTTTTGTTTTTGGGCTGTTGTTGGGTATGTTTCTTCTTTAGGCGTGCGTGCCAATTCCATTTGTGAACAATCGTGATTTTCTGGCAAGCGATGTTCACTGCAGAAGTAGCCTCCACAGTATGGGCATCTGAACGGCAGAAAAACTTCGCTTTGGCATTTTTGACATTTCATGGCTGAGGCGCACGCCTTTTTGTGATAAAGAGTTAGGTTAACCGTTTATATGTTTCCTCTAACAAGAAGAAAATCATGATTTCTTCAATGTGCTAAACGCTTAAAACCAGCAAAACTAAGCTAAATCTAGGCAATAACAGTTCAAGAATGGAGGAAAGACCTTGAGGGCTTTCAGTTTTGTTCACGCCGCAGATTTGCATTTAGGCTATTCACAATACGGCTTAGAAGCCAGACGCGAAGATTTCGACAAAGCCTTCCAAGAATTAATCGACAAAACCATCGAACTAAAACCAGACTTCATAATCATCGCTGGAGATTTATTCCACCAAGCACGTCCTTCAAATGTCACATTGGAAAACGCCATCAAAAACTTCAGCCGTCTACGCGAGGCTGGGATTCCAGTTTTAACTGTTGACGGCTCGCATGATATGGCACCCAACATCGTAACTGGCACCATTTTGAATCCTTTAGACAGTGCTGGCTTAATCCATCATCTGCCAAGACACGAAGGAGCATGCTGGCATAAGCCAGACTGCTGCTACGTTTATGGCGTGCCAAACTTCAGAACCAGACGCAAAACAGAAGAAATGCTCCCAGCCTTCATGGAACAAAACAAGCCAACACCAGACCCAACCATATTCAACATATTCGTCTTCCACATGGCCTTAGACCTTCCAAGCGTCAAACCACCATACATGGAAGCAGAAGCCCCACCAGAACTAATACCAGAAGGCTTCAACTACTACGCAGCCGGACACATACACACACCCTACAAAGATAAATTCAAAACAGGCCTACTAGCCTACAGCGGATGCACCGAAACCGTCAACTACGACGAAGCAAAAACCAAAAAAGGCTTCTACCACGTCAAAGTGGACGAAAAAGGCGCGGCATCACCAGAATTCATAGCGCTCGAGTCTACTCGCAAATTTATTTTCTTAGAACATGATTTTACAGGCGTAACTTCTTCGAAAATCACGGAACTGGCTGTTCAACTTGTCAAAGGCGCTGATGAAGATGGAGCAATAATTATTCCAATATTGAAGGGAGTCTTGCCAGCAGAAGCAAGCCGCGCAGAAGTGGACATCACCCAAATCAGAAACGCCGCTGAAAAGGCTCTGCTCGTGCACCCCATCATCTTGCTGCGCGAAAGCGAAGTCTCAGAGGAAATCGTTCGTTCAATATTCGAAAGCGAATTCAAAGATTTAAAAACGAAGGCATTCGAATACTTCTCCCAAATTTTCTCAGAACGCTACAGCCGCGAAGAAGCCGAAAAAATAGCCCGCATCGCAGTCAACCTAATTGAACCCCTAACCAAAAAACAAGAGGAAAAAGTAAAACAAACCATAGAGGAACTCATAAAATGAAAATCGAAATTGTGCAATTGGAAAACATCCGCTCCCACGTAAAATCAACTGTGCCCTTTGCCAGAGGCTTCAACTGTCTCGTCGGCGGCTTGGGATGCGGAAAATCCAGCGTCTTATACGCTATTGACTTCGCGTTGTTCGGAGACCCCATCGGCAGAAGCTACGATTATCTTCTACGAGAAGACGCAACCAGTGGAAAAGTTATTGTTCAATTTATCCAAGATGGAAAAAGCTACAAGATTTCCAGAGGACTTAAAAGGCGTGGAAAAGGCATAAGCCAAGACCTTGACGAACTGAAACTATTCGAGAATGAAACCCTAATAGCAAGCGTCAAAAATGAAGCAGTAGCCGAACAAATCAAAGCGCTAACAGGCTTGGAAAAAGAGCTTTTCCGTGAAATAGTGTGGGTTAGACAAGAACACTTGAAGGAACTTTTAGACGCTCGACCACGGGAAAGACAAACACGCCTAGACGAACTGTTCGGTTTGTCAGACTACGAAACAGCATGGAGCAACCTTGTAGGTTACCAGCGAGAATATGAAGGAGAAAGAAAAGCCTACGAAAAAGACCCAGACGTCGTTGGAATGGAAAAACTAAACAGCGAATACAATCAAACAGTTGAAGAGTTCTCCCTCACCGAAATCGAACTGCAAAACACAGCGAAAAAGCTGAATGAAGCCAAAAAAACCCTAGAAGAAGCCGATTTAAAACTCAAAAAACTGGAAGAAGTAAAAGCCCTAATCGAAGAACTCAAACGAAAGGAAGCACAAACACTAGCGAACCTGACAAACGTAGAAGATGCGTCAGCATCATTAGCTGAAAAAATTGAAGAAAAGAAAATCGCCACAGAGAATCTAAAACAACGCCTTAACACCATGGAAACACAAATAACATCTCATAAAGCTGAGCTTAAAGAGACAGGAATTTCTCCAGATCAGCCAATTGAAACCTTGAGACAGAGTTTAACAATGTTTCACGATCAAATCTCCAGCCTAAAAGGCGAGCAAGAAGCTGCCTCCAAAAACATGCAAACAGACAAAAAGAGAATTTCATCGCTGTCCGCTGAAAACCGCTGTCCCCTCTGCCTACAAACGCTCACAGAAGAATACAAAAACGCCCTAATGCAAAGAATTCAAGAAGAAAACAACGAACGGCAGAAAACGGTAACTCAACTTCAACAACAAATTGAAGAATTACAGCAAATAAAGGCCAAAGCGGATGTTGCCTTTTCAAACTTGCAAATGCTTACTTCAAGAACTGAAGAATTAAAAACCCGTATAAACGAAGAATCCCGAGCGTTGACTGAACTTTTAAAGGATTTTGAGAAAAAACAAGAACTAGAGAAAGAAACACGCACACAACTGGAAGCAGTACGCACAGAAATAAGTAAGTTTGATATATCCGAACTGGAAGCTGCAAGAACTCGAAGAGAACAAGCCTTCAAACAATATTATCTGCTGGAATCAGAGCTAAGAACCAAGGAAAACCGCAAAAAAGACCTGACTAAACGTTTAGACGAGATAAGACAGCGAATCGACCAAGCCCAGCAGAAAATTGAGCGCATGGAAAAAATATTGAAAGTTGTTGAAATAATCGGTGGAATACGTGATGCCTACAGGAGTATTCAGCCTAAACTGCGAAGCGAATTTGTAAAAGTACTAAGAAACTTTGTTCAGCAAGTTCTTGATAACTTAGTGGGAGGAGAAGGTCCCTTGTTGAATGTTCTGATTGATCAGACTTACACACCATACGTCAAAAGCGAGGGCGGTGTTGAAAGAGAAGTCTCAAACCTATCAGGCGGAGAACGCACACTGCTTGCTTTTGCATATCGCTTAGGATTGGGCCAATTGATAATGCAGTCCAGAACTGGCCGCGGATTGAGTATGTTGCTGCTTGATGAGCCAACAGAAAGCCTTGGAAGGGAAGATGGCTCCATAGACCGCCTAGCTGAAGCAATTTCACGTTTCAAAGCCATAGAACAAATAATAGCCGTTACACACAGTGAAGCCTTCGCAGAAAAAGCCGAACACGTAATAAGATTTGAGAAAGAAGCCAGTGAAAGCAAGATTTCATTTGAGAAATAACTCCAAATAATTAACAAACCATGATTTCTAAGCATAGAACTTTTAAGGGCAAAACAAGACAATTAGCATTGAGGTTAAAATGGAAGAAATAGCAAAGAAAGTAAAACTTTTAGAACGTATCGATGCTGACAGCATCACCATAATTAGAGATTATTATTTTCCTAACGCTTACATAATCGATCTTCCACTGGATTCTTTACCGAATCACGTTTGGCAGGACATTTTTGAAAGAGAATGGAAATCGAGTAGACATTTATGGGATAGAAAACTTTTCGTGATAGGTGATAAGCTTCGACTTGTGACTAACGCATATGATATTGAAGACAAGCTTGATTGGGTTAAACAAGTGATAGAGCGAACCAACGTTTGTATAGACCAGTATAATCAGGAAACAGAAGCTCGCAAAATTCAAAGAGAACAGGTGAAGAAACAAACGTCAGAAGAGGAAAAAGCAAGCGTTGATCTGGTCAGAGACATGGTGAGAAGAAGATTCGGGGCTATCTAGAATACTAATTAGTAGCCAGTTTCTCTACTTCACTTGCTTCAGCACTGCTAACTATTTTTCTTTCTGCCCTCTATGATGTTTTCGAGAGTTTGCATAAAACGACAATTATCGCACATTTGATCTTCTCTTGTTGCATATCTTTCTTTACACTTAATGCATTTGACACGCTCAGCTGTTTTCTCTTTTTGCAAAGCATTCTCTAACATGACGCTTTCCAGAAAAACAATTTTCATTGAAGTCAGCAATTATAATTTACGAATTTAAAATATAGATGCAGAATCACGGTTTACGTTGAGAAGGCGGTTTTTATCGGATAATTCTGATTCTTTCCGGCTTCTCCAGGTTCTTGAAAGATACGAAAACATGTTTAAAAAACTTTACTTGTAAGAAGATCATTAAGTTGAAAAGTAAAAAGGCGTTCATATGCGCGTGAGAACAAGAAAACTGGCTCTGACAGAAGGCATAACTGCTGGGGTTCTATTTGGAACAGCGGCAATTTTCATCAGGTTTCTGCAAAACCTAGACGCGTTTTGTATTGGTTTCTGGCGTCTAGTAATCGGTTGCCTGGTTCTAGCTGTGACATTGATTGTTCTTGGAAAATCTTTCAACTTTGACCTTGTGAAAAAGAATTTAGGGGCACTTTTCATCCTCAGTTTTTTCCTTGCTCTGCACTTCGTATTCTTTATCTCTGCGGTGAAGGACACAACAATTCTTAACGCAACCGTCCTTGTTAACACTACTCCAATTTTTTCGATGGTTGTCTCAAGTTTCCTTTTTAAGCTGAAACCGTCGCGTCTTGCAATCGTGGGATTGGCGATCTCTTTCATGGGCGTATGCGTGATTGCCTATGCTGAAACTTTGACTGCGAACACGGAGGGGTTTTCTCCAAGTCTGAAGGGCGATTTGGAAGCTGTTTTAGCAGCCTTAGTTGAAGCCTTCTATCTTAACTATGGTAGGAAGATAAGAAATAAGGTGGATGTGCTCCCTACAATGTTTCCGATATACATGCTTACGGCAATAATTGTAGGTTTTCTGGGCGTGGCGACTACAAATAAGATTTTGACGTTTCCGACTGAAGCAGGAGTTATCCTTCCTCTGATTGGTTTGGGCGTATTGCCAACAGCTATGGCTCACACATTGTATTTTTCTTCTTTGTCAAATCTGAAATCTTTTGAAACTGCGACTATGGCTTTGCTTGAGCCTATTGGTGCGACACTTTTGGGCGTGATATTTTTCCAAGAAATGCCAGCGGCAATATTTGTTTTGGGTGCTGCTTTAATTTTGTTAGGAATCCTTTTTTTGTTGAGGAGAAGAAGTGACATCGTTCAAGTTTGACACAACAGATAAAAAAAGGACAATTGATATTAATGTGCTGAAATGGTGGAGGCAATGACTGCCAACGATAAAATATTGAAATCTCTGAAATCCACCGTAACTTACTTGGAAAATTCAATAATGGCTCTAGACAAAAAAGATGAAAACTCGTTTGCTAACAACATTTGGCAAGTTGCAGCAGAATTAGAATATATGCTGTTCCTATTTTCCATGAAATTTCAAGATGAGATCGACCAATTGAAGTGGAAACCAAAACCTGAACTTAAGAAGGCTGAAACTGGGCCTATGTTGGTCGAAGTGCAGAATTTGCTAAATGAGGCTGAAAAGTGTATGGAAAACGAAAAGTCTGTGGACGCTTACAAAAATGCTTACATTGCGAGACATTACGTGCTCAAAGTTCAAGAAAGCCTTGCTAAAAAGAAACGTGAGGCGCTTAAAAAGAAATAACTCACTCTTCCTCAGCTATTTTCTTCTCTTTAACCACCAAAGTGTTTTCTTTGCCGCCTATGACTCTGAAATACTCTTTTAATTCTTTTTGATGCAAAAATCTCCTTAGAAGCACCCGCAGATATTTCTTTGAGACTGCTTTTCCTTCGCCTTTCACGATTATTTCGTCTGTTGTAGTTTCAACTTCAGCTTTCGTTTTTTCTTTTAGTGATTCGGCGAGCTCTTTGATTAGGTCGCCGCCTTCACTTTTCAGTTCAGATATGTTAATTCTTGTTTCCGCCATTTGAGTTCACCTTATTTTCTAACCATTATAACTCTCACTTGGTCGCATGCATCCTCGCACGAGTCTGCAATCATTTCCAAGGCTTCAAAAAGCTGGCTTACTAAAACTGCTACTCCAGCTTTTGGCAGATCTTCTTTCCCGAGTAATGTTCTGGCTTTTTCATGTATGTCATCAACTTTTTCTTCTTCGCGTTCGACGTCGTCTGCGGCTTGAAGTGCTTCTTCGGATTTTGTCATCATTTTATTCACGCATTTTTGAAGGGACACTGCACATTCTTTCACGTTTTTAACCATTTCTATGAATTCATCCTTAATCGAATTGGGCACAGATTCCATTGGTATGGCGCCTAGTACACGCGTGGATTCTCTGCTCCAGTCTGCGACCATGTCCACTCGTTTTATAAGGTCCATTAAGTCTACTTTGTCCATTGGTGAAAGTTCCCCTTTTGACACTTCGTCCATAACATTTCTCCGTAGTATGTCTGCTTCTTTTTCGCTGTTGGATACCCTTTCGATACATAGCTTCATTTCTTTCTCGCCTCTTTTTATTGCTGCCACTATTGCTTTTTCTAAGTCTTCCACTATCCCTGTTGTTAGGGCTAGGTGACGCTGTATAGCCGCTAATGCCCTCGTTTCTCTTCGCTTCTCAAACCATTTTATTAACTCACTCAACAGCTATTTCCTCCTTCAACCCCACATCTGGGTACACAAATACGTGAGCTTTTTCTGGTGGAAAGCTTACATTAACCTTTTCGCCAATATTAAACCATTCCTCAGTCAAAGAAGGTTTAATGACAACCACCAAATCGTGGTTCTCTAGTCTAACTTCATATCGTATATTTGTCCCTTCAAAAGTAACCTTTTCCACAATGCCTAAAATGGAAGTTTTACTTTTCTTTGCTCCCCTTTCAATGGCAAAAATTTCTGGTCTTATGGCTAAGACAACTTTTTCACCTTTTTTCACATCTCCATTGGCAGTCTGAATCATTATCCCGCCGCGAAGTTCTATCACTGCTCCTTTGCCGCTTACGCTTGAAACGTAACCTTCAAGAAAGTTTGATTCTCCGATGAAGTGGGCTACAAATATGCTTTTTGGGTTCATGTAAAGCTCATTTGGAGTCCCGACCTGCAAAACCTTACCCTTTTTTATAACAGCGATTCTGTCTGAAATTGCCATGGCTTCGGATTGGTCATGCGTTACGTGTATAGCTGTTAAGCCTAAATCCCTCACCATTCTTCTTATCTCATATCTCAATTCATTTCTCACTTTCGCATCTAATTGTCCAAGCGGTTCATCTAAAAGCAGCAATTTTGCTCCTGCAGCGAGGGCTCTTGCCACAGCGATTCTCTGCATCATGCCTCCGCTTAGCTCGTTTGGGAAAGCGTCCAACCGTTCATGAAGTCTAACCATTTCAAGTACTTCATGTCCTATTGTATCTGCCTTTTTCATGTCAAAGCCTTTCACCCTCGGGCCGTAGATTACATTATTCCAAGCGTCCATGTGAGGAAACAACGCAAATGTTTGAAAAACGAATCCAACGTCCCTATCTTCTGGCGGAACATCATTTACAAGCCTATCTCCAATGTAGATTTCACCTTCATCGGGCTTTATTAATCCTGCAATGAGCCTGAGCAGGGTTGTTTTTCCGCATCCACTTGGTCCAAGCAGTGAAAAATATTCTTTGTCATGAATGTGGAGGCTGACATTGTCGACGGCTACAATTTTCCCAAACTTTTTTGTAACGTTTACTACGCGGACGTCAGGCATGCCCAAGTTTCCTCCACATGCTACACATAATCGTATGAAGTGTTCATTGAATAATTTGTAGGCTGTATATTAAGCATGCTAGTATCTTCCCTTCCCTCTAACAATGAGCCTCAAAGCAAGCAAGATTATGAAGGAGAACAATATGAGGAAACTACAGCCTAGTGGTGTAACTGGAAGTTCTTGTTTGACCCAGTTGACAAGGACGACTGGCGATGTTTTAAGCGTAGTAACGGCTAAAGTTGCACCGGTTTCGCTCACGCTTCGTGTAAAGACCATTATTGCGCCTGAGATTATGGAGTATTTGGTTAATGGCAAGACTATAGTCCTAAAAACGCCTAACGGTTTGGCTCCAAGCGTTCTTGCAGCTTCTTCCATGTCCACGCTTATTCTTTCTACAGCGGCTGACATCGACCGCACGAAATAGGGATAAGTGATGGAAAGATGTGCGAAAATGAGCAACCAAATTTCAGGGATAGATGCGAAGCTTTCTGTCCAGAATATCTTTAGAGAGGCGCCTAAAGCGGCTGACGTTACAATTAATGGGATGTTCACCATTATATCTAAAATTCCAGACGCTGCGGTTCCAAGTTTTCTTCTTGCGATGATAATTGCCATGGGTAAGCCAATGATAACATTTAGCAAAGTGACAACTGCTCCGAGAAAATAAGACAATAAAAGACTTTGCCAATATTCTCCCCAGACGCCTGCTCCGCTTAAAGCGTTCAGTAATGTATTTCCAAAAACAGCTTCCATTGCTGAAAGGGCGACAAAAAGAGAGGGAATAAGAACAAAAATGAAGAATATTAGAAGCGATGTTCCGTTTCTTAATGAAGCAGATGCAGAGTAACTCATTTTTCTTTCCATTGCAGGCCAGACTTTTTTAATTGGCATTTTTAATCTGGGGCCTAATAGCCTTATTACAATAAATATTAAACATGAAAGTGTCATCAAAATGAAGCTGGCAAAAACCACGGGTCCTGTAATCTCCTTGTTCGGGCCTAGTTGGGTTTGAATGAATGTTGCTCCGTTTTCAAACAAGCCCGCAACCATCATTGTTGCACCAGTTTCCGAAATCGACCTTGAGAATGCGAGTATGAAGGCTGCGATTAGTGAAGGTTTCAGAATTGGAAAAGTGATTGTTCTTGCCGCTGTGAATGGTGGTGCGCCTAGAGTTCTGGATGCTTGCTCATACTCCCTCTTATAATCTAGCAGCGCTCCGACCACAACTCTAACTACGACTGGGTAGGAAAACGTGAAATGAAGCAGTATGACAAGGAGCCAGCCCTCTGAAACCAGCGAGCCTCCGAAAAGCGCCGAGACCCCTTCAGGCTTGCTCCAGAAGAGAAGCAGCGAGTAGCCAAGCACGGCCGTGGGTACAATGAATGGGACGTCAGAAAGCGTGTCTAAAACGTTTAGCCATTTTGATTTTCCGCGCGTGATTAGCCATGCCATCGGAACTCCAGCTATGACATCTAACGCGGAGACGAGCAGCGCAACTGTGAAGGAGTTTTCAATTGCACTCAACGCTTGTGACATGAGTTCTGCTTGGTTTAGGATTTGCTGCATTGTGCTCCATTTTATTATTATTCCAAGGATTGGCGGTAACAGTATTAATGCGAAGAATATTATGACTGCGGCTAAGTATACTCCATACTTGGCTGTTGATTTTGACGAAAGCCTGTCTAATGCTTCCGTAATTTTTGATTTTGGCAAATGTTTTCCGCTCAGATTCTATTTTGCAACTTTGAATTTTCTTTTCTGATTCGTGTTTTTGGCTGATAAGTTTTCTGTAGAAAAGTTGTCAGTTCGCCCGTCGAGCCATATCACAGCCTAGGGCTCTATTGACTCTACAGTTCATCATCCTAGATAAATGAAAGCATAAAAGAAACTTAAGGCTTTTGACTGCAAACTATTCATCAAATTTGAGGAAGATATAATAATTTGTTGAAAACAGTTGACAAAGAAGGTGAAGCCATGGATGTTTTAGAGGCGATAAAGAGAAGAAGAAGCATAAGAGCATTCAAAAATCAAGATGTTTCAGAGGAAATCGTAAAAAAGTTGATTGAAGAAGCAACATGGGCGCCATCCGCAGGAAACATTCAACCTTGGGAATTCATAATCGTCAGAAAGCCAGAAGTTAAGAAAAGATTAGCAGAAGCTGCGTTGGATCAATCGTTCATCGAGAAAGCTCCCGTAGTAATTGTTGTGTGTGCAAATGAAGACCGCTCATCGCAAGGTTATGGCACTCGAGGCAAAACCCTATACTGCATACAGGACACAGCAGCTGCTATACAGAATATCCACTTAGGCGCATACTCTCTTGGATTAGGCACATGCTGGATCGGCGCGTTCAGAGAAGAAGAAGCAAGAGCAATCCTGAAAATTCCCCATGGAATAAGACCAGTAGCTATAATTCCCGTGGGCTATCCTGCTGAAAGCCCTGCGCCACCAAGTAGAAGACCTATAAACAAGATAGTCCATTATGAAACATTCTAGGAAGGTTTCTCTATGAAAATGCGGAGTTATTACTTAGGCGAACTCACGTGGCCAGATGTGAAATCCTTCTTGACAGAACATAACGTTGTCATTGTTCCCGTCGGAAGCTGCGAACAACATGGTCCCCATTTACCAATAGACACCGACGCGTATGACGCTCTGTGGCTTTCCTTAAAGGCAGTGGAAAAAGCGCAATGCGCCCTAGTAGCACCACCGATATATTATGGCGTATCTTCACATCACATGGATTTTCCAGGAACAATCACTCTCAGCCCACAAACCTTGGAACACGTAGCCTACGAAGTCGCCCTCAGCCTAACAAAACATGGATTCAAGAAAATTCTCTTCGAAAATGGGCATGGAGGAAACACTCCAGCCTTGGAAGCCGCGGCTCAAAGAATCAAAGCAGACACAAACGCATTTGTGGCCATCGATACAGTCAGCCTCATACCAGACTTCATCGAAAAATCCATTGAAACCAGTTACGACGCCCACGCAGGAGAATTTGAAACCTCAACAACATTAGCAAACCGAGAGAACTGTGTTGTTAAAGAAAGAATAAAGAAGCCAAAGATCAAACTTCCCGAATCAAAATATACAAAAATTGGATTAAAAGAAACTGGACCAAAAATTTCTTGGGCTTTGAGAACAAAGGAAATCAGCGAAACGGGCGTCATAGGCGACCCAACTAAGGCTTCAAAAGAGAAAGGCGAAGCAGCCTGGAAATTAGCCATCGAAAGACTTGCAGAATTACTAACAGAACTTGACAAAATGAAATTTTAATACTCGCATTTCCACTATGTTACTGAGGCTTAATTATTGAGGTACGCCGCAATAGCTGATGCATACGAAAAAATAGAAGCCACAACCAAAAGGCTCGAGATGACAGACCTCTTAGTTAATCTTCTAAAAAACACGCCAAAGGAAATAATCGACAAAGTTGTATACCTAACCCAAGGCAAAATTTATCCAGATTTTGTCAAACTTGAAATAGGCGTAGCAGAAAAACTTGCAATAAAGGCTCTTATACGGGCTTCTGGAAGAAGAGAAAGCGAAATTGACGATGATTTAAAAAAGAGCGGAGACATAGGAAAAACAGCTGAAAAGTTCATAGCCAGTAAGAAACAAGTGACCTTTTTTCAGCAGCCCTTAACCGTCCAAAAAGTATACGAAACCCTTGATAAGATGGCTAAAGCTTCAGGTTCTGGTGCTGTTGATTTGAAAACCTCCTATTTAGCTGGTCTTTTAGCTGGCGCAACCCCAAAAGAAGCAAAATACATCATGAGAACTGTGACAGGAAACTTACGCCTAGGTATAGCGGACATGACAGTTCTCGACGCTTTAGCAATAGCCTATGGTGGTGGAAAAGAAGCCCGTGAACTCGTAGAACGCGCTTACAATATTTCCTCAGATCTAGGCAGAGTTGCAAAAGTTGTTTCTGAAAAGGGTTTGAAAGGAATCAAGAAATTCGAAGTCTTGGTAGGCGAACCAATAAGACCCATGTTGGCTGAAAGACTTTCTACGCCTGAAGAAATTCTTGAAAAACTCGGCGGAAAATGCATAGCCGAATACAAATACGATGGCGAAAGAATACAAATTCACAAAAGTGGCGACGAAGCAATTCTCTTTTCTAGACGCTTGGAAAACATTTCAGATCAGTACCCAGACGCAATCGAACTTGTAAAAACATATGTAAAGGCAAAAGAAGCCATTTTGGAAGCTGAATGTGTAGCTGTTGACACCGACACGGGTGAAATGAAACCCTTTCAAGAATTAATGCACCGCAGACGCAAGTACGGAATCGAAAAAGCCATGGAAGAATACCCAGTTTCCCTATTCATGTTTGATGCATTACATATTGACGGCGAGGACTTTACTTTAAAACCATATCCAACTAGACGAAAATCTCTGGAAAAAATAATAGCAGAAAGCGACAGGATGAAAACTGCTAAGCATATAATCACAAGCGACGCGAAAGAATTGGAAAAATTCTTCTTAGAAGCCATCGAAGACGGCTGCGAGGGACTAGTTTGCAAATCCATGGCAGAGGATTCAGTCTATCAAGCTGGGGCAAGAGGATGGCTTTGGATAAAGTACAAACGCGACTACAAAAGTGAAATGACAGACACTGTAGACCTAGTTATTATCGGAGCCTTCCACGGAAGAGGAAAAAGAGCTGGAACCTACGGAGCATTGCTCTTGGCAGCATACAATCCAGACAAAGATGTTTTCGAAACTGTAACAAAATGTGGAACAGGCTTCACAGACGAAGATCTGGCAAAACTGCCCAAAAAACTTGAGAAGCATGTTATCCCACATAAGCATCCACGTGTACAGTCAATGATTGATGCAGACGTATGGTTTGAACCAGTCATCGTAATAGAAATTCTGGGCGCAGAGATAACATTAAGCCCCATTCACACATGCGCCATCGATGCAATTCGAAAAGGAAGCGGATTAGCCATCAGGTTTCCAAGGTTTACAGGAAACTATAGAGTTGACAAATCTGCTGAAGATGCAACGAATGCAGCTGAAATAATTGAGATGTATCAGAAACAATTAAAAAAGATCGCTGAAAGCTGACATTTACTATATCTTTAGGTATAGAAGAAGATATCATAAATTTTAAAAGTTGCAATGTTCCCTAAAACATAATGCCGTATAGAATTGGGCTGATGCATACTAGGCTTTAGGTTGGAGAAAGGAGATTGACAAAAGGAACAATCCTTGTGTTAATCCTAATACTATTTCTAATAAATTCAATTACTGTCTTTTTAGGAACAACTTTGTCTGATTCAATGCCCCCGATGAAGGGAATGACCATAAACGCATGGAGCGCAGAGGCATACGCTTCTTCAGATTTTGACCAATCAATTACAAATCTTGCTAATATTAAAGCCAACTGGGTTATGCTTACAGTCTTCTGGTTTATGGAACTTTGCACCGACACTGAAATGCATCCAAGACCAGACCTTTACACAGCATCTGACTCATCTTTGATACATGCGATCCAAAAAGCACACGAACTAAACATGAAAGTCGCACTAAAGCCGATGGTTGATATTGTAGATGGCAAGTGGCGAGGGCAAATAAATCCCACAAATTGGACCCTTTGGTTCGAAAACTATCGGAACTTCATAAATTTTTACGCTGATCTGGCTGAAACAAATAGTGTTGAATTATTTGTGGTTGGAACCGAATTAAGATCATCTCAGACAAGCGAAATGGAATGGAGACACGTTATAAGCGAAGCCCGCACCTACTTTTCCAGAAACATTACGTATGCCGCCAACTGGGACTCCTACAACACTGGTAGCATAAAATTTTGGGATGCATTAGACTATGTAGGAGTAGACGCATACTTTCCTTTAACAAATTCTTACAACCCCACACTTTCGCAATTGATAAGTGCATGGTCATACTGCACAAAATCGGGCTATACAGGACAAAATTGGACAAACCAGTTATATTCCACTTACACTCAAACGGGTAAAAAAATAGTTTTTACTGAGATAGGATATGTAAGCCAAAATGGAACAAATACCCAACCTTGGAATTGGAACGTTTCTCTAACCCTCGACCTTCAAGAGCAAGCTGATTGTTACCAAGCTGCACTTGAAGCTTTTACGGCTAGTACATGGTTTGAAGGTTGGTTTTGGTGGAATTGGGAAACCAATCCCAATGCAGGAAAACCAGGAACATCTGATGAAAAGCACTACACCCCGCAAAACAAGCCAGCTCAGAATGTGCTGAAATACTATTATGGTGGTCCTCCTGATATCGCTGTGACGAGTGTTGTGTGTTCCAAAAGCGTTGTAGAAAAAGGCGATTGTGTAACTATAAATGTTACAGTGGAAAATCAGGGAATTTATGGAGAAACATTTAACGTAACAGTTTACGCCAACTTAACTGCTATTCAGAAACAAGCAATAACATTGACGAATGGGAGTTTCACAACTGTCATGTTTACTTGGAACACTACAGAGTTTGATGAAGGTAGCTACACCCTTAGCGCTTATGTTTTGCCTCTTCTCTTCGAGATAGACACATCAGATAACACTTTTGTAGACTGTTGGGTGTTTGTATCGATTCCTGGCGATGTAGCTGTAATAGATATTTTCCCTTGCAAGAACATAGTTGGTCAAGGATACAGCCTAAACGTGAACGCCACTGTTGAGAATCAAGGCAACCACGCTGAAACTTTCAATGTGACATTATACGCCAACACAATCGTTATCCAAACACAAAGATTGATCATTACAAGCAAGACTTCTACAACTACTGTATTTGAGTGGAATACTACTGGCTTTGTTAAAGGCAACTATACCATAAAGGCTTATGCTGAACCTGTTCAAGGAGAAACTGATATCTTAGATAACAACTTTACTGACGGTTGGGTTTTTGTTGCTATGGTTGGTGATGTTGACGCTAACGGCAAAGTTGACATGATAGACTTGTGGGAGGTTGCTAGGCACTTTGGCATTGATTATCCGGATCCAAGATACGAACCAAACTTTGATATAGATGACAACGGCAAAATGGACATGGTAGACGTTTGGCTGACAGCAAGAGAATTCGGAAAAATAGACCCATAAGTCATTTTTCAGTAAATTCGAAATATACAGTCACTAGACAAGGCGTGCGCTCGACTATGAACGTGTTCAGAACGCTTATATGGAAAGCCATTCCATAATGCCAAGAGGTGACGCATGATAACTTCCAAAAAGGAATTTCTTTACAAATTACCTAAAATACTTGAAGCGCTTGATGAAGAAGCACTTTCTCGAAACATACCAAAACTAGAGATGAAAGAAGTCTATTTCGACGAAGTCAAAGAAGGAGACACCACATCCATGAAAGTGGTGGTAACCTCGAAAATGATCAAATTATTCGCTATGCTCAGCAGTGACTTTAACCCACTTCACGTGGACTCAGAATTTGCCAAGACACTTCCACCAAAACTATTCGGTGGAAAAAACATAGCCCATGGAATCCTCCTAAACTCCTTTCTAAGTGCATTAGTCACGCTCTCCCTGGGAAAGGGGGTCACATTGTTGGAATGGCGCGATCAAAAGTTCAAAAAGGCAGTGAAAATTGGAGACACGATTGTTGCAAGACTCCAAGTTGCAAGGAAGTATGTAGAAGTCGTAAACGAAAGAGAGCGATTATATCTCGACCTAGCAGGATCGATTTTGATTCAGTCTGAAGAAGGTGAAGTTGAAGCAACAAGCTGTTCAATCCTCGTCACACTATTCAAGAAGTCTAGAACCTAGAAAATCTGCATGACTTATTATTGATGTTTCCCAATAAATTTTAAAACCACAGTATTGAATTCTTCAGGTTTCTCCCAAATCACAGTATGTCCTGAATCCTTTATCATGACAAATTCTGACTTAGCTATTTTTTCATGAATTATTTTAGAATATTTCAGAGGTTTTATCTTGTCATTCTCTGCAGCAATCACTAGCGTTGGCGTTTTAATTTTAGAAAGTTCAAGTGTCACATTTAACTGCATAAACCCCTTCAACAATTCAATGAAAGCATCTATGTCCACAGACGTGTCATAAAGCGGAGCCGTGCTGCAAATGAAATCCCACTTCTTTTCTATAAACTCGTCTGAGAAAACATCAGGATAAACTGCTTCAAAAAGATACCTGCCACTTCTCAGTCTAGCCGCAATAAGCCATCTTCCAGCCAACGCCTTCACAATAGGATCTATGTGGCTTACTGCACAAGCTATCACAAGTGACTTTAACATTTCAGGGTATTTGGTAGCAAAAACCATGGCGACCTCAGCACCGAAAGATATTCCAACCATGTGTACCTTCGCTATTCCAAGCTGGTCCATCACCGCTTTAATATCGTCTGCATGGGTTTCCATAGTATATTTTGTGGCAGGTTTTTCAGAGTTGCCTTGTCCTCTAAAATCTAATAAAAGAACTTGGAATTTTTTGGAAAAGAATGGCGCTTGATTCATCCAGCTTTGAGTATTAGCTAATATTCCATTAAGGAAAACAACTATCTCGCCCTTGCCAAGTAATTCATAATAGATTTTAACGCCATTCACAGCAGCGTATGGTATGAATGCCACCTCCACAAAAAGTCATCATTTGATACCATATTTTTTAATCAACTCTTCTCTCGACACTTTACCAGCTGGGGTTTTAGGTATAGATTCCACAAATTCTATGGACTTCGGAACTTTGTATTTAGCCAATTTGCCTAAACAGTAATTGATGACTTCTTCTTCGTTTAGGCTTTCGCCTCGTTTCAAAACTATGAGCGCCCTAGGAACTTCACCCCACCTTTTATCTGGAATTCCAATAACAAGTGCTTCTTCTATTTTAGGATGAAAAGCGAGAATCTTCTCAATTTCTTCAGGGTAAATACTTTCGCTTCCGCTTCTTATCACACGTTTTTTCCTACCTACAATGTAGAAAAAGCCTTCATCATCATACATAACAATGTCACCAGTATGAAGCCATCCTCCTTCAAGAGTCCTAACTGTTTCCTCAGGATTATTCCAGTACCCACCGAACAATGAAGGAGCTCTTATGAGAAGTTCACCAGGATCATTAGGCGCTACATCTTTGTCTTCATCATTCACGACCCTTATGTCAATAAGTAGGTTAGGCTTTCCAATAGAACCTAGCTTCCTTATCGCATCCTTCGGATCCAATGCGAAAACGCCAGGTCCAACTTCTGTAAGTCCATAACCCTGTTTCATCAAAACACCTTTCTTCAAGAAAAGGTCTACAATTTCTTTAGTTAACGCTGCGCCTCCAGTCGTGAACCAACGAACAGAGCTGAGGTCGGCTGTTTGGAATCTAGGCGCCTCAATCAACATCTTAAGTTGGGCTGGTACAAGGAACTGGAATGTAACTCTCTCTTTTTCAATCCAATCTATAAGCTTTTCTGCATTCCACCTGTGCATGAGTATGTTTGTCCCGCTCCAAAACAGTAACGGCAGGGTATATGTGTATCCGCCAATGTGAAAGAGTGGAACACAGGTAACAGTGACTTCTCCGGGCACTATTAGGTCTCTGACTGTTATCATTGCATTCCAGAATATCATTCTATATGTTACAATCGAACCTTTAGGTGTTCCAGTTGTCCCTCCCGTCTGCAGAATCATAATGGGGTCTTCTAGATCGACTAATGCTGGCTTATCCAATTCTTCTGAGTAATTTTCTGCCTCTTTAAAATTAATCGAGTTTTTTACGTCGCTATTTCCTATGTGCATAAAATACTTAACTGTCTTTCCAGCCTTTAACTCACTAAGCCTATCAGCGAACTCTTCTTCGCATGCAATCACTTTAGGTTCAAATAAACTGGCGTATTCCTTGATTTCTCTCGTTGTGTATCTGGTGTTAATAGGAACGAGGATGCTGCCAAGTTTTGATGCTGCGAAGAGAACATCCAGCATCTCTATTCGGTTCCATGAAATTATCCCTATTCTGTCGCTCATTTTGACTTTGAATTCATTCTTAAGAAAGGCAGCGACTTTGTCAGCTCTTTCATTGAGAGTTTTATAAGTAAATCTTCTGTCGCTTTTTTCATCCACTATTACGATTTGGTTTGGATATATTTTGGCATGTTGAGCTATCCAATTGTTAATCCAGTAGCCTCGCGTTGGGATAACACCTTTTTTAGGTGATTTCATTTTTTCTCTAGATGTCGTTATTAGATCCACCTAAAAATGGCAGCGGACATTACGTATCCTACGCCAGATGTGCAGAAGCACAATAGGTCCCCCTTTTTGATTTTCTTTTGTTCCAAACCATCATGCAAGGCAAATATTACACATGCGGAACCATTATATCCGTATTTGTCCATGATCCAATGAGTTTTGGCCAACGGTAATCCCAATTCTTTCATTACATCTTTTATTGTGTTTACATTTACCTGCGTCATCAATATCATGTCCAAGTCTTCCACAGCATATCCAGCTTTCTTTGCTGTGTCTCTTATCAGTTGAGGCCAATGAGCCATGTTTATGTCTGCCGGGTAACGGTGACCGCTCTCATGGAATCTCAAATGATGTTTGTTTTCTTGCACCATTTGAAGAGTGACAGGATTCGCTGTTCCTATGAAAATTCCGTAACAGTCCCAGTAGCTTCCGTCAGCGATGGTTTTTGAGGTTATGTATCCTGGTTCATCTGAGGGCGCCATTATTATTGCTCCAGCTCCATCACTGAAGATAGGAGCTAGCCACTTTTCATTCCAATCAAGCCATTTAGTCATTCCATACGATCCAGTTACTAATACATAATTTATGCTTGGGTCATTCATAATATAATTTGATGCCATGGAAAGTGCAATCGGTACATCAGTGCAAGCCGCATTAACGTCGAAGCAACCAGCATTTTTCGCTCCTAATTTATGTTGGATAACAGCTGATGTTGGTGGGCTGACAAAGTCAGGAGTGTCTGTGGCTAAGATTAGCAAATCCAAATCTTCTGGTTTTAGGTTCGCGTTTTTAAGCGCTTGTCGCCCAGCTTCTGCAGCCATGTCCGAAGTACCTTCATTTGGCGCTGATATGTACCTCAATGTTATTCCAGTCCTTGGACGAAGCCATCCATCCACATCAAACCCGATTCTTTTTCCAAGTTCTTCGTTTGTCTCGACTTTTTTAGGAAGATACATTCCAGTGCTCAGAATTTTTGCATATCTGCCCATTCATTAACCTCCCACTAATCACCAAGCCTACTATTTTTATTATTTTAGCTTACTCATAAACTCCTTAAGTATTGTGTTGAATTTTTCTGGATTTTCTCTATTAGGCAGGTGACAAACACCTCGAATTATTTGCAAAATTGATCCAGGTATGTCCTTATTCAATGTCTCAGCGGAATTTACTGGAGTGACGATGTCGAGGTCTCCTACGATAATGAGTGTTGGAACTTTAATCTTTGGCAGAAGATCGGAGTAGTTAAGCATGGATGTTGCCTCTGCAGATTGCAGATAGACATCTTTTCGGGTTCCAGCAACCATCTTTGCTACCTCTTCCCTCAGCGATTCGGGAGCGTTGGATGCGAGAGCGAAAGTAGCGACTTCTGCACCTATTATCTCCATGCTCATTCCCTCCAAGGCAGCAGTTTGTGCTGGTGGAAACTGATGCCTAGCAGCTACCAGAATCATGCTAAGAAAGTAATCAGGATACTTCTTGTACATTTCGAAAATGACTAGTGCTCCCATTGATAGACCGCAAAAATGCGCTTTCTTAATGCCAAGATGATCCATTAAACCTTTAACGTCCTCGGCGAAGTCTACTATTTCTATTTTCTTTTTTGGAACACCTGATTTGCCATGTCCCCTAAGGTCTAGAGCAACTATCTTATAATCTTTGGAAAAGAATTTAATTTGATGTTTCCAGCTTTCAAGAAACTCGCCTAATCCATGGATGAAAATAATAGTTTCTGATCCTTCTCCTTCTGCGATATAGTTTATTTTTACGCCGTTTATTTCAACTTGAGGCAAAATTCTGTTTCTCTCCTTGAACCGAATTGCTCTGATGTTTAAATTTGGATATTAAAATCGTTTGGTATTTAAAATTATTGCGTAAGTTAAGGTCTATTAAAATTTGAAAGTCAAAGGGTTACTCCTAAATGTCTTCGTAATAATTCTTTGTTTTCTGCTACCTCTTCCATGGAGCCGCGATGAACTATCCTGCCCATATCTAGAATATAGCATTCGTCTCCAACTTCTCTTGCCAGCTTGAAGTTCTGTTCTACCAAGATGATTGTGACCTGTTCCTTGAGATTAACAAAGGTCTCTGCAAACTTTTTCACAAGGATTGGACTTAAACCCTCAGTAGGTTCATCAACAAGCAGAAGCTCATTTCTATTGATCATTGCTCGAGCAATCAAGAGCATTTTCTGTTGGCCTCCGCTCAGATTTCGAGCTTTTTCTTTTAGGGCATCCTTTAAATCTGGAAATATGTTAAGAACAAAACTTAATCGGTCTTCGAATGAGACTTCGCGGTCTCTGAAGGCTATTTGGAGGTTTTCTTCAACCGTTAGATAGCCAAATATCTGTCTTTTTGAGGGAATGTAAGCGATGCCCATTCGCGCGATTTTGTAAGTGGGCATTTTAGTTATTTCTTCTCCTTTGAATAAGATCTTGCCTGACTTCGGCGGGGTCATGCCCATTATGCTTCTGAGGGTTGTTGTTTTGCCTGCACCGTTTCTTCCTAGGAGCACCGTGGCCTTACCTTTCTCAGCTTCGAAGGAGACTCCTTGAAGTATGTAGAATGGCCCAATGTAGGTGTGTATGTCCTCGACGTTTAACAGAGCCATTTCTAATCTACTCCTAAGTAGACTGTTTGAACCAATTCGTTTCGTGTGATTTCTCTTGGAGTTCCATCTGCAATTACGGAGCCTTCATGCATGACTGTGACTGAATCGCAAACATCCATAATAACGTCTATTTTATGTTCAACGATCAAAATTGTAATTTTTTGGGTTTGCCTAATTTTTTGTATAACATTCACTACGTCTGGTACTTCCTCTATGGAAACGCCAGCCGTGGGTTCATCAAGCAAAAGAAGTTCAGGTTTTGTTGCGAGGGCTATTCCGATTTCAAGTTTTCTTTGATCTCCGTGGGGTAGAAAATCTGTAAGGTAATATGCTCTTTGTTTTAGACCGACAGTTTCTAGAATTTCAAGAGCCCTTCTTTGGTATTCTTTGAAGCGGTCTGAGTGAAAGTAAAAGTTGTAGTTTTCCTTTTCTCTGGACTGCACAGCCAGTCTAACGTTTTCTAAAACCGATAATCTAGTAAAAACATTTGTTATTTGGAAGGATCTGCTTATTCCCTTTTTGGAGATCTTATGTGTTGGCAGTCCTGTAATATCTTCTCCTTTGAAAAATATTTTTCCACCAGTTGGCTTCAGAAGTCCACAAACCAAATTGAAAAATGTAGTTTTGCCAGCTCCATTAGGACCAATTAATCCCTTGCAAATTCCTGGTTCTATACCAATGCTGACATCTTTAACCGCTGCTAGCCCACCGAATTTTTTAGTCAAATTTTTCGTTTCTAATATGGCATTGTTTGGATCTGTCATTGTCCGTGCTCCTTACTTACAGGTTTTTTGATCGATTCAATCAATTTCTTGAATGTTTTCTTTGCTGAATCACCTTTTATTTTCCATGTAATGACGATGCCGTATGGCAAGAATAATATGACTAATATGTAGAATATGCCCAAAATCAACATCCAATATTCTCCAATGACAGGAATGCCTGTTAACTCATCTACTAGTAAGGTGATTATTCCCGCTCCGAGCATGGGACCAATTAATGTTCCTAAACCGCCCAAAATGCTATATAATAGCACATTTATCATAACAGCAGAGCTTAGAACACTACTGGGACTTATGCTGAGCTTGAACGGCACAAAAAGTGCTCCCGCCAAACCTGCGAGTATGCCAGATATTGTTGAAGATATTAATTTATAATTTACTACATTAAAGCCTAACATTTTCACTCGTTCTTCATTTTCTCTAATGGCTACAAATACTCGACCCATTGGAGAGTTTACAATTCTGTTGGCAACAAGATAGCATAGAATGACCGGTATTAATGCAAGAACGTAGTAGACGTCCATTACAGTTATCATAATCCTGTCTCCTCCTGAAATTTGGTCCAGTTTCGAAGGAAAATTGTAGAGCAATAACGCGATAATGGCGACTATGAAAGCAGAGTACAAAATTTTTGTTTTGATTGGATCGCTCTTCTTTATTAAATCGCGAATTATAACTAAAACTAATATAACCACGATGCAGATGGAAATTGCTAGTGCAGAATAAAGAAGCAAATCAGATTTCAGAAAATCAGGTCTTGGAACCGATATGCCTGTTTCACCTCCTGACAGTTCAACCCATTTATTAAAGACTGCAAAAATTACTTCAGCAAAGGCTAGCGTAACTAGCGCATAATATATCCCACTTACCCGAAAGGTGAAAACGCCAAGAATTAAGCCTATGAAAGCACCGAATAACACAGCCGCTAAAATAGCCAAGCTGAAAGAAAAACCCATCCTCAAAAGCAAAGCAGCGGCGTAAGCGCCAACACCAAAAGGAGCTGCTTGACCAAAACTTACCAAACCCGTGTATCCTAAGGCCACATCGTAGCTCATGGCAAGTAAGGCCCAAATGAGCATCTCAGCTGCTAGTATTAGATAATATCTAGAAGGGCTTGCAATGGGGAAGATGAAAAGCAGTGTTAAGATGGCAAGCATACTTTTCTTTTTCGTTAGCGTTTCAGCGAAGCGTCTTACAACTGCGCCCATTTCTATTTCCTCTCACCAAACAGTCCTTCAGGTCTTATGAGTAAAACAATTGCCATGCTCAGAAAAGTTATTACAAACGTTAAATTCGGAAAGAAATACTCTGAAAGCTCGTAAAGTATTCCTATTAGAAGACTTCCATAAAACGCGCCCTTAAAACTTCCCAAACCGCCAACAACGGTCACAACTAAACTAGTAAACATCCAAGTTGCTCCCATCTGGGGGGTTGCTCCAAGCCAATGTACTGATACAGCTCCTCCGAGAGCAGCTAATGCGGTTCCAAATCCAAATGTTAGAGTAAATGCCCTTTTAACGTTGATTCCTAAAGCTTCTACCATTTCTGCATCTTCTGTTCCTGCCCGAACAATCTTACCAGTCCTCGTTCGGGTTAAAATCAAGTAAGTTGAAGCAGCTATTGTAAGTCCGAAAAGTATGAGAAAAGTCCGATATAATGAAATTCTAACGCCTGATACAACGACAGAACCGGTTAAACTTGGAACGGAGAAGATCAGAGCCGTATGTCCCCATCTTATCAAAACTAGTTGAGAAAATATCAGCAAATAGCCCAGTGTGAGCATTATCTGGGCTATTGGATTACCATGCACACGACGAAGTGTCAAGCGTTCAATAATCGCTCCTATCACCAGCCCGAAAAGGCTTGCACCAATTAATGCAATAACAAAGTTATTGGTGAATCCGAACAAGGTCACTGCAATGTAAGCGCCTATCATAAAGAAGGCGCCATGAGCAAAGTTCAAGATCCCCATCAAACCAAATATTATGGAAAAGCCAGAAGCTATCAGAAACAAGAGCATGGAATAAGCTAATCCATCTAAGAGAGCAATTGGAATTAAGCTTGGGTCAATCATGCAGAAGCCTCTATTGAATAAATATTTAAGTCCAGATCATATATAAAATTAACAAAACTAAGTAAGGCTGATAAAAAATGCGACGCCGAAACATTCGAATTTTCATGACTTTGTGCCTGTTCTTAAGTTTAGTATTAATTTTTCCGCTGATGTCAAATATAACAGTTTTATCAGCTGCACCGATAAAGATTGGTGTAGTTACTGATCGTTCTGGTGCCCTTGCGTCTTATGGAGAGATGGAAGTAAACGGACTTTATCTAGGAATAGAATACGCTACAAGCGGCACTTTCCAAGTTCTTGGAAGAGATATACAAATTCTGGTTGAAGATGATGTTGGAAACCCAACTCAAGCTGTGGCTAAAGCAACAAAATTAATTTTAGATGACGGCGTAGATTTTCTTCAAGGTTGCGCCAGTAGCGCTTGCGCAAGCGCAGTCCAAGCAGTCGCTGCAGAATATGGCGTAATATTTATGGTGGCTCCAGCAGCAGATGATAAAATTACTGGAGAAGGATTTAATAATTACACATTTAGAACCGCAAGCAATACATGGCATGACGCTTTTACTGGAGGGCCCTTCGCAGTCGCATACTTAGGAAAAAAGTTTGCTTTTCTTGCACCAGATTATTCTTGGGGCTACAGCACAGTCAACTCTTGGCGCTATGCCATTGAAAAGTATGGAGGGCAAGTCATACATGTTGAATACGCATCAGCAACCACAGTGAATTTTGCTCCGTATCTTAATAGGATAATATCTGCAGACCCCGATTGCTTCATACCCGTATGGGCTGGAGGGGGATCAATGTATTTATTTCCTGCCATGGCTGACCTTGGGATGTATGACTTAATGAACGTAACTTCGGGAATAGGTGACCTCTTCAGCCTCCAACTTTTGGACATTGCCATAAACTTCACTGGAATGACCAAATATGCCTATACTCTCCCAAACAACACGGTCAACGATTGGCTTGTAAATACATGGAGAGCTAAATACGATAACAACACGCTTCCAGTGAAAACTTCCCTAACTCTTCCAGTTCCTGACCTGTTTGTAGAAAGCGCCTTCGCAGCTGGACAAGCAATCGTCTATGCAGTTCAACAAGCTGGAAACACAAACGCAGAGAACCTTATTACCGTCCTTGAAGGATTAAGCTTCACAGGTCCCAAAGGGCAAATGTACATTAGACCTGAAGATCACCAAGCCCTGCAAAGCATGTACATTGCCCAAGTATTCAATGACACAACCTCTTGGATTACAAACTATTATCCCAACGGATTCATAAATTTAAGGTTGATAGTCGAAATCCCGCCTGAACTTACTGCTCCACCGATAAGAGGAGACATCACTCCACCCACGATAAGCAATGTCGTTAGTGCACCGGGCCTTCCAACAATTGTTGATGACGTAAATGTCTCTGCTACAATCACTGACAATTTAGTCGGAGTTAAAAATGCGAGTTTATTCTACTCTACGGATGGAGGAGTCAACTGGACCACGGTTTCAATGGAGCGTGTTGGCGATTCGAATTACAGGGCAACCATTCCTAAACAAGAGAACGGCACAATTGTGAAATACTATGTAAACGCCACAGACATAGCCCTAAACACAGCAAAATCAAATTTCAGCAACTATACTGTTGCAGACTTGCCAAAATACTACTTAACCATATCTGTTCAGCCAGATAACGGCGGAACAACCAACCCACCAGTTGGTGTTAGAAGCTATACTGAAGGAGAAAATGCCACTGTTACAATTACGGTTGCTGGGGGATTCGAGTTTGACCATTGGGAACTCGACGGAACTAATGTCAGCACAAATGCAACATACACTGTGGCTATGACTGCGAACCACACACTCACAGCTTACGTCAACGCAAAGTCTGGAATACCCATTGAACTCGTTGCAGTTGGCACAATTGCAGGGATAGCCATAATTGCCGTTGCAGTATTCTTGTTCAAGAGAAAAAAATAATTTCAACCTTTCTTTATCTTCTGACCCATATTCGACATTAGTACGTATTCCATGTTTTTTAGCTAGAAAATTTCACAAATCCCATAAATTTTATTAATTCATAATTTTATACTAGACGGTGGGTCAAATCTATGAAGAAAAAAACAGTTTCGCTGTTCACTATTATGTTTCTGCTTCTTCCAATTTTGATAGGCATATGCACAGTATACGCTCAATATCCATGGCCTATGCTTCGCCAAAACCCCACGCATACTGGTTACACTGCAAGTCCAGGACCGACAATGAATCAAACTCTATGGACATTTGACACTATATATGATATCTGGGGGCCTTCTCCCGCAGTTGTTGACGGCGTACTCTATATCAGTGGTGGATGGGGACCTTGGTTATATGCTTTCAATGCAACAACTGGAACGTTGATTTGGAATTACACTGGAATGATGTCAATATCTTCTTCTCCAGCCATTGCTGATGGTATGGTATATTTTGGTTGCTTTGATACTAATGTGACTGCTTTAAACGCAACCACTGGAGCATTCGTATGGAATTATACATCAGGAAGCTGGTTGGCAGCCTCGTCTCCTGCAGTAGTGGATGGCGTAGTCTACATAGGCGGCGGATACGGTGACAATGTTTTAGCTTTAAACGCAACAACAGGCGACCGAATATGGAACTATACCACCGGAGACGATGTGCATTCTTCTCCTGCGGTAGCTGAGGGAATCGTTTACGTCGGATCATATGACAATAATGTCTATGCCTTTAATGCTACGACTGGGGAAAAAATATGGAATTATACAACAAAATCTGATGTGTACTCTTCTCCTGCCGTCATTGATGGTGTGGTCTACATAGGTTCAAATGACAATAATGTTTACGCTTTAGATGCAACTACTGGCGTTAAATTATGGAATTACACCACTGGATTCTGGGTGGTCTCTTCTCCTGCCGTCGTTGATGGTGTGGTTTATGTGGGGTCATACGATGGCAATCTATACGCTTTGAATGCAACGACAGGAGCCCAGATATGGAACTATACAACTGGAGGCGCCGTCTCTTCCAGTCCTGCAATAGCAAGCAATGGTGTGGTCTACATTGGCTCAGGAGATAACAAAACCTATGCCTTGAATGCGCAGACAGGAGAACTGATATGGAGTTACCAGACCGGCGGTGACGTATGGGCCTCTCCAGCTGTTGCTGATGGCGTAGTTTATATGGCTTCACGATATGAAGGCAAAATCTATGCTATTTGTGGCAGTCTTCAAACATTTGATGCTGTTTGGGAACTGCAGACATATCCTGTCACAGTATTCAGCAATTCGTCTCTTTCAAATTTTGGGTTTAATCAGTCAAATATGCAAGTAAGCTTCAACGTTGTAGGACCAAAAGGCATGCTCAGCTTCTGCAATGTCACAATTCCAAAGAATCTACTACGCGGCGATTGGACAGTCATGATAGATGAATCAGACATTGTGCCTACCATAAGTGAAAACGACACTCACACTTGCATTTACATATCCTACACCCACACAGGCACCCACAATATCATAATCAAAGGATCATGGGTAGTGCCAGAGTTTCCAATAACTATACTTATCTCATTGCTGTTGATTGCAACTACAGTCGCATCTCTGCTTGGAAAGACGCTTTGGCCAAAGAAACGCTTTGAGCAGAAGTAAGTTTGCAAGCAAACTCGACTTTTTTTCTTTAATTGCGTGTGCGTTTGTTGCTCTCACTAATCGGAATTGTAATAAGATGCATTTCCGATAAGTTTAGCCCATGCGAAAAGTCAAAAAAGCCTTGGTATTCGCGTTTATGCTCATTTTAGTAGCAGTCTCACTCCTTCAATTTAAATTAACGCTTGCAGAATCCGCGAGCCAGATTGCACCTCCTGAAAATTTTGGTCCATATACAGTCGGTTGGATAGATACGAGCATCCCTACTGAGGGAGAAATGCTTCCAGTGTCACTTTATTATCCATCAATAGTCACCGGTGAAGGAAGCTATCCCAACACTACCGATGCCCCATATCCCACATTATTGTTCAGCCTTGGTTACAGGTCAACCATAGAAAATTATCGAATCTTCGCTTTCAAAATCGCAACTTGGGGTTTCATATTAGTAATAGTTGGATCTGAGTCTGAAAGCTGGGATATTCAAAGAGCCACAGATTTGGTTGACACTCTAAGTTGGCTTGATGAGCAAAATGATAACTCCTCCTTTAAACTTAGCAAAATAATGGATGAATCCAAGTTTGGAGTTTCAGGTCATTCACTTGGAGCGGAAGCTGCCTTAATGCTCTCTATTTCTGAATCCAGGTTGAAAGCAGTGATCCCAATAGCTCCGTTTATTTTCCCGCCGTATACTTTTATATCTCCGGAATCTGCAAAAGACATTCATATTCCGATGCTCATACTCGTTGGATCTGCCGATACAACAAGTCCGCCTAACATGATGGCGTATCCACTCTATGAAAACGGGAACCCCTCTAAGTTCTGCTTAACCATTATGGGTAGTGACCATTTTAATATTATTTTCACGTGCCATAAGTACATCGTTTCATTCTTGAAATTTTATTTCTATGAAGACCAAGAATATGCCAGATACCTATATGGCAGAGATGCCCAACAAGAAAGTTTAGATGGAAAGATAGAGTTGAAATATGACTTAAGAAAAACCTTTGAATACGAAGTCTTTTTCAAGGGAATTTCATACAATATAAACATTTATTCTGATTCGACTTTTTCAAACTTTTTCTTTAACGAGAGTTTGATTGAAATGAACTTTACACTCACAGGTCCACCCTACACCACTGGAACCGCTAATGTATCCATCCCGAAACAACCCGTTGAAGGCTACACTGTTGAAGTTTACTTTGACGAAGAATCATATCCCTTTACCTTGGCTAACAATTCTGAATTTTGTTTCGTTTATTTAGGTTACAACCATAGCCTACATCAGTTAACCATAAAATTCGTTGATCTAACTCCACCCCTTCTATCCATATTCGCGCCCAAAGCAAATTCAATATGGAAATCGTCAAATGTCATAGTTGCTTGGAGTAGCGAGGACGCTGAATCTGGACTAGACTATTTCGAAGCCAAAGTCGATGAAGAAATGTGGTTTAAGGTTGAAAATGCAATGGCTTACGTGTTCGAGGACTTGAGCGACGGAGATCACACAATAAGTGTTAGGGTTCTAGATAATGCTGGAAACAGCGAAGAGGTTTCTGTTAGCTTCCAAGTAGATACGACTCCACCATCAGTTTCTATATTTTTACCTGCTGCATGCTCTATAGTGAACTCGCCAAATGTAACTGTTATTTGGAACGGCTCTGATTCTGTTTCAGGGATGGGACATTATGAATTAAAGCTGGATGGTGATTCATGGATAAACTTGGGAACAAATGAATCATATAATTTTGTTGATTTGGCTGATGGAAATCACATGCTGCGCGTCAAAGCCGTAGACAAGGCGGGCAATGTTTTCGAAACTCTAGTGAACTTTAATGTAAGTACGAAATCCAATACAGCCTCAGTTTGGATGCAATGGTGGTTCTGGACAATAATTTGTGCAACTATTTCGTTTTCAGCTTTTGCCGTCTTTTATCTAAGGAAGAAATCTAAATTCGAGTAGCAGAAAATGGTTTATTTTTCATGGCCATACAATAAAAATGCCTATGGAAAAAAGTTTCACAAATCTTATAAGATAAAAAAAGATACAAAAACACGTCTTCTTTAAGGGTGTGTTATTTTATGAAGAAAGTAAACCATAAGAAAGGAGTCAGCGCCACCTTCGTTATCATCCTATGCCTAATGGTTCTGCCCTATTCTCAAGTAGGGCTTAGTAATGGAAGCACCTCTGACTGGCCAATGTATCGACATGATGTTAACCGCAGTGGGTACACCTTAGTGATTGGGCCAAAATACAACTTCACTAAATGGACATTTCAGACCGGAGCTCCAGTGCTTCCTACTCCTGCTGTTGTTAATGGCATAGTATATATTGGCTCAAATGATTCTAATGTTTACGCATTGGACATGTGGACGGGAGAAGAAATATGGAATTACAGCACTGGACCTGGAGGGATACATACCTCTCCTGCAGTTGCCAATGATATAATCTATATAGGCGCAAACGACAATAAAACCTACGCCCTAAACGCCACTACAGGAGAACTAAAATGGAGCTTTACCGCGTATGGTGCTGTTTATCTAGGATTGCCTTCACCTTTTTGGTCATCTCCTATCGTAGTTGACGGAATAGTATACATAGGTAATCAAGATAGCGTAGTCTATGCCTTAAATGCAACTACCGGAACAGTTGTCTGGGCCCAAACCGTTTATGGTGCTTGTACTGGTTCGTCACCTGCTGTCGTTGAAGGTAGGCTTTACATAGGCACTGCAGGTTATGTTACTCCTTATCCTGGAAATGTGACATGCCTAAACGCCACTACAGGAACACTAATATGGAATTACACAGTCTCACCCGGCGTCTATTTCTCGTCTCCTGCTATTGTTGATGATGTAGTCTACGTAGGCACATTTGGCGGCTTTGTGCTTGCATTAAACGCTACAACTGGAGAATTGCTATCATCCTTTAACCCAAACCCCATACCCATAAATACCTCTCCTGCCGTTGCAAATGGCGTAGTCTACGTAGGTTCCGGCGACGGCAAAATATATGCATTGGATGCATCAAACCTAACCACAGTGAAATGGAGCAAAACACTTTCCACAATCACATATCCCTTTGGAGGAGTATATAGCTCTCCAATTGTTGCTGGAGACGCAGTCTACATAGGCACAGACGATGGCAAACTTTTTGCCTTAAACGCGGCTACTGGAACAGAAATATGGACATACAAAACAGAAGGGTTTATACGCGGTTCCTACGCTGTTGTTTCCGGCGCTCCTGACTATCCAAGTATGCTTTTCATGGGTTCATACGACGGAAAAATTTATGCAATTTACGATGTCAACCACGATATTGCAATTAATGATGTTATACCATTAAAAACGATTGTGGGACAGACCTTCACCTGCCGTATTAACGTAACCGTAACAAATAAAGGAAATTATACGGAAACCTTCAATGTTGCTGCCTACTACAACGAAACCGCCATCTCCATTCATGAACAATGGCCCAACAGCACACAATCGCAAACCTTCTGGAGCTCGGGAGACGTAAACAAAGACGGATACATTGATGATTGGGACTTAGCTCTGATTGTTGCGTCATATGGCTGGGTAGGTCCTCCTGGAGAAAACCCAGCAGACATCGACAGCAACGGAATAGTAAATATGGCTGATGCGTATATTTGTTCCCAAAACTATGGCTTTGACATTTGGGCAACCCTAGGAATCCCAGGCCAACTCAAAAATCAAACGATTGTCACACTACCCCCCGGAAATTCCACAACTATCATGTTTAGATGGGCACCCAGCACCATGGTCAAAGGCAACTACACTATAAGGGCTTATGCTGAACCTGTTCTAGGAGAAACTGATATCTTAGATAACAACTTTACAGACGGCTGGGTTTTTGTTGCTATAGTTGGCGACGTTAATGGTGACAAAAAAGTTGACATGGTAGACCTTTGGGAAGTTGCCAGACACTTCGGCATCAACTATCCCGACCCAAGATACAAGCCCAACTTCGACATAGATTATAACACCAAAATAGACATGATAGACCTCTGGACAACAGCAAAAGAATACGGAAAAATAGACCCATAAATAATCCCCAAATCTTTTTTTGTAAGGTGTGTTTGGGCATAGAAGAGGCTTTCATAAGCTTTAAAAGTTGATATAACCTATTATAGCATTTTGCATAGAACCAGTTTAGACTGGTCTACATGCATAAATAAAAGTGAGGAGAAAGGAAAATGAAAAACAAAATAGTAGCAATACTAACGCTTCTAACACTTATAATAAGCATAGTACCGATTCTTCATGTGGCCGCAGTTGATGTCACATTAACTTTATCAGATGCTGAACTATCCACACAATTTAGCAAAGCATGGGGACCTGCCACTGTTACAATTGCCGACGTTGCTGGTCCAGGTGTACTTTTTAATTTTACCGGGTTAACATCAAGCGGCACGGGTCTAAAAGACAACCATCCTGTCAGTCAACTGGCAGGTGGTGCTCCTGACAGCATAGGCGGCTGGGGTGACTTCAGAGTTTATACTCAGTACAGGCTGGTCTTCACTAATCTCGGACTGAATCCGATAAGCGTCAACATTTTCATTAATACAGGTTGGACAGCAGGAGCTGGACGCAATGGGACTTGGGACACATATTGGGAGAACAGTTGGGTTGGCATTGGAGTTGGACAGAGCATGATTGTTACGCTTGACTTTTCAGACGCCATTTGTTACAATGCGCAAGATGATCCTGTCCCTGCATGGCAATATCCAGGTGGAACCAGCGGCGTTATTATTCGGAGACTTAGTGAGGTTAGCGCTATAGGTTTTCAAGTGTGCGGAAACGGCGCAGGTTCAATCATTGTTTCTCAAACAATTCCAAAGGATATAGCTGTGGCTCTTCCGGACGATGAATTAAGCACGTTTGCCAAAGAAACAGGGCCAGGAACTGTATCTATTTTCGATATACCTGGTCCTGGTGTTCGCTTCGACTTCTCTGGATTGAGTAGCTTAACAGGCACGATTGTGGGAGACAACTTCCCAATCAGCGCACTTGCTGGCGGTGCATACAAAGATTATGGAAGCGGTTTCTCAGGACCCTACGACTTCTCTGGATACGCCAAGTATAGTATGGTTTTCAAAAATGTCGGAACGACAACTGTTAAGGTTAATCTCAAGATAAACACAGGCTGGACAAATCCACCATGGGGACGACTTGAGAACGATACTTTCTGGCAAAACAGTTGGACCACAATCGCGCCCGGAGAAAGCAGAGTTGTCACTCTTGACTTTTGGAGCGCCGAAGTCTACAATGCGTGGGATGATCCCGTGCTCGGATGGCAATATGCAGATGGAACTAGCGGCGTAATTGTCAGGAGATTAGACGAGGTAAGCGATATAGGCTTCCAGGTGCTTGGAGGATCCGACGCCTCGCTCATACTAATCGGCGATACAATACTGACGCTATCAGATACTGAATTAGGTACCCAATTTGCATATGAGACAGGACCAGGAGCCGTAACGGCAATAACCGACATTCCTGGACCAGGTGTCAGATTTGACTTCTCTGGACTAAGCACTAGTGTAGGCACAGTTGTTGGCGACAACTTCCCAGTTAGCGCCTTAGCCGGCGGCGCATACAAGACTTACGGCGTCACCAATCCATTCTCAACTTGGGGAGACTTCTTTGAGTACACAAAGTATAAACTGATATTTACTAACATTGGACTGAATCCAGTGACCGTAAACCTCAAAGTGAACACCGGTTGGACTATTCCTCCGCCTGAATATGCTGCAGGATGGCGAGACACTTTCTGGCAGAACACTTGGACATCTATTGATCCAGGAGGAAGCAAAGTGTTAACCTTAGACTTGAATTCTTCCGAAGTGTGGAACGCCGTAGACGAACAAGAATACAAGCCATGGCCTGATGGAACAGCAGGCATTCCTGTTTGGAGATTAGATGAGTTAAGTGACATAGGCTTCCAAATCCTTGGAGATGGAGCAGCCTCCATCATAGTTTCTGCCTACCCTGCAATCTCTGAAGCTTTTGTCGACGACAATTACGATAGTTCAACACCGGGATGGGGCTACGACCATTTCGCTAAGATACAAGACGGCGTAGATGCCGTTTTGCCTGGCGGTATAGTCCACGTGTATGATGGCACATACAACGAAGCAGTAACAGTAAACAAGGATGGTTTGCGCATTCTGGCTGCTTCATCGCCAATCCTTGATGGCACGGGAATAGGCACTTCAGGCTTCCTCCTATTGGCTGACAATGTGGAAATAGGCGGCTTCATAATACAAAACTTCCAACACGCAGTCTTAGACGTAGCCGGCATTGAACTACGAGGAGCAAACCACTGCTGGATTCACGATAATGAGATACGAAACAACAACCACGGCATACTGTTTGGCGACTCCACATTCATGTCATATCCAAGCAACGACTACAACCTCATCGAGTACAACACAATCCACGACAACGTCAACTATGCGAACGCTAATTCTGGCAACGGTATAAAATACTGGTATGGCCTTTCAAGCCACAACACAATATACAAAAACAACGTCTATAACCACAGATACAACGGCATACTTGCAGGACAGTGGGACAGAGGGTATTTGGTTGGTTATGGCGGTCACACAGACTGGCAAATCATAGAAAACACAGTTGACAACAGCGGCTGGTTTGGCATAGCAATAACTAATGGCTTAGACAGCATAATTGAAGAAAACTTTGTCAACAACAGTGGACGCACTGGTATACTTGTACAAGCATGGGATTTCGCTGCAGTATATAACATAAACGTAACTAGCAACATTGTCGGAAACTCCGGTTGGTTTGGCATTAACGCATACGCAACAAACAACTCGTATGTACCAATAAGCTCAACAATTCATGACGTAAGAATTACCTTTAACGAAGTATACAATAGCGTCCTTCAAGGCATATATACAGAATCAGACAGCACTCCCTCTGGAATAAATCATCTAACAATCGAAAACAATAAAGTATATATAACGTATTTATACAACGGCATGCTACTCAGCGACCTAATCAACTCTAAAGTATCTCAAAACGAGGTCTACTTCAGCGAATCAAGCGGCATAGTTCTGTATGAGAAAAGCGGAAACAACGAAATTTCCTACAACAAAATCCACCACAACGTAGGAACCGGTATCAAAGTTTTTACTAACGGGCACATCATAAAATACAACGAGATTGAAAACAACGGTCAAGATGGGATATTCATCGACAGCGATAACAACATTATTCAACGAAATAAAATCACTGGCAACATTGGACCGTTCTCAGGCATACACCTCACAACCAACGCGGATGGCAACAAAATCCACTACAACTGCATAGTAGGCAATGTTGGCACGAACGTTTATGGAATTTACAAGGAAGGCGGCTCAACTGCAAACGCGACCTACAACTGGTGGGGTGACAGCACAGGTCCGTACCATCCAACGAAGAACCCATCAGGATTAGGGAACCAAGTGAGCGATTATGTACTCTTTAACCCATGGCTAAAAGCTTACTTTGACTACTTCCGCAAGAACCCAGTGGTAGGCGAACTTGTAAAATTCGACGCCACTCTTTCCACTAAGCCATGTAGCGTAAGAACATTGGTAAGCTTCACTTGGAACTTTGACGACGGCTCAGGAGACATAACTGAACCCAATCCGATAATCTTTCACGCCTTCGCCGCACCAGGTAACTACAACGTCACTTTAACACTCACCTATGATGACTCCACAACATATACGGAATGGGCAATAGTCTACGTCGCCAAAAAACCCTTCTTTAAAGTAGAACCAGAAACTACAAATGTCGGAATTCTAAACAAGACTTTCCAAGTAAACGTAACCATAAACGACTTAGATGCCAGCCAAAGAGCAATAGCTTTCCAGTTTAGGCTATGCTATAACGCAACACTTTTACAAGTCATTAATGTAACTGAAGGGCCCTTCGTGAAAGATCCAACATGGAACAAGCACGGCACATACTTCATATACTATGTAGAGGCACCTGAATTCTATGGTCCTAGCGTAGTTGCTGGTGTGCTCCTGTATCCAAACGCTACAGGCAACTGGAACGCTTTCCCGAGTGGGAATGGAGTTATCGCAACAATAACATTTAAGGCAATATATCAGGAGAAGGGTTTAGAAAAGCCACCACTAACATGCGACTTGAAACTAGTTGAAACTCTGATAGTATGTGATGACGGCACCACAACACCTCATAGTCTTCAGGATGGAATCTACAACATTTATCCAACCCACAGCGGCGATGTAAACTATGACGGAAAAGTAGACATGATAGACATGTGGAGAGTTGCTCTAGCCTACGGAAGCCTCCCAAGCCACGAACGATGGGACCCCGAATGTGATACTGATAACAATGGCAAGATAGATATGCGCGACATGTGGGTCGTAGCAAAAGGATTTGGATGGATACCAACATACGATCC
>CAZLCE010000015.1:0-33443 GCA_964558305.1 uncultured Candidatus Bathyarchaeia archaeon
AACGCAAAAAATGCCCACAAAAAAACTTGTCGAAAAACTTGCCACTGAAGTGAGTTCTCGGTCTTTTGTTAACCTATTTGAGTGTTAAACTAGTTTGGAGTAGCGGTATGGAGTTAAGTGATGCCATATCAAGAGATGTTGTAAGGAAAATTCGAATCGGAATTGAAAAAGCAAAAGGCATTTGCGAATGTGAAAATCTGAAAGTCAGAAAATCAGGTGAAAAGTTCTTTGTTGAGGCAACGCTTAAAGTGCCAGATTACATGAGTCTCGAAGAGGCACATGAAATAACAGCGAAAATAGAGGAAAACATAAGAAACACGCTTGGAAACGCCGAAACTACATTTCACATTGAACCAACCCGAACGCAAAAAATGCCCACAAAAAAACTTGTCGAAAAACTTGCCACTGAAGTGAGTGGTGTCAAAGAAGCCCACGAAATAAACACGACGTATACAAAGGGCAAGCTCTACATAACATTGCATGCAAGGGTAGACCCTAAGCTGTCAATTCAAGAAGCCCACGAAATAACGGAAAAAATTGAAGATAAAATAAATGAAAAAATAGGGGACATAGAAAACGTGACGGTGCACATAGAACCCTTCGACACTAAAGTGCGGAAAGGCTCGATGGTAGATGAAGACGAAATAAGGGTAATAATTCATGAAACAGCAGAGAATTACCGACAAGCTTTTCGAATAGAGAGAATTGTGACTTATGTTGCTGATAAAAAGCGTTACATAAACATAGATTGTTGTTTCACTAAACAGATTTCAATAGAAGACGCGCATAGAATTGCCTCGCAGATTGAAGATAATTTAAAGAAACATTTTGCCGAAACAATAGTCACTGTTCACATGGAACCAGATTCTGCATAACTAAGAAGACAAAATCATCAAAACAACATTTCATTGAAAATAAAAAGTGAAGATGATTAGCTAAGTTCAATTTCCTTTATAGGCACTAAGTCTTCTAGGCTAGTCAGTTTCACTTTCATATCAGACACTGTGTAGAGCACATTTTCAATGTAAAGCACTCTTTTCGCCCCAGGGTAGCTTTCCCAATAGTAGACGCCATCGTCTTGATGAGTAACATTGCCTCTTAGAACAAGGCCGTCGCTTAAAGTTATGTTGAAAACGTAGACGCCTTGCCAATTTTGATAATACGGGTACGGATACATTTCTTCTCTAAGGTATGTTACTGACACTGGAAATGCTAGCAAATTTTTGGACTTCTCAAAGAGAAACGCCTTATGTTCTGTCAAAACCAGTGTATCAGACCAAACGCCTCCAACAGAATACATATCAATTTCGACTGGAGCACTTACGTTGCTGACATCGAAAAGTGAAATTTTCACACTGTTATTTTCATCTCTGCCCACGCCTACTATGTGATTTTCATCGTATGGATGTAAGTACCGCGTAAACCCTGGAATTTTTAGGTACCCTAGAACCTTTGGATCGCTTACATTTTCAACATCTATTACAAAGAATGGATCCTTTCGCACAACTGACGTCGCAAGGTAACAGCGATTTCCAATAAATCTGGCAGAATCAATAGCTTCACCAGGCGCAATGTCTGTCAAGTTTCCAACAACGCTTAAGTTCATGTCAAGTATGAACACGTTATTTTGTGTGGTTCCATTCAATGTAGTCGTGGTTGCTATTCTAAAATAGGCATAGTATTCGTCCATTGAAAATTGGTTGAGCACGCGTCCCTGCACTTCGCCTTTGGCTTCGGGATTGATAGTACTGTTTTCTATTAGTATTCGATAGATTGTTGTTTTTTCACTTGATTCTGGAAACGTTATGTAAATGTTGTTTAGCGAAACGTACATGCTACTTGCTCCGCCGAGCAAGAGCGTCTTCTGAGTCGGAGTTTCTGTGGCATTTCGCAGGTTCAATGCGACGACTGTTGTGTACAAAAAGTAGCTATCAGATGCGTTAGAATGAAGGATGTCAGAGGCGCTTATCTCTTTCATTCCGTCTTTTGTGTATACCTTTGGAAGGATGACCGTGTCATAAATAACGTAGGCTGGTTGACTTACAACGAAGTAGACATAATCGACTATCATCCTTGAATTGAAGTAACTACCTGTCATCGTGAAATTGTTATAGAGAACTGGTTCTGACTTGTTTGAAATGTCGTAGACATTCAAGAAGGTTTTAACATCGATAATATAGCTTTGAGAGTAAGTTTGAGGAAATTTGTATTTGCACCCTAACACTGCTAGTCGATTGCTGTCTTGACTTACAAAGATTCCACCTAGACTGGTGTCATTGAAAGTTATTTGTGACACTATTTGAGCTTCCTCTGCAGGATAGGCCTTCAAAATGAAAACGTTAGTACCTGACATTAGATAGATATATTCTCCATCGGTTTTTACGATGTCGGTTTCATCAACGCCAGCAACTTGAATGTTCGTCGTTGAATATGTGGACGTTGGCGATAAACCTGGTGCGGAAAAGTAAACGCTCTGTGAAGACTCCAGAAACGTTCGCACCGGACCCACAATAATATCCAAAGGACCAACAAAAACAAATGGCCCTTGAGTTAGAGAATTTGCCGTCAAGTAGTTTCTGAGTTCTTCATTAGATGCAAATGCACTCATAAACGCAGAAGGTGGTTGCGCAGGCGGTGGAAGTTCTGTTGGATAAATTCCGAAGTTGTAGCATAATGTGCCTAACAGTAGGGCTAAAAGAATGGCAACAACTCCGTAAAGTTGTACACGTTTCTTAATTTCTTTTTGCATTGGACAACTTCACCTATCTAGAGATGAAGCTCTCATTCTATTTTATCCTAAGCTCTAGTACAGTTTAATCTAGAAATTAGAACGGTTTTAAAGACCATACACGAATTGCCTCGTACCAGAATATTGTTGAAACTATCGCTCCGAACAAAAGGATAAACAGGTTTTCTCGCGTGACGCCTTGCATCAGAAATAAAAGATAAGCCATGTAGAAGGTTGTGGAGAAAACCGCGTAAAAGAAATATCTTGGAAAAAGAAGTTTCCCCAATTTGACAAAGTGTCGAAGCACGCCAATTTTAACTTCGCTAGTCAGAGAATAGTGACCACCTATATCCTGCTTCTGCACTAGACCTAATTCGCGTAATTGTTCAAGATGATGTTGTGCCACGCTTGGACTGCTGAAATGTAGGGACTTCTGAACTTCCCGAACACTCATCGGACACCCACTTTTCAAAAGAAGCCAATAAACCTTCCAATCTTTTCCGCGAAGCGCATATTCAAGCTTATTTTCATCTTCCTCATTCAACAATTAACACACTTCTCATATAGAGTTCTGGAATATGAGACTTATAAGTCCAATTTTTAGAACAAACGTTGGATGTCGCGAAATATGCAAGAGCTTATTCATCTTGCTTGAGACAAAAATTATGAACAGTATGTAAAGGTAACAGAGAACCATCAAAAGAACATTCACAAAAATTTCGCGAAGCATTTGCTCATCTTCCAAGGGCACCAGCAACAAATGCTAACAATCCAACAATAAACCACAAGAGAGCAGCATTCTTAATTTTTCTAGCATTTTCTCTCGAATAATCCCTAAGAATCAACAGAGAAGAAGCAACAAGCCCAAAATCAGTTATAGCCACTAAAGGAATAAACCAGAAAGAAACACTGTTTAAAATCCATGGTATTGGACTCAACAAAACTGCGGAAATGTAGAAGAATGCAGCTGCTACAGCGGCTGTTTTTTCTCCATAACGAACTGCCAAAGTTTTCACATTTTGTGCTTTGTCGCCTTTCACGTCTACAATGCCTTTAGTAATTTCTCTGCCAGTATTGGAGAGAAAAACCATGGAAGCAAAAATCAAAACGTTCTGCTTAATTGCGCCAGCAACCGTATAATTACCATAAATGAAGGGGATGGAAACACAAATACTCACGAGAAAATTGCCTGGCAAGCCGCTACGTTTACCAACTGTAGTGTAAGTTACAAAGACCAGCCACGCAATCATAGCTGTTAAAAAACAGAAAATGTTTGTTAAATACGCATTTGCTAATGCAGCCGCAAAGCCCAGTGCTGTGAGAACAAAGGCAAATGCCAAGACTTCTTTTGGTTTGATTAATCCACTTGGAATAGGACGCCTCGGCTCGTTTATGGCATCGATTTCTCTGTCATAATAGTCGTTTATAGTCATCGACGCAGCAGTTAGCATAAAACCAGTGACAAAGCCGTAAAAAAGATTCAGCCATAGAACATTGGAAAACTGTGGACTGGCAAGTGCCGCTCCGACTATGACGGCGAAACCCATCATTAAACAATTTATGGGACGCATTAAGCGAATGTATCCACCCATTTTATCCATGAGTATTCGAACCTTGCGGTAATGTATAACGTTTTCATTAAAGTAGGTTATAAAATTCGCTATTGAAAATTAGAAAGTTTAATACGTTTAATGTGAGTACAGTTCTGCGTAAAGTTTGTCGGTGACGACTTTTGCACGACAATTATGCGCCGGATAGGTTAAGAGTCATAATTCCAGTTGGAGGAAAAGCAAAGCGTCTGCTTCCGCTTACAGAAGAAACTAGTAAAGCTTGTCTACGCCTAGTGAACCGACCGATGATAGAGTTCTCGTTGCTGTCCCTTGCGCGTCAAGGCATTAGAAACTTCATCTTTGGAGTGAAAGGCTACACAAACTATAGAGACTTACACGACTATTTTGAATCAGGTTATGGGTTTTCCGCAAGATACAGCATAAGCCCTCGTGTTCACATAAAATATCAACCAAACTTTGACGACCTTGGCAGTGCAGACTCTGCAAGAATAAACATGGAATATTATAACGTTAGAGATCCTGTTTTTGCAGTGCAGGGCGACAATATTTTCGATGTGAATTTGAAGGAGCTTGTGAAATTCCATCAGAAGAAAGGAGCCGTAATGACCATAGCACTTAGGGAAGTTGAGAATGTTGAAGGCTTCGGGATAGCTGATATAAACAAAGACATGAGAATCGCAAGATTTGTTGAAAAACCAGCACGTAAAGATGCACCGTCAAACCTCGCAAACACCGGCTTATACATGGTTTCACCAGAAATAAGAAAAATATTCAAAGAAAAAGGAGTCAAACAACTAATCAAGGAGAATCATCGGCTGGATTTTGGTTTCGATTTCATCCCATACCTGATAAAAACTGGAAGGTCGGTGTATGGGTATACTTTAAAAGGAAGCTGGTACGATGTCGGCACTCCAAAGCACTATTTAGAAGCCATGCAAGACATGCTTAACGGTCGCTTCTCGTCATTAACAGATTTCGGCGGAAGAATTAGCGAAAAAACAAGAATATGGGTTCAAGGCGAAAGTTCTGAATCGCTGAAAAGGAGAAACGAGATCATAAGGAAGATAGAACAAGAAAAAATCGAAGTCGAAGGTTCAGTTCTCATCGGAAGACACTGCAAAATAAGTGACGGCGTGAGAATAGCGAACTCGTGTATCGACAACTATACAAAAATCGATAAAGGTGTCAAAATAGAAAATTCAGCTGTTATGGATAGGGTTATAATCGAGGAGAAAGCGGAAATAAAAGAAAGCATCATAGGGAGACATGTAACAATTTGTTCAAGCCCCAAGAAACAGACAAAAATAGACTCAATTTCGGTTATTGCTGATGATGTTACTATAGCAGAAGGTTGTAAGTTGACTGGAACAAAAATTTATCCACACCAATATGTCAGAGGAGAATTCAAAAATCAAACGCTCATGCCAAGCTAAGCATTCAAATTCTAATACCTAGTTGGTGCCTCATTTTTTCCAATAATATTGTTGAACACGCCTAGATTTAGCTTTAAATGACTTTGCGAGCGCAATAGCTATTATGGTAACAAGCAAGAAGATGACAGTTGGATATTGAAATTCTGGTATTGGATTTGCATCTCCTTGTACAATGCCAGAAATTCTTCCAGACTGTTCGGGCGGAATCTTGGACAATTGGAAATCAACACCAGAGGTCACTTGATCAACCGTCACGCTTACACCTGTAATTTGTTCAGATGAATATCCTAGGGCAGAAGCATTCACAGTGTATGTGCCCGTTCCCAAACCTGACGAAATAACATAGTTACCGTTCTCGTCAGTGTAGTCTTCTCCAGAACCAGCTGATCCTTCTGCCGTAACTAGCGCATTAGCTAGTGGCTTACTGCTAGTATCCGTGACCGTGCCCATTATTATTCCAGAAGGTGGTGGAGGAGAAACGGTCAGTTCAATGTTTATGTTGGAAGTTTCTGCACCTGCAACGACATCCACGTCATCAACATAGTTAAAGCTCATTCCATATGTTGCGTAAACAGTGTATGTTCCAGTTCCTAATCCACTTACTATCCTATAATGCCCAGTTGCGTTAGTTTGAGTAAAACCAAAATATTGCGAATCACCCGAGACTGCTGTGACGGTCGCATTTTCCAATAGTGCACCGCTTGGGGTAGCGGTTATTCTTCCAGAAATAATTCCAGAACGCTCAAGAGCCAAATCAATTTCTTTAACTTCGACTCCAGCAGCTACAACAATTCCCCCTATGGTCTTCATTACGTGGTTCTCTGGGAACATGGCTGTAACATTATAGGTTCCCGCTGCAAGATTAGTTATCATACTATATTTTCCATCAGCATCTGTTACCGCTGACCAACCGTATGTTCCGCCTTCACTTGTAGATGCCATCATAATAACATTTTGTAGAGGCGCTCCAGAAACAGCATCAGTGACACTGCCAGAAATTCCGCCGGAGAGACTCAAGTAGAAGTTTTTGTTCGAGGTTTCCGCTCCAACGGTAACTGACACGTTTTCTATTGTTTCAATCAGGTATCCTGAAGCAATGACACTTACGGTGTAGTTGCCACTTTTCAAGCCTTCATTAATAATATACTGCCCAAGAGAATTCGTGATGGCGTACCCATAACCTTCATCTCCAGAAGCCGTGACGATCGCCCCTGACACAAGCATCCCAGAATTAGCATATACAACTCTTGAAAAAGTCCTGTTAAACGAAATCGAAACAGTGATCATGGAAGCATAAACAACTAGACTGAACACAATAACGAAAATCATTGCCTTAGCAATCAACTTAGACAAGAATGATTTGCTGGACAGCCATGTTCACCGAATGTTCTTCTCATGAAAAGAGAATATTAAAGATTTATGGCAAAAATCGAATAGTCCGTGTAACGACACTTATGCCTTAAACCACTTAAATATCAAATATCTTATCGTTTCTTTTTCTAAGCCTGGCACTGCAATGATGAATCTTTTTCGAACCGTTGTTGCAAGTCTTCCAGCCTTAACAATTTCTGTAGCTGTTATCTCAGATTCAGCCCTTTTAACTGAAACCATGTATGGCGCATGCTCAACACCTGGTCCATACTTATAAACAGCAAAATCGCATCCAAACTTTATTCCAGGCGTAACAATCAATCCGCTGTTGCGTAAATCTTTGTAAACAGCATACTTCTCGTCGAATTCCTCATACAATTGTCTTGCCTTTTGGAGAAGCTTTCTGAGACTAACCTTCTTCTTTTCAGGACCTTCACGAACATTTATGGCTCCTTTTTCAGTCAGATAAACGCCTTCCATTAAATCCAAAATTAGGGGTACATTAAATTCGGGGATTTTTGGTTTGGAGATTCCTAGGGGTTTTCCGTAAAAGCCTGCTTTGTAAAGTTCAGAGCCTTTTTCAGTGTTCCATACGACTAGGAAGTTTTCAATGAATTCTACTTCGGTTTTCTTGGGCATTTTGCTTTTTCGCCTTTTACATGATTAGGGATAGGATACGTGCAGCGTCAGCGGCATCTTCAGCCTTGTCTGCTGAATCCTCTAAAAGTTGTAGAACATCCCTCAAAAGAATTAGCGCTGGAAAGTCAAGTTTGCTGCTGAGAAGTTTTATTTCGAGCTCGCGGTAGAGTTCATCAACAACCCTTTCAGCAACCTCAACATCCCTAGCCTTTTCCATTGTTTTGGCTGAACCATAGGTAAGAACCATCATAGTCTCCCGGAGCTTATGTATACTTTCTAAAACAGCTTCTGAAAGTTTCAACAAATCTTTTTTTATGTCCATGGGAACGTTCCAGTTGTGATCCATAATTTCAACTAAACGGAAAGCTATGCCTTCAGAGAAATCTGCAATCTCGCTTGTTAAGTTTGTAAATCTCAAGAAATCTTCTCTGCTGAGCAGAACAGCCCCTATTTCAGCCAGTTCCTGCGAAACGAGTCGCCTAGCATTGTCAACTTCATCTTCGCAACTTCTAATTTCGTTAAAAAGTTGCCTTGTTTTTTCCTTGTCATTTTTTATAAAGTAATCTACCATTTGAGGAACCTTTCTGGTTAAGTCCAAAACCTTTCTAAGGTGATCTTGACAAATGCTCAGAGCTCTCCGTTTCACGCGTTCCTCAGTTTCTGCTGGAAGTACCAAGCTTTTTCCCACCCACAAAACAAGGCCAGTTTTTCTACCATTAGATATGCTGAAGTGTTAAAAAAGCTAACGAAAACTCAGCCTCCAAATGGCTTACCTAAATCTTCAAAATCGATTTTTCCTCTGAAATATTTGTGTAAAAGTTCTAGTAAGTCTTCAATTTTGGTCCTAACCTGTTTCCATGAGTCGCGGTCGCGAATTGTGACTGCATTATCGCTTAGTGTTTCATAGTCCACAGTTATGCCCAACGGTATGCCAACTTCGTCTGCGCGGGCGTATCGCCTACCAATAGAGCCTGCCTCGTCATACTCAGCCACGAAGCCTTCATCAAGCATAATCTTATGCAACTTCAACGCTTTTTCTGGCAATCCATCTTTGCTTACGAGAGGATAAATGCCAAGTTGTATAGGCGCGATATCTCGCGGAAAACTTAACATTGCTCTGTCATCCTTAACACGGTAAGCGTATTCAAGAGCCACGTAGAAAAGCCTGTCCGAACCAAAACTGGGCTCAACAACATGGGGAATGAAATGTTTTCCACGTTCCACAACCTTTTGACGCACAATGTCAATATGTTCTGGCAGAATCTTGTATTTTCCAAGCACGTAGAAACCGCTCTTCTTGAACGAAGCCTCAACTTCCTTCGGATCCGCTTTTGAAAGCATATCAGCGACTTTGGCGGTTTCCGTTTTGAATGTTGGGCCGAGCTTAGCCATTGTAGGCTTTATTGTAAGCTGTTCTTTTTCAATGGGTTTCTCATATTCTTTGAAAACGTTCATGTCTTCGCCGCTGAATTCCATGTGCTTTTTCAAATCGCAATCCGTTCTGTAAGCATGCCCAGAAACTTCAACCCAGCCCCAACGTTCAACATAAGCTTGTTGATCAAAGCTTTGAAGCGAGTAGTGGGCTCTTTCCCAAGGAAGCTTTTCAATGAATCGTTGTTTTTCAGCGGGCACGCCTAGCTCTATTAATAGCCTTTTAGCTAGAGCCATGAAAGCTGCTTGCCATTCAATCTTGATGTAGCCTTTCTTTAATGCCTCTTTGACTGTTACTTCTGTGATTTCCTCTGAACCTTTTAGCTTATTTTCAGCCAGAAGAAGGCGCAACTTTTCATTTTCAACCTCTTTTAAGAGATAACAATTTGGTTCTTCTGGGTCAAAGAAAAACTCCAAATCTATTATTGTAAACTCTCTCAATCGTATTAGACCCTGCCTGGGAGAAATCTCGTTTCTTAGGGCGTGACCTATCTGCAAAGCGCCGAATGGAAGCTTCTCCCTCGCCATCTCATACAAACGCTTAAACTCTACGAATATTCCTTGTGCAGCTTCAGGTCTTCCGTAACCAACAGCTTCTGAATATGGACCAATAGTTGTTTCAAACATTGTTAGGAAATGTTTAGGCGCGCCGAATGTGCCGCCACATTCAGGACAGCGAATCTCATGTTTTTCAATTGCTGCCTTTAACTCTTTTAGGCTCAGTTTTTCTGTCTCTGATTCGCTGATTTTTGCAAATTCTTGAAGCAAATGGTCCGCACGAAATCTTTTCTTACATTTTAGGCATTCAACCATTGGCTCCTTAAAATGGTCAACGTGGCCTGATGCTTCAAAGACCTTGCTTGGAGTGATTACTGGCGACTCCACTTCTAAAATTCCTAGTTTGTTGACGAAAAGTTCCCTTAATTTTTTTTCAATGTTCTGCTTCAATTTCGCACCTAAGGAACCGTAGGTCACGAAACCGCTTGCGCCACCATATATTTCGTATGACTGCCAAAAGAAGCCTCTTCGGCGTGCCAGCTCGTTGATTATTGTAAATTTGTCAGGAGTTTTTACCTCAGTGTTCAATTCTATCCAGCATCCTTTAGATTTAAATGGTTTAAAGACTTTAAGACTTTCTTAATAATAAATTTTCAAATCTACAACATTGGTTTTTCAGGTTTGAGGGCATTAAATTATAGAGAGCTATTTCAATTTTAGGTGTTCTGTGATTTTCACATTCTGCATTTTTCCATCTTCACTTATCTCGAATTCAAGCATAATGCGGTCTGTTGCGCTTTTCTTGCTGTTGAACTCGGTTCTGCAACGTCCACATTCAATGTCTGACTCCATTTCTAGGGCATACCATGACGCATCTACATAATAGTGTCCGCAGTTTGGACAACGCAGAACAGCCGTATCCAACCAACCCTTCAACTATTAACATCTCCATTTTAGCGATAACGCAACGTAGTGCTTTATAAATCAGTCACTAAATAAGGAATGCCGAAAGAGGGATAAAAGTTGCCGAAGATAAAAGTTGCCTTAATAGGCGTTGGAAACTGTGCATCAGCCTTCATTCAAGGATTACGATACTATAGCAATTGTGAGAAAGATGAAAAATGCGTCGGACTGCGCCATCTCTTTCTAGGAGGCTTCCATCCACGAGACATCCAAATCGTTGCGGCCTTCGACATTGACGAACGAAAAGTTGGAAAAGACTTAGCTGATGCTATTTTTGCAGAGCCAAACAATACTCCAAAATTGACAAAAGTCCCATCAACAGGTGTAATTGTGCATAAAGGACCAGTCATGGACGGCGTGGGTGAATATACAAGAAAAATCGTACAAATAAGCAGCATGCCCGAAGCAAATGTTGCAAAAACCTTGAAAGAAACAGGAGCAGAAATTGTGCTTAATTTGCTTCCTAGCGGGGCTGTGAAAGCTTCTCAATGGTACGCTGAGCAGGCGTTGACTGCTGGCTGTGCTTTTGTGAACGTCACACCTAATTTTATTGCCAGCGATGCTGCATGTGCCAAACGTTTTGAAAAAGCTGAATTGCCGCTTGCGGGCGATGACTTAATCGACCAGGTGGGTGCAACAACGCTGCATAAGACATTGTTGAGGTTGCTTTCGATGAATGGTGTTCGAATTACCGAAACCTATCAGCTTGACGTTGGCGGAGGCACAGAATCCCTTGATACTTTAGAGAGAACACGGGATGTCAAAAGAACTGTTAAGACTAAGTCGGTTGAAGCTGCCTTGCCCTACAAGGCTGAGGTTGTGGCTGGCTCAACAGACTACGTGGATTTTCTGCAGAATAAACGTGACAGCTACTTCTGGATTAGGGGAATATACTTCTGCAACACGCCCATGCAAATAGACTTGAAACTTTCAACAGTTGACGCTCCGAACGCAGGTTCAGTTTTGCTTGATGTGGTTAGAGCGATGAAAATGGCCTTAGACAAAAAGCTAAAAGGAGCTGTGATGCCAATTTGTGCTTACGCCTTCAAACATCCGCCTCAGCTGATGTCTCTTGAAGCTGCTGAGGAAATTTTCGCTGAATTTACCATGGAAAAAGCATAGGTTAAGCACTATTTTGCTGGTAACATCTCCATTCGCGTATTACTTTCTCTTTTACGCCGCTCTGCTTCATTTTCTCCTTCAACAAGGCTATTGTTTTAACCGGCGTAGGGTCTATTCCGCGAAGAACAGCCAAATACACGCTCATAAAATCTCCAGCGCAAATGACAGACGACATCTTTGCTAACATCCTTTTGCCAATACTTTTAATCTCGAAGACTTTCACTGATTCTTTGCTTATTAACTCTTTTGTAACTTCGATTCTTTGCCGTACGGCTTCTGGCTCATAATCGTCTCGAATCAAAATCACAGAGAAGTCTTTTGCAAGTTCTTTCACTGCTTCCCAACCGACAATCTCATTATGGTTAAGTTCTGGAAAGAACTCCCACTTTGCTGGAATCTTGCTATTCTCATTAAACTGTGTCTTAAGCCTCTGGGCAACAGCACGATAGAATCCAAACCCATAAACGACTGGAATCGTTCCGCAAATTCTTGATGCCATCTTTTTGGAAAAATTGTGTTCCAGCGGCTTTTCAGGCGCGTTAGAATCGCTAACTTGCTTTAATACGTCGATGGTTTCAGAAATTTCAGAACCAACATTCGAAACTAGACCGATCTTTTCTAAAAATATGGGCAGGGGCACAAACAAGTACGGAAGGGTTGCGCGTGGAGCCATTCCAGAAGGAACACGCAAATGCGGAATATTTAATTTTTCAGCAAATTCACGCAATGCCCCGCCAGAGCTTATGCAAACAGTCATGCACTTCCGCTTAATAGCATCCATAAACACGCTTAGTGATTCTTCGGTTTCTCCAGAGTAGCTTATGACAAACACTAAAGTGCTTTTGTCTGCGTATGCTGGTAGGGAATATTCTCTGCAGACTTCTATGGGAATGGTTATTTTGTCTCTTGTCCAGTCTTTCAGAAGTTCGCCGCCGATGGCGGAGCCGCCCATGCCTGCGACAATGATTGTTTTAGGTTTTGGATAGTCGAATGATATGGTTTTTGCTAGTTTTGCTGCATTTCCGTAGTGTTTGGGAGCTTCAACGCAGAAAGAAAGCATATTGCTCTTGTCAATTTTTTTAATTTCGCTAACGTCGTCTAAAATTTTTGTTTTTGGCAATTTCTTCTCACTCTTCTATAGTTTGTAAAATTTCATATTATGCTTTTGGTTTTCAAGAGAAGCTCCATGACAGCTTTTTTTAAGATTTTTATCTATGAAAGAACAATGTTTCTGACGAGCTAGGGCGAAAAAATGAGTTTGCATGGAAAGAAACTTTCTATTGCTGTTCCTGCTTCTGTTGTTTCTGACACTCCGCATTTACGTGAGAAAACGTCGAAGATTGGTTTGATTGGAAGGGCAGCCGCGATTTTTAGGGTTGATGAAACCATTATTTATCCAGACAATCCAGAAGCGAATCAGAGGGCAGAAAGTGATTTGGTTGCCACTTTACTCGCCTATATGGAGACGCCGCAGTATTTGCGGAAAAGACTTTTTGGGCTTAGGCCAGAGTTGCAGTATGCGGGCATTCTTCCGCCGTTGCGGACGCCGCATCATCCGCTGAATCGCAAAATGAAAAATCTGAAGGTTGGCGAGTATCGTGAAGGCGTTGCATTGGCTAAAACACGGGAAGGCACGCTTGTTGATGTTGGTGTTGAAAAGCCAGCATTAATTTTGAACGAGCAAATATCCGTGGGTAAGCGGGTTACTGTGAAAATTGTAAAAGTTGACACGCATATTGTGGCTGAATTGGCAAATCGCGATGAGATTCGCGAGTATTGGGGTTATGTGGTTACTGTGGAAAAGCGTTCTTTAGAGAAGATTTTGAAGGGCGGAGGATTTGATTTAACTATTGCCACTTCCAAGTATGGTGCTCCTTTTACTGATGTTGCTGAAGAAATGGCTGAAAAATGGAGAAAAGCGAAAAGGGTTCTTGTGGTTTTTGGGGCGCCGACACGAGGGTTGTATGAAATAGTGAAACATGAGGGATTAAACTTGGATGATGTTGTGGATTTTGTCGTTAACACCATTCCAATGCAAGGAACAGAAACTGTGCGAACAGAAGAGGCGCTCATCGCTTCTTTGACTGTTTTGAATGTTTGGTTTGGTCTTTAAGGTTTAAATGTTTGTGTTGCTTATGTGCGTGTATGACTTTCGACATTGCCATGCCCTTAACGCTTTTCGCGGTTACGTTGGTTTCTTTGTTTTTGAACCAGAAGGCTGAAGGTAAGCTGAAGACAACTTTTGAGGAGAGGGAGTTTAGGGTTAGGGATGCCATTTTGCTTGTTGTTATGATGGTGGTTATGGTTTCTGTTATTGTTCTTTTTCGGGAGATGGTGGCGCCTCTTATGGTTATGTTTCTGTTTTCTTATTCGATGCTTCTTTTCATATTCACTTACATATTTTCGAATAACCGGTGGTATTTGGCTGCGGTTCCGCCCGCAACTTTTGTACTGTTATATGTGTTTTTTAGGGACACTGCCTTGTGGTCTGGTTATTTGACTAGTGTTTATGGTGTGGTTTTTGCTGTGCTGATTACTATTTACATTGGAAGCCTTTTTGCGTGGAAGTCTACGTTTATTTTTGTCGTTTTGTTGACGGCTGTGGATGTGATTTTGGTCTTGGTGACTGGAGCGATGGTTGAAGCTGCGGATATTACTAGGGGTCTTAATCTTCCTGTGGTGGTTATGGTGCCTATTATTCCGTTAATCGAAACAGAGAGTGGAGGTTTGGGTATGATGGCTCTCGGTTTGGGTGACTTTTTCTTTGCAGGATTGCTGGCTATACAATCTTTTAAGAAGTATGGTAAACGTTTTGCAATTTTGTCAGTTATTGCTATGGCTGTATCATTTTTTGTTTTTGAAGCCTTCATATTGACTTTTAGGTTTAGGGCTTTTCCAGGCACATTAATGATTATTAGCGGATGGCTACTTTTACTGCTCCGGGAAAAACTAAAACATTAAAAACTCAACACTGGAAAGGAGGGAAAATTATTTCTCGTCTTCACAAGGAACATAGTAGCGACAGTCTTCTGTTGTCTTCACTTTTTTGCGTTTAACCAGTACTTTTAAAGCCCCAGTGGCTATGGGACCGGGGTCTATTTTTGCCTCTTCGCGTGTTACGGCACTCTCCGTTGAAACCGCTTTAACCTTTTTTAGCCTCTTTAAATAGTACCTCTGGGCTATGATGCCTCCTAGAAACATCGCCGCTGATATATCTGCTACATATGCCATTGCAGTAATTATGTCCATTCCCCTTTCGGCTGTAAAGATCGCTAGAGGCACCGAGGGTATTATTATTGTTGCTACGAATGCTATTGCGTAGATCAAGTCCATTCTATTCATTTCTCAACCTCTTATTGCGTAAACACCGGGAACATCGTATGTATCTCCATCTTAATGGGTAACCATGTTCCATATTCTGTTTCTGGATTCTTGTAAAAGAATGGTAGGTAAAGGTAGCCGTTTAAGTTTATGGATATTAATCCACAGTGATTTGACTCGATTGGTAATATGTGGAAGACGAAGGCACTGCATACACTCCCAACTACTGGAGATAGAGGTACTTGGTCTTTCGTTGTTTTGAAAGCGTTCATCGTAAAGTTTCTAGAGGTTGGTGGTCCCATATATTCTTGTGTCCAATTTAGTACTTGCCCCTCTGCCATACTGATTTGTTCATTAATGCGATACCCTGTGTATATCCCGATCGCAGAACCCGCTATCCATCCGACTATTCCACCACCTAATATCTGACCCATCAATTTACCAAGTGCTGTGCTGGCAAATGCCAATACCACTTTCCATTCTGTTGAGATGAAACTTGTTTGCGTCTGGTTGTAGAAGACTAGTGATGGAGTTGGCATGTAGAGCATATAATCCTGTTCAGCCAGTTTGACTTCGATGTTGTATGGATAAAACCATATGGGCATCCCATAGGTCACGCTGCCATCAATGAAGTATGTGTATGTTAGATTTACAACTACACCAATATCTTGGTAACTCCATGTAGGGTATAGAGTGCTCAAGTTATAGAGCGTCAATGAAACTTGTGCCTCCTGTGGGGCTGGATAAAACATGTTTGTGTCCGTTGTACTTACAAGAACTCGAACGGTCGTGGCTATGTTCCGCATTGAAGTGCCAGGGTCAGATGTCCAATTTGATCCCGTCCACGCCTTTGCTTCATAAATCTTCAAATATGAAGATGCTTCCGTCGCAGAAACTTTTGTCCAGAATTTCGGGTTTCCAATTCTGTCTAGCTGTTGTGTCTTTGAGATATACTGGAAGTCCAGTAGTCCGGCTAGCCAAATTTCCCCGAACGTGAATGCTATGTTATACCAGCCACTTTGCTAGCCTAGCGGATACATGAATCCGTCTCCCCAAGCGTAGATTGCGTCGTACCCGCCCATGTCCCATTCCCAATCCTGCCATTTCAAACCATCAACGTACACGTCATCGATGTAGTCGTCTGCGTATCCTTTGAGAAAATAGTCGTCGTCTATCGGAAAGTTTGTATGAGTTGTGATGTTGTATCTGTATTCGTTGTTGCTGTAGTTTGGTACGTATATGCGGAATCTTGCAAGCCATGCGTGTTGTCCAGAAGCTCTTGCCACATGGAAGTTGAGCGAGCCGCTTCCAATAATCTCAACGAATTCAAACTCCAACAAGTGATAGCCACTGTTTAGGCTTCCCAAGTCAATGTTGACCGAGCTTCCACTCCCAGCCTTTGAATACGCATTCAGCTTAACGTTCTGCACACGTTCATTAGCACTAGCCACGAAATAGAAGTTCTGTCCAGAAAGCCCTTGATGCACGTAAACCTTTACTAGAACGTAGTACCAAACCTCGTTGTCTCCGTCGTTTGGAACCGTGAACTCAAACGTGGTGGAATAAGCTATTGGAGTTTTGCACGGTCCATAGAAGATTATCATTGCGCCTATGAGAATGCCACTGCGTGTAACGTTGAAGCCTATGGCGCCTTGGGGAATTGTTACGAAACCATCACTGTCAGGGTATTTCTCTTCGCCTGTGTTGAATAAAATCGTAACTCCTGTTAAGTCTGTGATATACGTTCCATATTTGCCATAATTTTTGCTCACATACCACGTGTCTAGCATGTCTATCGTCCTGTCTGGAACGATGTCTGCCATATAATCAAATTCTGGATGTCCCTCATTACGACCAAATTTGACGCTGACGAACCACAAGTCCCGCATATCCACTGTTCCATCCAGGTAGTTTGTTATAGTAGCGTAAGGAGATGTGCCGCCTGTTTGGTCTCCAACGAGATTCGAGTTGTCAAACAACAATTCAATTTTAACAAGGTCTAACGCCATGTTTGGCATATAGAAGTAACCGCTTGTCAAAGTTTTCATTGCACAAATCGCATCCTCTTGCAGACAAAAATACTATTAGCCCTTTCTGAAACCAAAATGACCAACGTTACAAACCTTGTGCGCATCATCAACAGTACATACAACCAAGTAAACCGCAACCTCCTAATACTAGAGAAAGAAGGCATCATCAAAACCATACATTTCGGACGCGCAAGAATGCTACAGGTAAACATAGAAAATCCAAAAACACAAGCACTATTGAAAGCCCTCAACATCCTCAACAGACCCACTCTAAACCTTCAAAACCCAAACCAATAACAAAAACTGTTTAAACTTCTTAAAAATCTAGAATAGATGGTTGTTGGTTAGAAATGGTTTTCCACCCACTCCGCTGATGATGACGTTTTTAAATCCTATTTCACGAAGGCGTCTGGCTATTGTTTCAGAATTTTCCATAAAGGTGTTGATGAATACGGATGGTCCAGTGTCAATAGAATACCAAGCCAAAACTCCCTCTTCCCTCAGCCTAATAATTTCTTTTATGATGCGAACAGTTTCTGGCTCCCAGAGTATCATGCGCGATTTTCCAGTCATCGTTATCGCGTGAAGATTCAACGAATCCTCTTCAGCAAGCCGCCCTATAGTGGTAGTGTCTCCCTTCTTAATTGCTTGGCGCATCTCCTTAAGTAACTCGTTAACATTCTTCAACCTCGCCTTAAACAAGGGAGAACTAACAACTTCAGCATGAGCCTCATCCGTCTTCACACCTGAACGAATAGGCACAATCACCATTGAAAAATCAATTCGTTCAGGCGCACCCAATTGTTCAGCATAAGATCGCCCATTCTTATCAGAATACCAAAAAGCAAAACACCCAGCTAGGCTCCGCGTTGAAGAACCCGCCCCCAACCGAACAATCTCAGAAAGCTCAACCATGTCAAGGCTTAGGCTGAGAGCATTAGACGCCGCCAACCCAAGAGCCGCAAAACCAGAAGCAGAAAAACCCAAACCCTTACCAATCGTAAGACTATTTTCAGAAACTACTTTAAACCCGCCGGAAAATCTTGCCAGCTTCTTCAACTTGCCAAGAACCGTTTCCACCCGTTCCTTGTCTTTTCCAGCCGGCTCTCTTCCATTAATCATTACTTCGTTTTTCCTTAGAGCATCCGACACCTCAACAGTTGTCGCGGTTGTTAAGGCTTTAGTGCATACGGATATGCTGTCATGATAAGGAATTCTCAGCCTAGGATTTCTCAGTCCATGATATTTTATCAACCCTTGTATCGTATGCGCCACAGCAGTAGCTTTCAATGCCTAATCGCCTTATGAACAGTAAATACCAACTAGGGATTTCTGCTAATTAAGAAATGAGCATCTGCAAGATAAAGCTGACGAGGTTAACCGAATAATGCTCCTAAACCTTCGAGTGCAGTTTCTTCTTTGGCCTTCTCTTCCTCTTCCTTCTTTTTCTTCTCTTCCACTTTCGGCTTAGCCTCAGCCGCTGGTGCAGCTGTTGCTTGTGCTGCTGCCGGTGCAGCCATCATTGTAGGCGCAGATTTAATTGCTTCATCAATTTTGACTTCGGCTAAAGAAGCTATTAAGGCTTTTACTCTTACGGCGTCAACGTTTATTCCCGCTGCTGTCAAAACTTGTGTTATGTTTTCTTCGTTTATTTCTTTTCCTGCCTTGTGTAGAAGCATTGCAGCGTAAATGTATTCCATACCCTTTCACCTCTTCATCCAGCTATTTTAACCTTTTCAAGCCTTTTTCCTTACATACATTTAGGGTTTAATATAAACCATTCGAAATTAAATTGTGATTCGCCCTAATTCTTCTATATATCTTTTATAACCAAATATAATGTTCTATGTGGAAGAACGTTTTCTTGATGGAAAGTTTTTTATCTTCATCGTAGGTAATGTTTGAAAAGGGAATTTTATGGCTAAATGCCCAAAATGTAAGAAGGAAGTCAGCAAACCCAAAAAGACTTGGAAGATGGTTGGTAGACCCGATAAGAGTGGTAAGAGATTGGAGCTTACGATAGGGCTGTTTGAATGCTGTGGGAAATCTTTCAGGTCTGTTTTGAATAAAAGAAAAATCTAATTCAAAAAGCTTCAACTCCTATCTTTTTCTGTTCTTCAAGGCTAAAGCTTTTATTGTTTCAAAAGTTGTGCTTCTCTTTCTCTTTTTACACCAGACTTCATCACGTAAAATCCGACCAAAATGAAAAACGCATTTCCTGGATAATCTATCTGTTACCTTGAAACAATGTTCCATAAGGTTTTTATAACCTAACTGATATTCCAAAGAAAGGTTCGTAGAAATGACAAAGAAAATTACGAAAGTCTTGAAGTTCATAAGCTTCGTCATCACAATCTGGATTCTAAGCATTGCCTATGCAATTACAAGCATAGGAGATTAAACCTACTACCTTTCTATGTGAAAATTCCAGACATTATAGAAAACACTCAAATCTCCCATTTTCTAGCTCCAATCAACTAAATCTACCATTCAATAGTCTACAGTATGATATTTACATGCCAATCTTCCTTATTTTAGAAAGAATAGTGTACCAATTATCTGGTACATTTTCCTCTATAGACTATTCGTCAGATATGATCCAAGTTTGACCAAATGACTTAAAACGCATAAAACGTATTTCATATATGCTGGAGTGCAGGCAATTTTGCGAAAGGAATTTGGTGCTGATGTACAATTAAAGAAGCTTTATCAAGTTTACCTTGGGATATTAACGACAGGTGGCTTTCTTTGGTGGATGATCCCTATTGTAACTTTCGCGTTTTCGTTTGATGTATGGATTGGGTTTGCAGCTGCTTTGTCGATGTTTCTGCCTCTCATTTTTGTTATAGCAGTTGTGTCGTATTGGATTCCCATATTTCATTCATCGATCCACTATGTTCTTGAAGATAATGAGATCATTGTTACGAAGGGAGTTTGGTGGAAAACAAAAAGCGTTGTACCTTACAATCGCATTACCAACATAAACATCTATCAAGGTCCTATTTCAAGGCGTTTTGAATTAGCCAAGCTTTCAATACAAACTGCGGGTTTTTCTGGGGTAAGTAGTTCAGGCCACAAAACTGCAGAGGCAGAGATATTAGGGATAAAAAACTTTGAAGAAATAAAAGACATTGTGATGACCTACGTTAAAGGAACTAAACCAGTCGCTGTGGAAGCAGAAGTTGAAACTAAACCATCAAAAGATTTGAATGAGCAAATTCTCCAAGAACTACGTAGAATAAGAAAAGCTGTGGAGAAATAGAATTTCAACAAAAACCATTGTTCACATTTATGTAGAATGTTTTCTTTTGTAGATTATGACTGCTAGTAGTGTTGCCATCATGGACATCGGTATAAATATTATTGACAGAAACTCCGGAACCGCCTGAGTTCCTCTGATTCTAACTTCTTCGGTGCTGTGGTTATATATAAAGTAGATATACGTGCAGTTGATGCCCTCAATTACTCCTTTGTCTTCTATTAACGTGTTGTTTACCCAAACTTGCCATTGCTCCGGACTGTCGCACCTCAGAAGTTCTTTGGGAATTGTTACGTAAAAATAGCCTATCGTCCCAGAAAGCCCAGTAATGTTAAAGTAAATTTGTTTTTCAAACGTGCTGAAATCAAACGAATCTATGGTGGAATTGCTGAGTGCTATGATTTTGTAGGTTGCATTTGCAACTGTTACATCAAAGCTTTCAAATGGTGGAGTTGTTGATGGAAAGACGCAGTTTGGAATATTTGCCTCATCCGAAAATCCCAAGTTTTCATATATTCCCTTATAATCATAATCGACAATCACAATCTGCTTTATCCACTTGACCCATTTATAACCCCACCTACACGGAAATACAACACGATATCCACTTCCAAAGCCCGTTAAGTGTTCCAAATCAGTTCCGTTTGCATCTAGAGCTAAAATTGATGTTGGCTCCATGGCAACTTCCAACGGAACACTACTTGAAAAATCGTCAGCAGCTACAAAAACAATTTCACGATAGCCTCCAGATGTTACCTTGGCCATATTTAGAAGAAAGAACAATGGAACACCAGTCCAGTTATAAGTGATACTAAAACCGCCCTGCCCCGAACCCACGCATTCAAGCGTGGTTAATTCAGATACTAAAGGAAAACCCCTCAACTCGGCGTAAGTAAGGTTTAGTGGATTTTCAACTAATCCCTCTATAGTGAACCACTCTGGGGCACCAACAGATTGTAAATCGTTTTGTAATTTATATTCAGTCAACGCAGAAGGAAAAACCAAAGTTGCGAATAGTGCTGCGGTAAAGATAACGAATAGTGAATTTTTCACCTTTTTATTCCCTTCTCGACCATCGAAAAGGAAAATGCTATTTAAGAGTTGTGAATAAAATCACTAAACTTGGATTCTGGATAAATTCCTATGTGTCGATGTTTTTTCTTTCACGCTTTATATTATTCAATTTGGGCGCTTTGATTAAAATGTTTAAGTTTATTGTCTGCAAATATTGAATTATTTTTCAAAACAACCAAAGATTTTGAATCACAGATATTTTGGTTAGAAAAGTGGCGTAGGCACAAGAGCATGCATGTCCAGCATCAAAAAATGCAAATAAATGTTCAACACTTTGATTTAAGTTACCTTATTTTCTAAACTTAACATTTCCATGTGTGCCTTCCTGATTAAATCCGGTATCGTTTCTTTAGTCGGTATGGCAGCATTCAAGGAAAGCGCATAAGCCTCTCGATATGCAATTTGCAAAAGCACCACAGCATTTTCTGACGTTGGATAGGCCATGGCCAACGACAATGTAAAGGCATCTGCTTGACAATTTTCAAGGCTTTTTTTGGTTCCATCTACATCCAGCCGAAGCTGGTCTTGAGTTATTATCAAGCCATCATCATACGCAAATCTCATGCTGAGCCCAGCCTCAACTGGCTTTATCCCAAGTTTAGATAATACACTTGCAAGTCTTTCCGAAATCGCTTCGCCATTCCTAACGACCAATGTGTCCTTGTTTATCCAAACACTTCCAGACTCGATTCTCGTGGGCAAACCGACAGCATTCAACTGACTAATTATCGGACCAGGTGATTGCCCAGTGTTTCCAGCGGGAACTACGACGTCAAAAGCTGCTATGTCGCCAGCCTTAGCTGTTGTTTTGACTTTTCCTCTCTCTAGAATCAACGCCAATTTGAACGGGTTTAAATCCGTGAATAAATAAATGTTCGACCCTGTTAGGTGCTCCTCAAGTTTTTTCAGTTCTGGCTTCTCCTTGCAGTTTTCAATCGCTAACTTCACTAACGTGTTTTTTATGACCCTCATGTACACTGTATCTGCTAGTTTCTTCTTGAATTCTTGCAGTTGAGCCGCCCTAACTTTTTGCAGGCTAGCAATTCCAATAATTTTGTGTCGTTTTATTAGCTGTGTTATCTCTTCAACTTCGTTGACTTTTTCTTGCAAAATTTGCTGGGATGGCATTGGTTTTTCCTCTTTTTATGGTTTAATCTTTGTTGGTGTGCCCATGGATGTTTTTAAATAGGCGAATTTGATGTTTTTCATTCCCCTTTTGAGTTTTCCCTCTACAACTCTCAAAACGGTCTGGACATTTTCGGCTATTTCTTCATCTTTCATGCTTTCTGTTCCAACACGGCACTGAATAATAGGCTGGTTACGCATTCTTAAAACGATTGTCTTACGATGTTTATCTATCAAACTTGCTATGTCTGCCGCGGGCGGAACAGGCATAGGCATTTTTCCCCTCGGACCTAAAACAGGACCTAAAACTTTACCCACTAAAGGCATTAATGGAGCCTCAGCGATGAAGAAGTCATATTGATTAGCAATTTTCCGCAGCTCACGCTTTTTGCCAGCCAATCCATCAAGCTCAGCCTTTTCTATGACGAGGTCCGCATTCGCCCTTCGCGCTTTTAGGGCTAATTCGCCTGAACCAATAACACATATCTTGTTCGGCTTTTCCAAGGAATATGGCAGTTCTATAATTTCTTGAATCTTGCCCTCAGGGGATTTCATGTCAATCTCTTTAAGATTTAGAACTAGTTCTATCGATTGAGTAAACTTTCTTTTTTCAGACTTTTCCTTTGCTTCTTTAACCGAAGCTAATATCGTTTTCTGATCTAAGGGCATTTTAAAGGCCTCGTGCCAATGAGGGAATGAAACCCAATTATAAAAATATTCTCTTATCCTTCACTCTTACTAAATATTTCGTCGTATTTGCCTTCATCAATCTCTCTTTGTATCTCACGTGGATCCTTGCCCTCAACAGTAACACCCATACTAACACAGCTCCCCAAAACTTCTTTGACAGCAAACTTGAACGTCTTTGCCAAAAGCTCTTGACGTTTAATCTTCGCTATGCGAACCACTTGCTCCATGGTGAGATTCCCAACTTTTTGTGTGCTTGGCGTGGCGGATCCTTTCTCTATTTTTAATTCACTGACAATCAAAGCAGATGTTGTAGGTATTCCAACACTTACTTCAAACGCTTTGGTTTCAGGATCAACCGTGACCTTCACGGGAACCTTCATTCCCGCATAATCCTTCGTAAGCTCGTTTATCTTGTTCACAATGGCCATGACGTTAACGCCTAACGGGCCGAGTGCTGGACCTAATGGCGGTCCGGCTGTTGCTTGTCCACCGCTTACAAGCAGTTCTACAACTTTTTTCTCAGTCATTTAGGTTTCACCACTTTCTGTTTTTGCTTTTTGCACTAACTTTACGTAATCAGAGTGAACAGTTATTGGCAGAGTGAATGTTGCTTCTAGTAGTTCAAGCGTAACTTCAGCTTTAGCCTTATCAATGCGGGTTATTTTTGCGTGCATACCCTTAAACGGCCCGCCCGTCACTTCAACTACGTCGTTTTCATTCAACTCTTCAATTATCGGTTTTCGGACAATGTACCTTTCAATCTCGGAAAAATTCACAATACCGGGAACTCTTGAACGCACATGCCTTATGCCAGTTATGGCTTCTTCCACAAGATGCGGCCCATCAGCCTCTACAAAGACGTATCCTCTCAGGGTTTCAGGCACTAGAATGGCTTTTATGGGGATACGGTTCATCTCAACTTTTGCGGTGAGAAGCCTAGCCACGTTTCTCTCTTGTCCTGTTGTTGTTTTTACAGCAAAAATTTTTGTCGGGTATCCTCCCTCTTTTTTCTCCATGAGGTTTCTTCCTTTTAACTAGTAGCCACGCCAGGTTGCAGAACAGAAGACAACAACTTGATGACAAAACCAATTAATCCAATTACAGTTATGCCCAAGAAACAGATTTTTATGGATAGCCAAAGCTCGCTTCTCCCTGGCTTTATCGCCAACTTCAACGTTCTTAAACATTGAGATAGGAACGATCTTAAGCCCATGATTCATCGCACACTCAACATTTCAATGACAATATAAACGTTACTGTAACCTTAGATCTTAATAGATAGGCAAGAAACATTTCTATTAACTTTTCTCTCCAAAATCCTATTAGATGTCAAATTTTCTCGAAAGACATGCTAACTTCCCGAAGCATTTCAACAAGCACTTTCTTATTTTCACCTTTTATTCCCTTCCAGTCCAAAACAGCATACTCAACTTTCTCTAACGTTCTCTCTGCGCATTGCCTAAGAATTTCCACATCCACATATGAAATGGCATATTTCGGAATAATGTGACCGAAGGCTAATTCATTTTCCAATGCCATGCGTGTAAACCTAGCGTTATAATGGGGTCCGCCTATTCCAAGCACAGTTTTAACTTGAGAATTACGAAAGTTTGAAATGGCTTTCATTGCCGCATGTGCAACCGCCTCTGCTGCCTTCAAATCACTCCATTGTTTAATTGAACTGCCCAATTCAGCGAACATGGTAGGCACGTTTAATGATGGGCCGTGGTGAGTGCATTCATAGGAAACTTCATAGTCAAGTCGCATTTCTTGTTTGAACTGCATCATAGTTTTTAAAGCGTCTCTCATGGGGTTTGCTGGCGAAACAGAAACCGTTCGTGAAAGCCCGCCCAATTCTGCTTCGCATAAATTACCTGGAGTGTGAACTGACAGCGTTGGGGTACCACTTACACTGCTGTGCCTTGAAATGAAAACTACAAGTTCCAGATTGTCAAAGAAATCTGTCAAGTTTTGGGCATAAACGGATTCTTCGTTTAAAGTCACGAGCTTAATGATTTTATCATTAATTTTAATGTTATAAACTGGGTTTTCTTGGAAGTTTTCTGCGGTTTCCTTGAAACTGTAATGGTTCAGCAGTTGTTTTGCAATGTTTAAGCTTGCCACATCTTTTTGGGAGGCAACAATTAGCAACATTATCGTGCTTCCTAATGGAAAAGTACGTTGTTTACAAGAAAAATGTTTCCACAAAGCTTATAATTTTTGGAGTCGGTTGAAGCCTTAAAGTCTAAAGAGATGGTGAATAAATGCACTTAATCAACTTCAAGGAGTTGTCTGGTCAACAGCTTACGCAGATAATTGACGAGGCTATAGAAGTTAAGCGTAATCCTGAAAAATATAGAACTGCCTTGGATGGAAAATCATTAGCCCTGATTTTTCAAAAAACCTCCACTAGGACAAGAGTTTCCTTCGAAGTTGCTATGACTCAGCTTGGTGGTCATGCGCTATACATAGATTGGAGAACAACAAATTTCGCGTTAGCAGACATTTCGGATGAGACGCAATATCTTTCACGTAATGTTGATTGCATAATGGCTAGACTGATAAAAAATTCTGATTTGCAAGCCATGGCAAACGCTTCTCGCGTTCCAGTAATCAATGGATGCGACGAAAAATATCATCCAAGCCAAGCAATGGCAGACCTAATCACTGTAAAGGAAAAGAAAGGCAAGCTAAAAGGCGTGAAGCTCGTTTACATAGGCATCCACAACAATGTTTGCAACTCGCTCATTGAAGGATGTACAAAGACTGGGGTTAAGATAACCACGGTCACGCCAATATTCAACGAGCCTTCGAGAGATGAAGAAATTTTGGAAAACGCTAGAAAAACAGGATTGTACGAAACCACACTGGACGTTAAGAAGGCGGTCAAGAATGCAGATTTCGTTTACACAGACACTTGGGTTGACATGGAATTTTTCCTAGATCCTAAGTTTGCGACTGAAAAAGATAAGCGTGTTAAGCTTATGATGCCATACCAGATAAACAAGGACTTGCTGAAAGGAAGCCACGCGTATATAATGCATGACATGCCGATTCATCGAGGATATGAAATAACCGCAGATGTTATCGAAAGCCCACAATCAGTAATATACGAACAAAGCGAAAACAGGCTGTATTCAGCAAAAGCAATACTGCTAAAACTGCTGGGAAAATAAAGACGATTTACATGTCAATCGAGAAGAAATGGAACTTAGTTGCTCCTTGCGGTCTTTATTGTGGAGAATGCACGGCTTTTCTTGATGAAAAATGCGGGGGCTGCAGGTCCAACGAAGGTTTAAGCGAAGAGTACAGAAAATATTGCAAAATTTATGGTTGTTCGAGCAGCAAAAACCTAAAAACTTGTCTGGAATGCAAAGAATTTCCATGCAAGTTTTTTGGCTTCTTTAAAGCTGAAACATTAGAAAACAGCTCATGGTTTTTAGATGTTTTGAGTAACATGAAGCAGATTAAGGAAGCAGGCTTGGCGGAATTTCTGAATAAGAAACAAGATTGGTTAAGACAAAGAAAAGAATGCGCCAAGAAACGAAATATCAAATACTGTGATGAATGCGGACAATGGCCATGTGAACTTTTAAAAAGACCTATTCTGTCTCCGGTTGACTTGAAAGGGTTTAAAGATTTTATGAACAAATGCAAATAAGATGAAAAGCACAACCGTAACTACTTCAAGATCATTTGCACAAATTTATCGGGATCAAACTCATCAAGGTCATCATAGGTTTGTCCTGTTCCAATGAAAAGAATTGGTTTTTGGGTAACGTACGTCACGCTTAGGGCTGAGCCGCCTTTAACGTCTGCGTCGACTTTGGTTAATATTGTCGCGTCTATGCCGACGCTTTTGTGAAACTCTTCAGCTTGCATAATAGCATCGTTTCCCGTGAGCGAATCAACAGTTAAAACGGTTAAGTCTGGATTTACTATGCGTTTGATTTTTGCGAGTTCGTTCATCAAGTTTCTGTTTGTCTGCATTCTCCCAGCAGTGTCTATCAAAACAACGTTTATTCCGTGGGTCTTTGCATGGTTTATGGTGTCGTAGGCTACAGCCGCTGGATCTGCGCCGTATTTGTGTTTGATCATGCGCATTCCTAAGCGTTTGGCATGTTCTTCCAACTGTTCAATGGAACCCGCCCGGTAGGTGTCACTGCAGGCAAGAACAACAGAGTAGCCTCTTGTATGGAAGAATTTGGCGACTTTGGCTATTGTTGTTGTTTTTCCAGTGCCGTTTATTCCAACAAAAACTATTAAGAATGGCTCGTTCTTTTTGCGTTTTTCCTCAACAGTCTTCAGCAGGTCTATATTATTATTCGTACGCATGACTCCCAAAAGCACTTCTCGCAGGTTTTGTTCAACGATTTTCTTACGGTCTTCGAGTCGTTTAACTTGAACTCCGTTAAGGCGTTTTTCCATTTCATCACATATGCGATCTGCCACTGGAAAGGCAACATCATTTTCTACGAGAATCATTTTGAACTCTGAAAGCAATGGGCGTAAGTTTTCAGCCTTCAGCTCGGTTGTGGTGACCTTGTTTACAAGTCCTTTCAGCCCAGATTTCAGTTTTTCAAACATTTTTTGAAGCTTTCCCTTCTCTAAGCTCAGCGACTAAATTCTCAAATTTTTCCCTATCTATGCTGATGTTGTCTAATACCTGGGCAAACTGTTGCTGAAGTGACGTTCTCGTTTTTTCTAGGTTTTCTAAACGTTTTTTGATAATTTCTTTTGCCTCTTGCAGAGTTTTTTCGATTGAAACTCCTGCACCCATGCTGACGATTACTTTGTCGGAGTTTTCAAGTTTTGCCTTGATATGAGAACCGCCGCCTATTGGAACTAGAAGTTCTGAGTTTTCCTTTTCTTTTTCTATGCCTTCCAGCGCCGTGTTTGCGTAGGTTAAGTCTGTTATTGCAGCGTTTACCATATTAATCCTAGACTGAATTGCTTCTGCTGTCTGTTCAAGAAATCGCAACTCAACGCTCAGTCTACGGAGTTCTTCTTCACCTTTACTCGTCAACTTCTTATTCTCCAACAACAAGTTTTTTCAGTAATGGATTTTCTATCTCTTGAGGCGGAACTTCTTCAATGCTTATTATTTTTATGTGAAAACGTTTTACGCGGTGTTTGCTGCCTAATTCTGTGTAAACCTTTTCAACCGCGTGTTCTGGTTTTATTGCTATCACTTCTTTTCGGAAAGAGGTCTTCAAATTTGGCTTTTGAATTTCACCTGTTATTCTAAAGACTTTCACCGTGCTCATCTTCCTTCACAACATCCAAGGCGTTCCCAATTATAAACATCTCGGGTCCCGTCGTCATTGAACCGACCACAGCCGCGTAACGATTGCCAATCAAACCAGTGCCGACATAAGGTATCCCACAATTAATAGTGCCCACTTCAACCGAAACCTTCAACACATCCTCTAAAAGTTTCCGTTCCGAATCCTTCAACAAAGGATGCACCAAAACCCCCTTATTTGTAACAACCCCCAAAGATCCCACATACGGCAAGTCAGCAATCTCACCTGGCACAGCTTCAACATCCAAAGTCTCAGAAATTTGCTTTATTTCTGGCGTCTTTAGTCGCAGGTCGACAATTGCGCCGTAATCGTTTGCTAAAATAATGTTTCCATACGCAGTCTTCTTAGTATCCATTACCGTTATGTTTCCCTTGAAAACAGCTTTTATGCCTTCAAGTTCTTCTTCCTGAACAAAATTGGGAAGCAAAATCCCGTTTGAATTCGCACATGCAAGTGCACCGACAAGGACTGAACCGCCAACGTTCGTATGTATTAACTCAACTTTTAGCCATTGGCCAAGCCTTTCAGCCTTTTTGAGAGGAACCAGTTTTGGAACTATGAGTATTTTATCCGTAGCTAATGAGTAGACGCCTATGCTTGGGCTTCCAAAAAGGCTGGATAGGTAAATGGCCAAGGATTAATCTCCTTCAGCCAAATAAACAGTCACATTGCCCTCTTTATCTTTTGCAGCCCTAACACGGATTTTTCGCGGAGGCTTCTCTATGCCCCTGCTCCAAACCCTTTCATTAACTTCATTACTAATAACAAGTTTTTTAGGCTCTTCTTCCTCCTCGCCTTCTTTACGTGCCTCCAACTTCATATGCTTCGTTATAAAGCTCCTAACCATCCGCATCGCCCTCGGCGCCCTTTTGTTCGCCGGCATAATCAACGCTTTACTCAGCGGAATCGTGTAGATCCGCTCTTCAACTATCTCCTCTTCCTCTATCTTCTCTTCCTTCGACGGTGGTTTAGCCTCCTCTTCTTCAACAGGCGCGGGCATCTCTTCAGCTTCTGCCTCTTCGGCTTCAACCGCTTCTTCTACTTTTTCCTCTCCCTCCTCTTCTTTAGTCACTTCCTTTTCCGAGATTTCTTCTTCGGCTTCTGGCTCTTCAATAGTTTCAGCTAAATCTTTTTGTTCTTCCTCATTTTTCTGCTCTTCATTCTCGTCTTTTTCTTTCATAGATTGGTTCCTCCTAAGCTCTTATTTTTCTGGTTCGCCACTGCCTTCTTTTAGGATGCGTTCTGACCTTTCCGCCTGTTTTTGCCATAATCCAAGTAGGTACGGCTTTTTTCTGTTTTCCTTTCTTTGCTAGTCTCCGTTTTTTTGCTGTTGGTTTGTTTCGAGCCATATTCATATCCTTCTTATTTTTGTCTCACGTTTCTGGGATTGCAGTTGAATAAGTATTTGTTTTAGTTGCTCATCCGGCAATGGTATTGGCAGTTTTCCTTGTTGTGCTAGCTGAATTAGCTGTAGCTCTAGTTGATCTATGAACTCTGGTTTAACCATTTTCAAATTTGACAGCCTTTGTCTAGCTTCTGGAGTTAATATGTTCCTCAATAAGGCTTGTTTTTCCAGTTCTAGTTGTTGCTGCATCTGCGTTTTTCTCTGTTCTTCGGCTAGTTGCCGTTGTAATGCTGAAAGTTTCCTTCTGCGAAGTTCCTCCAGCTCGTCCTCTGACATTTCACTCGCCTTTCTGATACTTCTCTAGCTCGGGAAACTCTTTAATCAATTCCTTTCCAAGCTCTTCAGCCAGTTCTTGCAGAAGCTTTCTCCCTTCTCGAGTTAACCTTCTTCCACGTGGTTTAAATGTTTCAATTAAACCCGCGGCTTCCAACTGTTGAAGGGCTTTTCTTATTATTGATCCACCAGCCTTTTTCACATGCTCTGGTGTAACGCCTGGATCCTTTTGTCCACCATATTCAGCCCTCAATTTCTCAATACCCACTGGTCCGTGAACGTAAATTTTTCGCAACAATGAGGCGCATCGGATGTACCACCAGTCTGGGTTTTGCGGTTGCTTTTCAACATGTGCGCCAGTTTTTACAATACTCGCCCATGAAGGTGGATTTACCTCATCTACATTTTCCTTTAGATATTTAGCTAGTTTTTCAATGAACTTTAATGCTGGTACATCGCGGGGTGTTATCAAGGCGATTTGTCCTCTTGACTTTTTCCTTCAGTAAAATCAATCAGCCAAATATAAAGGCTTTCACTTTCTACGCTTCTTGTAAAGGATGAATGTGTGGCCTCTAACTTCTACTAATGATGATTCTGTTTGTTCGGTGATTTTGAAGGCGATTTCTTTGGTTTCTTTTTCTCCGAGGGCGCTCTTCAAGATTTTAACCTTGACCATTTCTTTCTTCTCTAATTGTTTTTCGATTTCCTCCAATAATTCCTGTGAAACTCCATTTTTGCCAATCAATATTGTGGGTTTTTCTCCGCTTAACTTGCGTTTGACGCGACGTTTGGCTCCAGCAGTAAGCTTGCTCAATGCCTAGTTTTTCTCCTTCTTCTTTTTTAGCGGTATTCGCATTTGCTTGCCACAGTTCACGCATGTAATTACCATGTGTGGTTCTCTCCGCTGCTTTATTCGAACACGACAATTCACGCAGGGCAAAATAAAGCTTTTACAGTATCTGCACACGCGACGCTTGTACTCTTTTGGTAGACGGATTTTGGCGGACATGGCTATTTTTCTGGCGATTTTCACGTAACGCTGCGCTAAAGAAGGATCTTCGTGAAAAATTTCATTTGCAAGACGGAAAAGCGTTTGAATACGTTGCATCGCTATGCGCTTTGTGGTGGCATCCATTTCCTTACACGTTACCAAGCAGAATTTCTTAATTCACTGCTAATTTTTCTCTAATCTCGTGACATTTTTTTGTTGCTTCTTCAACCGCCTTCATTAACGCTTGTCTAATCTGGCTACCTTCCAGTTCGTAAATTGCTTCGATTGTTGTTCCTTCAGGTGTTGTGACCATGTCTTTGATTTTTGCTGGATGTTCCCGTGTTTCTAAAATCAGTTTCCCCGTTCCCAATACAGTTTGTGCGGAGCTGTACAAGGATAAATCTCTAGGCAAGCCAACTTTTATACCAGCGTACATTAAGGCTTCAATTATTATAGAGATATATCCTGGTCCGCTACCGCTTAAAGCCGTTATAGCATCCATATGTTTTTCCTCAATCTCTTCAGAAATCCCCATAATATCCAAGATTTCCTTAACCTTCTTTTTGTCCCCTAGAGTTACATTTTCGTCGCAACAGTAAGCGGTGAAGGCTTCCTGCACTAAAACTGCAACGTTTGGCATGGTTCTAACGAATCTGGCTTTTGGAACAATTTTTTTATAAAATTTGAGTGGAATTGTGGCGGCTGTGGAAATCACGAGTTTTCCTTCGATTTCTTTGCGTATTTCCTTGAGAACTTTTTCTACATCGTTTGGTTTTACACAAATAAAAATGATGCTAGAATCTTTTGCAGCCTTCTTATTGCTTACGGATATTGTGGCTCCTAACTTTTCAAGCTCTCTAAGTCTTTCTATTCCACGTCTCGTGACTATGATCTTGCCCTTGTATTTTCTTTTCAATAGGCTTTTTGCTATGGCTCCGCCAATTACTCCTGCGCCTATTACTGCAATGTTTTCCATGATTTTCAACTCTTAGTTTTAGCTAGTATTGGTGAGAGAAACTCTTAATCTTTGTTGTGTTTTTTTTGGTTCAACGCATTTCAGAACATATCTTTGCTCAGCTCTTGTTTCAGCATCATGCTTATGAGACGCCCATTAAGATCATAATCAAGAGAAGGACATTTTTAGATTATCGTTCAAAGATGAAAAGTATGAAGGATTAAATTCGCACCTACCTAGGTGTGGCGACGTCCACGCTCCAACTTCATTTTTCTGTTTGCGCACACGTTAGCTTATTTTTCAGTCATTTTTGGATGAACTAGTTGACGGCAATGTGGGCAATGTACGAGCGCTTTGTCTCCGATGGATCTCCATTTCTTGTTGCAGAAGGGACATTGAAACAATACACTTTCTTCAGGAAGAAGGAACCATTGTCGACTCAAAATCCATAAGATCACTCCTGAAACTAGCATTATGTCTGCCAAGATTACAAGGTATATGAGTTTGAATTCAAGCCCTGTTGCTAGAGTTAGGTTTTCTGTCCAGAGAAGAGACAAGAAAGTTAAAAATGGATCTCCACTTAAAGAGAGCTGAGGATATGTTTTCCATAGAGTAAATAAAAGGGCAATTATTCCTACTAAGCAAAATATTAGACTAAGCACATATGCAGATTTCTGCTTACGAAGAGTTCTTTTCAAAGATTCTAGCCTTAGAGCGAGTTTTTCTTGCTGAAATTGCTTGTTTTCTATGAATTAAAAGTCATGCGGGTATAACGACTTCAGCAATTCGCGCTTCTAAATCAGAATACTGTTCGCGGATTTCACTTTTAAGAATGTCAATCTCTAAGTGAAGTCTTCTCTTGGATTCAGGCGCCAAATCTTTCGATTTCGCTATATCATCTTCCATCTTGCATATTTCATTTTCAGCCTTATGCCTTATTTCCTTGGTTTTCTTCAGCAAATCCACTTTGGCCTTTTCAAGTTTTTGAAATTGATCCTTTATGCCTCCTGCGTTGTTGTTCAGTTTCTTTTTCATCTTGCCCAGTTTCTCTCCGTATTCGCGCTCAGAAGGGCCTCCCATAGTTTACACACCATTGTGTATGTTATCGCAATACTTAATAAACTTTATTATTTACAAATTAATAAACATATATTTGCAAAGCTGCTCAACATCACAGACAAACCCCTGGCATTTTCAACATACTGGTGCGGGGGGTGGGATTCGAACCCACGGAGGCCTACGCCAGAGGATCTTAAGT
>CAZLCE010000016.1:0-29056 GCA_964558305.1 uncultured Candidatus Bathyarchaeia archaeon
GGCGTTCCGTGGCTCGCTAAGGGTCTAAATTTGGACTTTGAATTTTAGCATTTCTTTGAGCTTCGGACGGGCTTCTCTGCCTGAACTGGCTATGTAAGAATCAACGTCTTTTGCGCTATAGTTTTTCATTCACCGTTCCTCTTCTTTCCTTTGTCATTTTAAGTCCGAGCGCATCTACATAGAACTCTTTTGCCTTGACCATGTCAGTGGCGATCACGCTCTGAACGCATGCTATCGATAAGCTCGTCGCCCGATGCAGAGAATCCCCAAAAACCCTCTTGACGTCGGAAACATCACTCATAGGCTAGCGTAAGCCTCCAATTGCCCTTGAAAAAGAAGAAAAAGAGGGGAAATGAGCGAAAACCCCCTTGCAGAATTAGTATAAATTAAACGCTACACATCAGCCAAGTATTTCTCATAGTCGTCAACAACGAATTTTCTTCCTTTTTGAATGATCTTGAACCCTTCTTTTTCTAGTAGTTTTTTGTGGGTCTCTGCACCGCCAGGATATTTCTCGTTCAAGAATCCGCCTGTTTTCAGCGTACGCCAGTAAGGAATGTTCAAATTTTTGCCTTCTTTTGCAGCTTCTTCGGTTGCATTGGCCGCCGTCATTATGAAAATCCCTGTTGTGAGGGAACAACAAGCTTTAACCCTGTGTTTCTTAGCTATTTTCTTGCATATCTCAACAATCGTAATTAGTTTGCCCCTTGGAACTTCCTTCATGACTTTAACAACCTCGCTGGCGTTGACAAGCACTACCTTATCGCCGACTTCGGCACCCATCTTGTGCACAGCATTATAGCAGGGAAACCTCTCTTCTAACTTCAGTATTTTCGGCAGACCCTTCTTGTCTGTCAGTTTCTCTTGCCAAGATTTCTTTCTGTAACTCATTTTATCTTCCCGAACCCTCAAGGACCGATTAGTTCTTCCTTCAAAAGACCCATTTAATGCCAATTCAATTAAATAGTTTATGATTATAAAGAAATGTCTATAGATTAATTGACTAACGGGTTCTAATGCTGATCCGAACATCTCACAGACTGTGAAGTACATTGTGTCTAGAGCACAAATTCCAAGAATTTAAACTAAAGTTTGAACCTAACCCTCGCACAATCGCTAAACCGAGAGTTTGAACGTCGTCCTGACTAGGGTTTATGGTAGCCCGGGAGAGATTCGAACTCCCACCAAACATAAATAGAGCACCCTTTTACTGGTAAGTTGGTGCTGAAATCCCTTCCCCGGCGCTTACACTCAGACGGGTTCCTCGTCCTCTTTGAAGTCGACAAACTGCCTATGTATCAGAGTGTTGTTAATGTCCCTATGACCCCAAATTTTCATCATGCATAGAAGGTGTTTTCATTTCTGTATCATCGATTGTTATCATTTGACGAAGCGTATATGATTTCTTCGTAACGCGTACCAAAACGACTATAATCTCGCTAGTTTTTATTATGATAGCTGGGGAGTTTGCTTCTCGTGCTTTGTTCAAATTGTGGAAAATGCTGTGAAAGAACTGAGATGGAGCTTTCAAGCGAGGACATCGAAAGATTGGAGGAAGCGGGTTATCGCCTAGAAGAATTTGCACTTATAAATAACGGCGTGGCTCGTCTCAGAAATGCTAATGGATGGTGCTATTTCTACAGTTTCGCTGATAAGAAATGTCGAATCTATGGAAAAAGACCTGTGGGATGCTATCTTTATCCTGTTGTGTATCTGGTGAATGAGGGTGCCATAATTGATGAATTATGTCCAATGGGACACACAATTTCAGAAAAAGAATTGAGAACGAAAGCAAAAATCCTCCACAAACTCTTAAAAAAGATAGATAATGAAAGAGCGCACTGCGCCAAACCATTAATGCCAGTTGATACAAATACGAGCCAATGCAAACCAAAAGAGCCAATTTAAAAAATAGGTGAGGTATGAATAATGGAACAAACTAAAAAGGAATCTTTGCTAGAGCGTTATTGGAGACTTAGAGGAGAGGCGGATGAATTGTATCAGAGACGAATGAGAGAAATCAAGCAAAGAATTAACGAGGAAATGAGGAAGTCTGTACAAAGAGAACTTGATGCTTTGGAAGGTGCTATAGAGCGAGGCGACCTGGCTGAGGTTTTGCGTCACAAACTAATACTAGAAGTCCTACTGGGATAAAATTAAGTGTGGAGGATAGAAACTCTGCCCTTTCTGCGCCAGCGGTAAACACTGTTTGGGCTTTAGCCATGCACGCGAAACTTATTTGAAGCCCCATCCAAACAATGCCAAATCAAAATCAGTGACCAATCCCGCAAGTTTATTTCTAGCGTTTATAACTGGAATCCGCCTAAGATGTCTGTTCTTCATTATTTTTACAACATCAAGAACCGTACAACCAAGATCACACGTCACCAAATCCCTAGCCATTATGTCTTCAACTTTAAGCTTTCTAACATCAGCTTGTGAATAGATAACCTTCGTCACTATGTCTATGAAAGTGAGCAAGCCATGCAAGATTCCTTCTGAATCAACAACAGGAAGACATTCAACATCAAAGTCAACCATCTTCTTCACGGCTTCCTCTACCATACTGCCAAGGGAAACAGTGATCAGAGTTTTAGTCATAACTCTGCTAACTTTCATATTAGCTGTTGTCAGCTTTTTCATCATAAATCCTGACATTTCAAGAAAGCGCGAATATTTAAAGTTATTTCACGCGCACATGTCATTTAGCGCGTAAACGCTTAAATCGATACCTTTATAAGTGACTAAGCACATAATGTATTATGTGGATAAGCAAATTAAGGTGAAAAAATGATAACAAAAATGAAGGAAATACTTGGTATATGGCAATTTGCTTATTGGAAGAACATCTAGCACGCGCGAATCGTGTAAAAAAATTAATAGTTTGGCGATTGAAATGGGCCGAATCAGCGTAGAGCTCTCAGATGAATTGGAAAAGAAGCTAAGGTTCAAGACCATCGAGAGATTTGGCGGGAAAAAGGGCGACCTATCCAGAGCCGTCGAAGAAGCCGTAAAAGCATGGGTTACAAAAGAAGAATAGACGTGGTGCACAAAAAGTCTCTACGTTAGTCATCTGCAAGCGTAACATTACCCATGCAGGCGCGCGTATTCACGTTCGACCGGATACAAACTTTTTTGGCACGGGTCTAGCGCACAGGACAAGAGGAATGATAAAAACAACGAGAAAAGGGGATTTACGGTGATATCCTCACTTGGGTGCGAGGTATGTTTGCATAATTATGAAATTCGCCGAGAATTTAAGCCGAGATCTAGACCTATTTCCCGGCGCCATTTTTGAGCGTGTTTTTTGGTTTCTTATAGGAAACGGTATCATTATTCTTAGTCTTTTTAGACCACTCTACAAAGTAAATGGCTGCTTCTGTATGTTTAACATCTACAACATCACCAAAAACTATTCTACCCTTTACACTCTGATTGCTGGAGATTTCTCCTACCTATACTTTATTGTTGCTAATGCCTTCATCTGCTTTTTTCTTTCAGGCGCTCTAACAATTTTTATCTTCATTTTCTTCAGAAGTTCTTTTGCCGCCTTTCGTGCCTCACTTTTTGTTTGATATTCGCCTTTCAGTTCGATCCATGGTAAGGTTTCGTCAAATTTTATCCATACAATATACAAGTTTTTCACCATTTGTTAGGACTTGCGAAAGAGGTTAGAGCTTGAGTAATTAAAACGATTATGAATTTTGAATATGGATTTTTGTTAAGCTTCCATATAGTTTGTTGTGTAAGTTACCTAAGATTCTTATTTTGGATTCATTAATACTATAAGCTCGGAATCCGATTCTATGTTATGCCAAAGGAGGGTCCACCATCACAAAAAAGAAAGAGGCAATAACAGAAAATCAGAAGTTCACATGTTCAAATCCGTCTTGCGGAAGGGTCTTCGTTAATCCCATAAAAGCCAAAAATTTAGCTGCGAAGGAAGCCGAACCTTATACTGCATGTCCATACTGCTTAACTGAAATAATGCTAGAAGAAGAGCGAAAACCTGAGGCAACAGAAATAAAAATCAGAGAGCCAAGCGATAGACCTATTAAGGGAGAACCAGCTCCCGCTGATACTAAAAAGTCAGGATGCGCACATCATTTTGGATATTTGAGCAAACGGTCAACAAAGGAGAAAATACCTGAAGAATGCATAGTCTGCGAAAACATAGTGCAATGTATGCTTAAGAATGTTACTGGTTAAGTTGGTTACCCATGGTACGCACATGCCCTTTTAAACCTTTGATTTCCCTTGAAATGGATAGGAGACAATATTAATTGTCAGCAGCCCTGCAGAGAAGACCTTCTGGCGCACTTACATCGTCGACTCCACAGGCAAAAACATTAAATGCTGAAACAGTAACAGCAATTGCTACGGGCTTTCTTAAAAGAGTTGGACACAAGGGTGGCCTCAAGCCTAAGCGTGTTTCTTTGGAGGAAGGAATGTATATAGTTGAAGTTGAAATGAAAAAACTTACGGCCATTGTTCGTATCGACGCAGAGACGCATGAGATTAAAGAATATGAAATACAACCTAAGGGTGAAGAAGCACCTTTTATTTCAATTTCACCCAAAATCGTCATGGTAATATTTGGCGTTTCAGCAACAGTTTATGTTGCGCTGTACTTTTTATTTAAGATGTTCGGATTGTAATTTTCATTAAATTGGATCTAGATCCATCTGTTCTTCAATAGTCGTCAACATAAAATATGAATAAAAAGGGTTTCTTTTAAGACGAAAATCTAGGAGGTGTTATTATTTTTTTTAGCTTTTTCTCTTTGGTTTCTTCTCTTCCATTGTTTCCTCTGTTCCTTTTGGTTCCTCTTTCTGCTCTGCTTTTTCTTCTTCTTTCTTCTCTTCCACTTCGCTGGTAATCTCTTCTATTGGTTTTGGCGGCGGAGTTGTAGCCATTGTCCATCCTATCCATGCACCTATGCCCATAACAGCGACAAACGCTATGAACACTGGAACAGCCACAAGCCAGAATTGGATTGCACCTTTATCGGTTGCCCAACCAAGGTTAATAATCCAGTCTGGATAGAATAGTGTTACTACGTAGAAGATGGCAATTACCACGCACACAATGAATATGATTCCACCTATTGATTGATCTTTACTAACCATTTATACATCACCACATGTAAGCCATGTTTACTCCTTTAGACCTTTTAAAGTTTACCGTTGTTTTCAGTGGGCTACTATGTTGTTCCCATTTCCCATGTTGCCAAATACCGCTTCTGTTCTGTGGTTAGCTCGTCTATCTTTATTTTCATTGTGTCAAGTTTTAATCTGGCCACCGTTTCATCTATATCCTTCGGCACCAGGTAAACTTTCGGCGGCATTTTTTCATTTTTGGCTAGGTATTCTGCGCAAAGGGCTTGGTTTGCGAATGACATGTCCATAACCTCTGAGGGATGCCCTTCTGCTGCCGCTAGGTTTACTAGCCTTCCCTCCGCCAAAAGGTACAGTTGTCTTCCATCATTCAGCGTGTATTCCTCCAGATTTGGTCTTATGCTCCTTTTCGAAACTGCAAGTTCCTCTAGGTCTTTTATGTTTATTTCCACGTTGAAGTGTCCACTGTTGGCAAGTATGGCGCCGTTTTTCATTTTTTTCATGTGTTCTTTTCTTATGACGCTCATGTCGCCTGTTGATGTTACGAATATGTCGCCTATTGTTGCTGCTTCAGTTAGTGGCATCACGCGGAACCCGCTCATTGCTGCTTCAAGTGCTCTAAGCGGATTCACTTCCGTGATTATTACATTTGCGCCCATTCCTTGCGCTCTCATTGCTATTCCTCTGGCGCACCATCCGTATCCGCAGACCACGAAATTTTTGCCTGCTAAAAGGATGTTTGTGGCTCTTAGGATTCCGTCTATTGTGCTTTGTCCTGTTCCATAGCGGTTGTCAAACAAGTATTTAGTGTAGGCGTCGTTTACAGCTATTATTGCGTATTTGAGTGCTCCGGCTTTTTCCATGGCTCGTAGCCGCAGCACGCCAGTTGTCGTTTCTTCTGTTCCACCCTTAATTTTTGATAGTGCCTCTGTTCTTTTGCTGTGGATTGTGCCGACAAGATCTGCCCCATCATCAAGCGTTATTACAGGCTTCTGGTCCACGATCCTTTCAACACACCAATAATATTCCTCTGTGGTTTGTTCTCGCCAAGCAAAAACGTTAACACCTTTTTCTGCTAGAGTTGCAGCTACATCGTCTTGTGTGGAAAGCGGGTTGGAACCGCATAATGCAACTTTTGCTTCGCCAGCGAGGAAAGCGTCAACAAGTACGCCTGTTTCTTTTGTTACATGCAAGCACGCGCCCAATGTTAAGCCCTTAAAAGGCTTTTCCTTGGTGAATCTTTTTTTAATCTGGTTTAAAACTGGCATGTGTTTTGAAGCCCATTCTATTTGTAAATTGCCCTTATTTGCCAGGGCGGTATCTTTGACTTTGAATTTTTCCATTCCGTTCCCTTCTTTTATGCTCAACCACAAATTAACTATTTAATGTTATGTTAACTTGTTGAGAAGGTTGTTTTTTGTTTTTTCAACGGTTTCCATAACTTTCTCTATGTTCAGTGTTATCAGCTTTCTGTTTTCCATGATTATTTTGCCGTTGATTATCACTGTCTCAACATCAGATGCCTTTGCCGCGTAGACTAGATGGCTTGCTTCGTTGTATAGTGGGCAGAGGTGCGGCTTTTTGAGGTTGATTATTGATAAATCTGCTTTTTTGTCAGTCTCTATTGAACCTATTTCAGTGTCCCATGACAATGTCTTCGCTCCTTCTATTGTTGCCATTTTCAAAACTTGCTCTGCGGGTAGGAGCGTTGGGTCTTTGGTTATCCCTTTATGCAGAATGGCGGTGGTTTTCATAATTTCAAACATGTCTGCACTGTTGTTTGAGCATGAGCTGTCAGTGCCTAGTGAAACAGTTATGCCTTTTTTAAGCATTTTTGAAATGGGGCTTATTCCTGAAGCAAGTTTGAGATTTGAGATTGGATTATGTGAGGCTTTCACCCTTCTATGTTTCATAATTGCCATGTCTCTTTCTGTTAATGCTACACAATGCGCAGCAATTACGTATCTGTCTAAAATGCCTAATGAATCAAGATATTCCATTACTCCGTTTTTTAATTGAATGTTGAAGGCTTTCCGTATTTTTCTTGGTTCATCACTAGTTTCTCCGACATGAATGTGACAAATTATTGGAGCTTTTTCTGTGCCGTACTTTTCACTCAATTGTCTTCTGATCTCTCTCAGTTCTTTCATGTACTCCGGATCAACAGTGTAAGGTGCATGAGGATCTACGCTTGCACGAGTTAAGCCTTCAGCCTTATTATGCCAATTTTTAATCAAATCCTCTAACGCTTTTTTGTCTTCTTTTTTTCTCCATGAAAAACACACATGCCCAATTACTCCTCTTAGACCTGCGTCTGCGAATGCTTTCGCTTCGTTTTCTTCTGGTATATAATGGTACATAGTGTTAATTGTCGTTGTTCCGCCCATTATGGATTCTATTGCTGTCAGCATGGCTCCCACGTAAATATCATGGGCCGTCATGTGCTTTTCTATGGGCCATATCCATTTTTCCAGCCACTCTTGGAGGGGCAGATCATCTGCGTATCCTCTTAGCAAGCTCATGGCGGCGTGCTGATGGGTATTGATGAGGCCTGGTATGATCACCTTGCCTTTTGCGTCTATCTTTTCATAGCCTCTTCCGTACTTTCTTTTCAGTTCATATGTTTTTCCAATATCTGCTATGGTTTTATCTTCTATGACTATGGCACCTTGGCGGATTACTTTTCGGTTGTGCATTGTTATTATGGTTCCGTCTTGGATTAGAATGTTCATTTTTGGGTCCTTACTATCGGTTAAGCCGTGTATTTCTGATTATTTTTTATATCGTTATATTTTTAACTTATAACACCATCCTTAATTTTGGGTGTTGTGCAACCCTTTTATGCTTGGCGTAGCCTTGTTTTGACTTCACCTTTATGGTACCCAAACTTACCAGTTGATGTACGCCAGAAGATTTTCCGTTTCGCCAACAAACTGCTTAAGAAAAAGACGTTTGATTTTGAGGATGTTGAATCTTATTTGAAATAAATTTGATATGGGAAACGTATATCACATGGATTAAAGATAAATAGGATCTTGACATAAAGTTTTCCTTGCGTGGTGCTTTGATTTGGATGTCGAATCTCTTGAGGATCTGAAGAGAATGCTTAGGGAGATAGGCTACTCTGAGAAGGCTGTTGACGAGATTTTAAAATGGTACAAATCGAACAATTCCTAAAAACGCAGAAATGATGGAGGGCGTTTATGAATTACTCGAGGAGCTCTATGGCTTTTTTAACAGCGAATTTTACTCGTTCAGTACACGCGTAATCGTGAACGCTTTTGTAGTATTCTTTGAACCCTTCCGAAGTTTTAATGTCCAAGCCCGTAAGTTCTCTGCAGGTCACGGCTCCCCATCTTTGTTTGAAAGCTTGGATGAAGGCGTCAACTTTTGACCATGTTTTTTGTGGATTTTCGTTGTTTGTTTTTCTGCCGTGTGTGATGCTTATGGCTATTGCTGCTCCTGATATTGAGCCACATGTGAGTCCATTTAGGGAAAAGCCTGCACCTATGCCTGTTGCAATTTTTGGAATTAACTCTGATTTGACGCCTAAATACTCTGTGAGGGCTAACAGAACGCTTTCGCAACAATTGTATGGTCGTCCTTCAGGGAAGTTGGAGGGTCGTTCTTGAAAACATTTTGCGGCTTTTTCCTGTAGTTCTTCTACACTTGGCATGGCGATTTCCTCAGTTCAAACTAGGAGGTTGCTGGTAAGAAGTTATAAAATTAGTGTATGCTAGATTGTTCGGGGGTGTTTGCGCTTGAACCCTACAAATCCTGCCATAGCGATAACCATGCAAGCAGTGATCATTATAGTGCCGAATGGCACCTCGGGAATTACATGTTGCGGCGTTTGCGCTTGAATGGAAAATACCATGTCTTGATAATCTCTGTCTCCTAAGCCGTACAAGTTTTCAAAACCTATTATGAACATTGTAGGATCATTCAGGTTCTCGTATACTTTTGAGTGATTTTGCCTATCTGGGTTAAGACTATTTTCACTGAAGTATCTGTGATTCTCTGCAAGTACAAACATTGAGAGGCCAAACTCACAATCGATTGGAACTATCTTGGTTATCGGAGAAGAAAGGTATCCAAAACCTCCTTCTGATCCTGCGAAAATTAGGTTGTAAACTTGTGTGCCAACCTCGTAGTAGCTTAACTCGTTCGTCTTATGGTAGCCTGCAAATTCTGCATAGAGCGTGATAGTGTATAGCCCTGGATGAAATGTAACATTAACAGCGTCTACCTCAGCCACGTTTGTAAAACCTAGATTTTGCAAGACGGTAGGAAGTGATGGTTCCGCATGAGCAGGAACAGTAAGATAGGTAATAATCAAAAATGACGAAATCAAGAAAAGGACGCCTATTAGGGATCTTCTCAACATTCTTTTCTCCATACCAATACAAATCCTTCCTTGAGTATTTTAACCTTTATGGAGGAATCCTCTATAAAAAACATCTTTGGATACTTTGGTAAACCTTTGAAGAGAAAAATAGACGCATTATACTACATAGCGTGATGGTTCAAGTAGCCTTAATATATTACCGCCACAAGGTTTAATTTCATTTTGTTCAAAGTAATTGTTGAGGAAAAGGGTGCAGCCAGTTGAGGGAATCTTTTGCCAAGTTTGTTAAGACTGAATTGAGGTCTGGCACTCTACTGATTACGTGTGGTCTCCCAGGAACTTGGAAAACTGAAACTTCACAAGAAATCTCGAAGATGAAAATGTTTCCTATTCTTAGGTCCGATTTGATTCGACTAGAAGTTCTTAAAGGCGAAGACATCTTTGACGAAAAAGTTGCCTCAAACATGAGCAAAAGGGTATCCGTCTATGATGAGATGTTTCGCCGGGCAGAAGACCTTGTACAGAAGAGTGAAGGCGTAATATTAGATGCTACTTTTGTCACCCAAGAACTACGAAGACATGCTGCTGCAATTGCTGCAAGGCACAACAAGACTTTTGTTATACTTCAAACTCACTGTTCTGAAGATGTGTCTATTGCGAGGATTTTGAGAAGAACCAAAGAGGATTATGAGTCAAACGCCTTAACTCCTGAAGCCTATTTTAACAACAAGAAAAAGTTTGAGCCCATTGACTTGGATGATTTGAAAAAGAGATATCCACACCTTAACATTGTGCATTTGATAGTTGACACGGAGCGCGATCCTCCTGAGGATTGGTACATTATCGGGATGGAAAAAAGGTAATTGGACATCGTTTTATTATGATAATAGACTTGCATATTCACTCGAAAAGCTGTTCTGACGGGAATTTGACTGTTGAAGAAATTGTTAAGGAAGCTAAAATCAGAAACATTGGGCTAATGTCGATTACAGATCACGACTCGATTGACTGCCAAGAAGAAGCCATTGTTTTGACGAGGAAAAACGGAATCCGCTATGTTTCTGGTGCTGAATTGAATGTAACCTTCTCGCACCCCAGATATCAGAAGGGCAAATCGATATCGTTGGATTTTTTGGGTTATCAATTTGACATTAACAATGAAGAGTTAAAGGACAAACTTCACCAAATGGCGGAGTATCGAGAGGAAAGAGCCGCAAAAATCTTGGATAACATTAATGCAGAATTTGAAAAAGAAGGAATTACAAAGCTAACGAAGAACGATTTTGAAGAGATTCAAGCTTCTGTTGACGGAGTGCTTGGGAGGCCGCACATAGCGGATTATTTGGTGAGAAAGGGGTTTGTTAGAACTAGACAGGAAGCTTTTGATAAGTATCTTGTGACGTGTGATGTTCCTAAGTATCCTCTTTACATTGAAGAAGCGTCGAGGCTTGTGAGGAATGCTGGAGGAATAATAGTTTTGGCGCATCCTAACGATCCTCATGGATCCTCACTTGTAACGCTAACTAAATCTTTGCGTAAACAGACGGAGATAATAGAAGAGTCAATTTTAAGATACATTGATGGCGTAGAGTGTTGGCACCCCAGAAATGACTCTCAAACAACGAATCATTACATAAAGTTTGCAAAAAAACATGGGCTGATCATGACTGGAGGAAGCGATTGCCACCAAAAACCCATCATCATGGGAACAGTGAAGGTTCCAGAATACGTCGCTAAACAATTCAACTTTGAATCAACTTCTACTAATTAAAGAATTCTTGCATAAGTGGAGGCTAGTTTGAAGTATGCCTTTGCTTCTTTCACTGCTGCCCTCTTTTCCTCACTACTCATGTTGGGGTCTTCAAGTTTGAAACTGATTACTTTTCCTCGCACGTAGGCTCGATAGCATTTGTAGAAAGGAAGAAGTTTCATCAACTCTCGGTCTCCATAGTATTTAACATACTTTTTAACGAAGAAGTTAGACAGATCGCCTCTTTTTTTGAAGTCTAAGTCCATAGCCAAGAAGGCAATGTCAGATGCAATGTCAGAATACCTAAATCTTTCGTTGAACTCTATTGCGTCGAAAATGTAAATTCGATCTGTAACAAAGATGTTACCCGAATGTATGTCTCCGTGACAATCTCTGACCCGGCCTTCCGCCATCCTCTTCTCAAAAAATGGCACATTTTTCTTCACGAAATCTTCGATTCTTTCACGGATTAGTTTGAAATTCTTCATGGATATCGTTTTGCCAACAAACTCCCGACTCTGCTCGAAATTTTCTTTCCAATTGGTTTCTATCGTTGCCAAGGAGCCGAACTTGCTTATTCTCCTATTCGTTTCCGCCTTTGAATGAAAGTCCGCAATTATCTCCGCTATTCTGTCAACAAGCTTGTTATCCACTTTTTTCTCTTCGAGGAGTTTGCTCAGCATCGTTTCTTGAGGCATTCTCTTCATCTTCACAGCATATTCAACAGTTTCTCCTTCGCCTTTTATCTTGATAACGTTTGATCTGTTGATGGGAACAACCTCAAGGTACATGTCTCCACACAGCCGTCTGTTGAGCTCCAGCTCTTTTACGCAGAAGAAACGTCTCTTTTCGAGGGTTGTGAAGTCTAGGAATCCGAGGTCTACAGCTTTCTTCACTTTGTAAACAAAATTTTCGGTTAAAAAGACAAAGGAAATGTGGGTCTGCACCAGTTCAATTTGACCTGGTTCTTCTTCATAAGCTTCAGGCTTCATCAGAGCCTCTACGACTTGCTTCTGAACAGACATTTGTTAAATTTGCTTCCTTTAGGGATTTTAACAACTTATCTGTTGTGAATAGAAACTTCAATGAGCCATATAGAGCTATCCCTTTGAGCGCGCGCACCTGTATCACAAAGCTATCGCTTTCAAGATTTTTCCCAAGTTTAGATGCTTCTTTCAATTTCTCTTTGCAATCTGAAACATGCTCTAACTGCTCAACCAAAGCTTAATTACAACTCAAATGGGTAGTTAGTATTCCAAAGGTGCTTACATTGAGTAAAAATCCGAAAAACCTGATAGGCTATTGCGGCTTATACTGCGGCGCTTGTGGAATATACCAAGGAAGGATGAAACAGGCAGTCGAAAATCTGCGAAAAATAATAGGCTATTACGGCTTTGACAAAATTACTGTAGAATTGGCGAAATGGGAACCAGCGTTCCAGCATTACGCAGAATTTGAAAACGTTCTAAACGGTCTTGTCAAACTCTTCGGTGAATGCGCGGGATGTGCGGAAGGCGGTGGAGATCCAAACTGTGCGATTCGAGAATGTTGCAGACAAAAGGGTTACACCATCTGCGCGGAATGCGCTAAAATGGAAGCATGCGAAAAACTGCAACAATACACGTGGGCAAAGGAAGGATTGCAGAAAATTAAAGCCATGGGCGTTAACAAATGGGCTGAAGAAATGCGGAAGAAAGTTAATGCGGGCTATTGCAGCTTAGATGAAAGAATCAAGTAAATTGGATAAAACTTCTAACACGTGAAAAATAATGCCAGAACTACCAGAAATAACAGTGATTGCTAGACAGATGGACAAAGAAATCAAAGGAAAACGTATTACAAACATAGACGTCAAACAACCAAAAAGTCTTAACATGGCGCTCTCAGACTTCATGGAAAAAGCAAAAGGGAAAATTGTTAGTGGTGTTTCAAGCAAAGGAAAATGGCTGTTCATAAAATTAGATCCCGAATACTACATGCTCATAAATCTTGGAATGGGCGCAGAAATACTTCATTTCACTCCAAACCAAACTCTTCCTGAAAAATATCAGTTCAAACTAACCTTCTCCGATAAAACTGGTTTCACAATACATTTTTGGTGGTTCGGTTACGTCCATCTTGTCCAAGAAAAAGGCTTAAACAAGCATAAACTAACCGCTGAACTTGGAATGCCGCCAACGGATGGAAAATTCACGCTGGAATACTTCAAAAAACTGTTAGCCAACAGAAAAACAGGGATAAAGAGCTTCTTGCTTGACCAGAAAAATATAGCGGGCATTGGAAACGTCTACGTACAAGACATTTTATTCAAGGCTAAACTACATCCAAACCAAAAAATCTCAGCCTTATCTGAAGAAGAAATAAACGACCTATACAACGCAATCAGAAGCATACTAAACCGTAGTATCAGATTGGGCGGATTAGCATATGAAAAGGATTTCTATGGAAAAAACGGCAAATTCACCATAAACGAGTTTCTCGTGGGCTATAAAACAGGAAAGCCGTGCCCCGTGTGCAATACAGCCATAGAAAAAATCAAAACTGGAACTACATCCTCTTACATTTGTCCAAAATGTCAAAAACTAGGATAAATTCTAATTTTGCTTTTTAACATAATTTAAGACGGCGTCAGCTTGTTCTTTTGAGATATAGTCGGATTTAAGGAGGCAATTAACGAGTTCGGAAATCTTTGCTAAAGCGTGAACACTATAGCCGAGCTTCTCAAGGTTTTCTCTTCCGCCCTGTTCTCGATCCACTACAACCAACAAATGCTTAACATGAGCCCCAAGTTCTTCCAAAGGCTTTATGCCTTCAAGCTTAGATATTCCCTCGCTTACAACATCATCAAAGAATAGTACGTGTTCGCCTTTAACGATTTCTGCTCCTGCGATTCTGCCAGTTACGCCATAAGCTTTCTCCTCTTTTCTAACGACAACGCACGGCAAGTTTAGTTGACAAGCTATGCTGGGTAGGATTAACGCGCCTTTCAGCTCAATTGAGGCTAACTTGTCTATTTCATTAGAAGCCTTAATCCTCTTAATTTCGTCTGTAGCGATTTCCGCAATGTTGCATAATTCTTTTGGCGCTGAAAGCAAGCACGCAAGATCGATATAATATGGACTTAAGGCCCCAGACTTGATCTTAAAACTGCCAAACTTCAAACAGCCAGAGCGATAAAGTGCCCCCGCAACCTTAGACAAAATATCCGACATGCCTAAACCTCAAAAATGATTGTAAGCCCCAAAATTTAACACTTACCACCTCTAACAGAGGGCCTCAACCCTTGATACAACCTATATATAAGAGGGCCCTAGTCGGCAAAACACAAAGAGAACGCACTGAGGGCAGCGTTCTAAACACAAACCATAATGGTAACGTTTATAACTTATTATTGTCATTCCTAAAAGACGCGAAGCGGGAAAACAATGGGTCACAGAAAAACACACGCGCCAAGACATGGGTCACTTGCTTATTTGCCTAGGAAACGTGCCAAACGCATATCAGCCAGAATCCGCTACTGGCCAAAAATTGAAGCAGACACGCCTAGGCTTCTAGGTTTTATAGGGTACAAAGCAGGAATGACCCAATTATTTACGATAGAAGATAGAAAACGCTCACCAAATTATGGCAAAGAAGTAATCTGCCCGGCGACAGTCTTAGAAACGCCGCCCATGCTCATTTGCGCCATAAGAGCCTACACTAAAACTCCCTATGGTCTCAATAACCTAACAGAAGCTTGGATGAAAGACCCACCAGACGAATTAGAGCGTACACTCACACTTCCAGAAAACTTCAACCCAGAAGAAAGCCTCAAAAAAATCGAGGAAAACCTGGGTAAAATCGCAAAAATCCGTGTTATCACCATAACCCAGCCGAAACAAGCCAATGTGCCAAAGAAAAAGCCAGACATAGCCGAAATAGAAATAGGCGGAGGAACAATCCAGCAACAATTTGAACACGCAAAAAGCTTACTAGGAAAAACCATAACACCAACAGAAATATTCAAAGAAGGCCAATACATTGATGCAGCAGCCATAACAACAGGAAAAGGCTTCCAAGGACCAGTAAAACGTTGGGGAGTAACAATACTTCAGCATAAGGGAAGAAAAACAAAAAGAGGTATAGCAACCCTAGGTCCGTGGAACCCGCATCACGTTATGTACAGCATCCCAAGAGCTGGGCAAATGGGCTTCCACCAAAGAACAGAGTACAACAAGCGCATCCTAAAAATAGGCACAGATGGAAAAGAAGTAACACCTAAAGGCGGTTTCTTAAGATACGGCATAATTAAAGGACCATACATACTGCTAGAAGGAAGCATACCAGGCACAGAAAAGCGCCCAATACGATTGCGCTATCCAGCACGCCCACCGAAACACGTTGCAGAAGAACCACCGCAAATCACACAAATATCCCTTGAATCGCCACAAAGCAAGTAAGCAGTGAAAAACAATGGTCAAGAAAACAGCAAAAGTCTTCAACCTCGAAGGAAAACCGATTGGAAAAATAAGTTTACCATCAGTTTTTGAAACACCTTTAAGACCAGATGTCATAAAAAGAGCCGTTCTAGCAATACAATCAAACAGATTTCAGCCGCAGGGCAGAGACCCCATGGCTGGAAAAAGAACATCAGCAGAATCGAGAGGCGTTGGCCTTGGAATAGCTAGAATCCCAAGAGTCAAAGGACCAGGAGGAAGAGCAACCCTTGCCCCAGGAACGGTTGGCGGAAGAGCGGCACACCCCCCAACTTCTGAAAAGAGGATTGTTAAACGAATTTCAAAGAAGGAAAAACGCCTCGCACTACTTTCAGCAATAGCAGCCACAGCGTCTAAGGAGATTGTTGCCTCACGAGGCCACTCAATTGAGGATGTTCCAGGAATCCCGTTGATAGTGGCGGACAATTTGGAAATGTTAAAGAAAACCAAGGAAGTCGAAGAAACCCTCATCCGTTTAGGTGTCCTCTCAGACATTTATCGAGTAAAAGAAAGTAGAAAAATTCGGGCTGGAAAAGGCAAATACAGAGGCAGAAAAATGAAACAAGCCGTAGGCCCCCTCATAGTTGTGACTGAAAACAAAGGGATATTGGAAGCAGCAAGAAACATACCGGGCTTGGATGTTATTACTGTCAACAATTTAAATCCTGAGGCTCTTGCTCCAGGCGCGCATCCAGGGAGACTAACAATATGGACAAGTAGCGCAATTGGAAAATTGAATGAACTTTACGGCAAAGGAGAGCAAGCATGATGAATCCATACGAGGTTATACTTTATCCGTTAATGACGGAAGCCGCAAGTCTGATGGTTGAAAAGGAAAACAAACTGGTCTTTGTAGTTGATCTGAAAGCAAGCAAGGGCGATGTGAAAAAGGCAGTTGAAGAACTTTATGAAGTAAAAGTCGAAGGCGTCAACATTCTAGTTACGCCACAAGGAGAAAAGAAAGCCTTTGTCAAACTTCACCCAGACTATAAAGCGGCTGATGTCGCAATAAAACTTGGAATATTATAAATCGCATGGAGAATTGATTGATGGGAAAAAGAATTAGGGTTCAAAGGCGTGGACGCGGCGGTTCCACTTTTAAGGCTTCAACTCACAAACGAGTAGCCCCTGCACAATATCCATTAACAATGACGGCGAAAGAATATTTTGAAGCTGCAATCCAAGGCGTCATCGAAGAGCTTGTTCACGACCCTGGGAGAGGAACCCCACTCGCCTTAATAAGACTCGAAAACGGGGAAAAATGCTATACTGTGGTTCCTGAAGGCGTTTCTGTGGGACAACAAATTCAGATCGGCGGAAAAGCCCCAATAGAAGTGGGCAACATCCTTCCAATAGGAAAAATCCCAGAAGGCACCATGATATGCAACATAGAACTCCGTCCAGGAGACGGTGGCAAAATCGCAAAATCCTCAGGAACATACTCAATAGTTGTGGGCCACACAGCCCAAGGAACAATAATCAAACTTCCATCAGGAAAAACAAAGTATGTAGGCGATTATTGTAGGGCAACAATTGGTGTAGCCTCAGGGGCTGGCAGAACTGAGAAACCTTTCTTGAAGGCTGGCGCAAAATTCCATTTAATGAGGGCAAGAGGACGCAAATATCCAAGAACCCGCGGAAGAGCAATGGTTGCCGCTGCGCATCCTTATGGTAGCAGCAAAAGAAGTGCACGAAAAGGCACCACAACTTCTCATGGCGCTCCACCTGGACAGAAAGTTGGATTAATCGCAGCGAGGGGTGCTGGACGAAGAAAGAAAAGCGCACGCGCGGCTAGCATAGCAGAAGGTTTATAGCATTTAATGTCACCAATAGGTTGAGAAAAAATGCCAAGAGAATTCATGTATCGTGGATATACGCTTAATCAACTCCAAGGCATGTCCATGGATGAATTCATCACCTTACTTCCTGCGAGACAAAGAAGAAGTCTTCATCGCGGTCTAACACCAGAACAGAGGATACTGCTTGAAAAATTGAGAAAAGCAAGAGAAGCCATCAAAAAAGGAGAAGACACACCAGTCAAAACACATGTACGAGATATGATACTTCTACCAGAAATGGTTGGCACGAAGCTTCTTGTTCACAATGGCAAAGACTTCGTTCAAGTGGAAATAAAGCCAGAAATGATTGGGCATTACATAGGTGAATTTGCGATTACAAATAAGCCAGTAAAGCATGGGACTCCGGGTATTGGCGCTTCTCGTTCTTCCATGTATGTTCCACTAAAGTAGTCTATCCTCCAGAATTTTAGGCGCTGTAGTCTCTTTCTGAAGGCTTTTTGTCTGGCGGCTTAGCCTCCGGTATTTGTGGTAAAGGAATGGGCGGTGGAATATTTAGCGTCCTAGATATTACTACTGATTCTATGAAGACAACATTAGATATTGACTGCACTATGACTGGTGGCGGCGGCTTCTTCTCCTCGTATTCTCTATAAACTCTTTCAATTTCGCTCTTATCGCCAGCCACATACGCTCTTCCCTTCAAATTTATCTGCGCTATAGAAGGGTTATAATTTATTGTCAAAACAAAAGGGACTTCCAACGAATCTTCCGATTTCTTCTCCATCCCTACTAAATTAAGGTTAGTGTTTATCTGAATCGGCGGGATGGGCTTTCTTATGTCCCAAAAACGATCAGCAGAAACATTAGTTACAGAAACATTTACCCTAATCATTTAAACCATCAAAACTACCAGAGCATCGCTTCATTTAAAGGTGACTATTTTTTGTCCGCAGGTTTGTATCGTGTAAAACCACAGTGTCCACAAGTGTATCTGTTGCCATGATCAGCCATAAAGTATCCTGGTCCACAACGTTCACAGGTTGGGCGTAGTCTTATAATTTTATCATTCTCTATTTTGTACAACGTGAAAATACTCTTTTCTTCCTTCTTCTTTTTTACCGGCTTTGGAGCCTTTTCAGGTTTTTCTGGTTTGACTTCTTCTTCTGGTGCCTCTTTCGGGGCTTCTTCTACTTCTTTTTTTGGCATGTTCTACTCCTTTTCCTCTTCTTTGGGTTTTTCAGGTGGCGCATTCCTTTTAACAATGTGTTTAGGTTCAATAAGGTTTGCTTTTTCAACGGAATTGTAAACGTTTGCCACTCCAACCGCCGTATGCGTTCCTGTCTTGGTTACAATTTTCTTGATAAAAACCAAATCTGAGTTCACTTTTAATGCTGTTGCCACTGCTTTTCTAATCTCTAGTCTTGGCGGCGTGCTTCCTGTTTGATCATGGTAGATGTGAAACTGTATTTCCCGTCGTTCCAGCAGGGGGTTGCTCTTCTCTGAAATTATTTTGACTTCCATGATGTTTTCCCGCGCGTGATGTTGACTTGATATAACATCGTCTTATTTAGCTTTTCGAACGTTTTCCATGGCTTTTAGAATTTCAGCAATCTCGGACTTTTTCTGTGGTGTGACCTTAACTGCAACAACGCCTTCATAGGGCTGTCCGTAAATGACAAAAGAGTTTTCTGGTGCGTATGAAATAGCGATAAGCGCAAGTAAATCTTCCTCTCCGTCTACGACTATTTTGGTACGACGACTGCTCTTTAAGGCGTCTTGAATCGCTGAAATAGCTTCTTGCGTTATTGTTCCTGGTGGATTTTTAACGTGAATTGTGTTTTCCGCTGGAAAGGGAGTTGATTTTACGTTCTTTCTCATAACTCTGTTATCTATAATTAAAAGCTGAGGAAACATACAGTTTTTCATGAGGTTTTTTGTGACAGTGTCTCCAACCGAGATTATGCTAGTTGGTCTTTCTTTCTCCGCTATATCTCTAAATTTTTCCATTGTCTCAGCAAATGAGCCTCGAATCAATGTGCCTAGTGGCGCTTTAAGTTTTCTACGCAACTCTAATGTTAAATTGTACGCAATAATCATCCTATCTAACCTTTAGTGCGTATCGTCCTTTCTCTTTTATATTCATGGCCTTAGCGATTGCCGAACCTTCGGGGTCAAAAACTATGATTAATCCGCTGAAGTCATCGCTTAAGCTCGATGTCTTGCATTTGGGGCAGACGTTTTCCTTTGTTATGAAGTGGCATGATGAACAAGCCTTCTCACTCATTCACTCACTCTTCTCTTTTTCTGTCGATTTTTTCTCTGTTGCCCCTTTTATTCTTTGTATTTCGCTGTCGATCCACTCTAGCTTGCCGAGGAAGGGTTGCCTAGCTGTTACACCTATTTTCCCAGAGCTTCCTGCTCTACCAAGAGAAACAGCGGTTATTCGAACACGAACCTGATCTCCGCTCGTCAACTTCCTTTTCGTTTCTTTCCCTAACAAAACACCTTGCTTTTCATCATAAGAAATGAAATCATCCATAAGCTGTGAAACGTGAAGCAAAGCATCAATAGGACCTACACGTACGAATGCTCCAAAATCAGCGATTTCTACAACTTCTCCTTCCACCACTTCCTGAATTTTAGGATAAAACGTTAACAAAGAAAAGGCTACTTTGTGATAGGCAGCTCCATCTCCCGGGATTATTTTTCCAACAGGGTTCACTTTTACATCGATTACAGCTATGACGTATCCTAATTCTTCGTCAACAACTCCTTCATATTTTGCTTTAACCTGTTGGTACCCTACTGCTTCTAAGGGATTACCAAAGGTTTCGGGTGGAATGCGAATTGTGTCTTCGAGGGTTATGAGTTTAAACAGGGATTATATCCTCCCGTCAATTTCCAAACGTGACTTTTGCCTCACATAAATGACTGGCACATTTATATTTCTTAGCCTTTTTCTAAGCTCTCTGTCGTTTGTGAAAACTGGGCAATTCCATTCGCTAGCCAATTTAACAATGGCGTCATCTGGAGAAATCGTAATTTCTTCATTTATCTGAACCAACTTGCATTTTTCAGCTAATTTCAAAGCATAAGAAGCCTTCTTCCGCATTTTCGATGAGTCCCCCCTTCCAAGTCTTTCAAGTTCTCGTTTAACCTGTAAAGGCAAAACTGACTCAAAATTCGTTTTTAAAAGCGTTTTTAACTCTTCGAAAATGTCAATTTTGAATTGAAGCGGGACAAATAAGGCATTCGAATCCAAAATTATCTTCAATTTTTTCTTTACACTTTTAGGTTCTGTTGTCATATTAGTGTATCATTCCATATCCTATAAGTCTCCATCTGCCTGCTATTTTTCTGCTTATTGCAACTCTTGAACCGACTTGTACACATACTGGTCGAGTGAGCTTAACTGTAACACTGTCTTTTTTCACTGAGGCAACTTTACCGACGGTTATTGCAGCGCCTACATGCAAAAGTAAGGTTTCATTCATGCTGATTTCCTCAACTTTCATAAGCTCTTTTGTTCCAACTACCCGTTCAAGGATTTGCGTTTCCAATGTTAATTCTGCTAGACTTGGAGGAAGTGTGCCTGACTCTCCAGCCATGTTGCCTGTTAAGCCATCTGCCTTTGAAAATGAAGGATCTAACATCGTTCCTACGCCTACTAATCCACCGCAATGAGCTTCATTTACGCTTTTTCCACCTGCATGTAAACTGACAACTTCGCTGAATAGGGGGTTATAGGCACTTTTTCCCTCTTTTTCTGCAGTTATTCCAGGGCGGATCTCCATCTCTTCTCCAATCGTAAATTTGCCCTGCACTATTGTGCCTCCGATCACTCCTCCCTCTAACTTCTCAACCATCGTGCCAGGCTTGTTAACGTCGAATGAGCGAACCACATACATTAGGGGAGGTTTCGTCTCGTCTCTTTTTAGTGTTGGCATGACCTCTTCGATAGCTTGGATGAGAACGTCTATGTTGACCCGGCGTTGTGCTGAAACGGGGATTATGGGTGCGTTTTGAGCAATTGTTCCGCTAACGAAATTCTTGATTTCCTCGTAGCTTTTATGTGCTCTTGTTGCATCGACGATGTCGATCTTGTTTTGGACGATAATTATGTTTTTTATGCCAATAATTTCGGCTGCAGCTAAGTGTTCTCGAGTTTGCGGTTGTGGGCATGGTTCATCTGCGGCTATAACAAGTATTGCTCCATCCATTATCGCTGCTCCTGAAAGCATAGTCGCCATTAACGCTTCATGACCTGGAGCATCCACAAAGCTGACAGCCCGAACAAAAGTTGCTTTTGAACCGCAATTTGGGCAAATTGGTTTGGGCGAATAGTTTTTTGGCGGTTCGCATGTAGGACACTTGTAAATTGCCATGTCCGCATAGCCTAGTTTTATTGTTATACCCCTTTTCAACTCTTCACTATGTCTTGATGCCCAAACACCTGTTAACGCCTGCACTAATGTTGTTTTGCCATGGTCTACATGGCCTATGGTGCCAATGTTAACTTCGGGTTGCTTTGGCAAAGTTGTACGTTTTTCGCTGTTCATTTTTGTATTTTCCCATAAATACCTATAAATTATTGAAGGATTAAATTGTGCGAGTTAATAAATGTTAAGTCTTCAGCAAACCTTATTTTGTCTCTTGCGCTTCTGATTCAGCCTTTTCGGTTTTCTCTTTTGCCTTCTTGCTCTCTTTTGGCTTTTTTGGTTTCTCTACGATTTTCATGTTTATTTGCGCAATTTCGTCTGTTATCACATTTCCGCGAATTGTTTTACGTCTTCTAGCTCCAACGTCTTGGGGATTAAAGCCAACTCCTCCGCTCAATATTATTTTTCGACGGACGCCACCATGAACGTTTGGTCTCATTGGAAATCCATCTTTGTCTGAACCGCCTGTTATTTGCGCTTTATATCCAGACTGACCCACTATTGACCCATCTATCACTTCGCCTACTTTTCTTCCGATTAGGGGAAGGGCGCGTGTTTCTTCAAGCTCAACCATTTTTGATGTTCCTGCTTCTGGGTCTGATATGATTATTTTGAACTTAGCCATTAACGATGAACTCTCCAGCGGTGTTATGAAAGTTAAATATCTCTCTATTAAGTATTTATCAAGAAAACTAACGAGTTTTCAAAAAAATTCAAGGTTTGGCTGCTAAAGGTTTTAATTTCACCTTGAAATCGTTTTCTGGCTATGTGGCAACTAGGGTTCTTCTTTCATGAAATGGCGTTTGGCTTACTTTCGGTTTTTCTTCCACTATATGTGATAGCCATCAGCGGTTCGCTTGTTGAAATTGGAATAATGTCATCCGCCGCAGTATTTCTTGCAATTCCAGCTTCCTTCTTTTGGGGCTACATATGTGACAAAACAAGACGCTACAAACGTTACATCCTTATTTCATTTTTAACATTGTCCGTTCTACTTTACCTTTTCACTTTTACAACAAATATGGGCTTGTTGATAGCTCTCTATGCGTTTATGTCAATACTTCACGTTGCCCATGATCCGCCAAAAAATGTGCTGATAGCGGAACTTTATTCTCGAAAGGAATGGGAAAGAACGTTTGCTTTTTATGAGGGCTTTACTGAAATTGGATGGTTTATTGGTTTGATTTTTGGATTTTTCATGTCAACCGCGGGCCTTAATGCAACATCCACACTGCTATTGTGCAGCGGCTTAAACTTAACTGCCTTTATCATATCTCTAATTTTAGTAACGGACCCAATTCTGATTTTTGAAAGAAGCTTAGTAAGCATAGAAAAAACAATAGGCTTCACATATAAGGGGGCGATTGCTGCATCCAAAATCTTGGATGGAATATCGCCTAAAGAAAAACTAAAAAAGGAAAATCTACGCGCCTTTTGCATTGGCTTGATTCTCTTTTCATTAGCCACAAGCATTCTTTTCACTCCTTTGCCGATATTCTTCTCAAAAGAATTGTCTCTGTCAACAAGTCTTGTCTTTGTAATATATATCTTGAACTCCTGCGGAGGGATCGTAGGTTACTTTCTAGCAGGCAGTAGATCAAAGCACCAAGTAGAGAAAGTTCACATAAGTAGAATCGTGATCTTTCGGAGCTTTCTTGCACTTCTCTTTGTTGCAGTTGTACAGATGCCAGTGTATAACACAGTGTTAGCAATGATAATTTTGATTCTGATGGGCTTTGCTTATGCTTGGTTTCTTGCTTTCACGCTCTCTTTATCAATGGAGCTTGCACCTTCCGGAAAAGCGGGTTTATTCAATACTCTAGTAGGCGTAGGAGGAGCATGCGGTTCCTTCATAGGTCCTTTTCTTGCCCAAACATTAGGGTTCACACCCGTATTCCTAACCGCTAGTGCAATTTTCTTCCTAGCTTACATAGCTTTCAAAATCTTCACTTAACCAAAAAGTTTAGAGAAAAAAGGGTTCGTTTGAACAGCAGTGTGCAGTTTCTATTCTATATGGACTCTGAAGAGGTCTACGTCTTCTCGCATTTCGGATGTTGCTTCAAGAAACTCCCGCACCGCACGTTCGATATCCTTCGATTGTGTCACATATCTTCCGACAATGATAATGTCAGCACCTTTTCTCAAGGCGTCTTTTGCTGTTTCCGGCACTATTCCGCCTGCCACGGCGATTAAAAACTTTTTATCCTTAAAGGTTTGTCGCAGTTCTTGTATTAGGTCTAACCCAATAGTTTTTCCAGTTTCTTGGTCTATTCCTCTGTGTATGACAACTATGTCAGGAAATTCCTTCAGCATTTTTAGTTTTTTAATTGGGTCTTCTACATTCAGCATATCGACTACAGCGTATATTGCAAGTCTCTTTGCTTCGTTGATGAACGAATCAAGTGTTTCGGTTGGCGCCAGTCCAGCAGCAACCACAGCATCAGCTGTTTCTTCATAAGCTAGGTCGACTTCCACCTTTCCCACATCTAAAGTCTTCAAATCTGCTACAAAGAACATGTCTTTTGTTACTTGTCTTAAGTCGGTTATCACTTTTGTTCCGTATCGTTTAATGAGAGGCGTTCCAACTTCAAATATTATTCTGTCGCTTCCAGGTATCTGCGCTAAAATTTTCTTTGTTCTCTCAAGCTCTGGTATATCAAGCGAAATCTGCAGATATGGTGGTCTCCACAAGCGTGGAACCTTGAATCCCATTATTGGATGTTTAGCTCTATCCTTGTCGTAGAAAATCTTCTCAAGCGTCGGATACTTCGCTAAGGCTCTTTTCAATGCCAGTTTAGTGGCTCCATAATTGTAATGGTATATTTTATGATAATCACTCGCTTGAGGGTGAACAAAAACACTGCACACGATGACCCAATTGTCCACTTTATCCTTTGGGATAACTCCCTCCTCAACTGCGTCAGCAACGGCTTTCGCTACAGCAGCTTGTGCAGGACCAAAAATCTTGCCTACATCTTCAAGATTTTTCACAGTAACCTTTGGCACAAGCAATGTGTGAGGCTTAGGCGGAAGATTAGGCCTTATAACCGCCAATAGAGGCGTATGTCCCGCGGAAAGATTTGATAAGCCAGCGGCAAAAGCCTCTCCGACAGGTCCATCTTTGTCGCCTACTAGAAGATCGATGTGCGCCACTTCATTTCCCTCTCCTATAAGTGCCTCACCAATCAAGTATGTGCTTCTATTGATCTCGGCAGTTTCTTGTGGTGTTATTGTCGGTAGGCTGCCCGAGATTTCCTTAAAATCGACACTAAACTCCTTTAACCACGTATAGAGAGTGTCTCTATGTATGTTCAGAATGTTGGCTGTTCCTGAAATTGTAGGTTTTGCGGGTTTAGCCCTTAAGAAAGCGCGAGATTCTGTTTCTTTTTTGGCAGCTTCCGTCAATATTCTGACGAATTCCTCTCGTGTCTGAGGTTTTCTAGCGCCATTGTCCGACATTTCTAGATCACATGTTGTATTTTAATCGAGAGTAATATATAAAACTGTCGGATAATAATTAATTCTTAAAGAAATGAAAAATAAGTTTCTACATTAGATTGTCGGCTATTGTGATTTATGCTTTGCTTTGTCTTGCAAGTTTTCGTTTCGCATCGGTAAGTCTATATACTTTGAAAGCCTAAAAGGCTTAAACTCAACTTGCGGAGTTGCCCTTAAATGTCGTGGAAAGATTTAGTGTGCTTAAGCGTAATCATATTAGGCATAGTTCTATTCTTGTACGCCAGCAATTATTATAACGCCACAGTTGGCTGGGCTGGAGTATACCTTATGATTGGCGGCTTTTTCGCGGAAATAGCCCTACAAGTGTATGAGACGTTAATAAAAAAGAAAGAAACAAATCAGAAGCTGTAAAGGTTCGAGTACTTATCATTAAGATAATTCAGATATGGTTTTACGTTCAATTCTTTCCCTACAATCTTTCTGACCAAGTCTGCAGGGTCATAGAGGTTTCCGTGTACATGAATGTTTTTTACCAGCCATTGTTTTATGTCTTTGAAGTTGCCCTTTGTGAGTTGTTTTCGCCAATTCGGTATGTCCCTCTCCATCGCACTTAGTATTTGTCCACTGTAGATGTTGCCCAAAGCATAGCTTGGAAAATATCCATATAAGCCGCTTGCCCAATGCGTGTCTTGCATCACCCCTTCGGAGTCGTTTTCAATTTTTATGCCTAAATATTCCTTGTATTTCTGATTCCATATCTCTGGGAGTTCTTTTACTGTTATTTTATCTGCGAATAAGTTTCGTTCTATGTCAAATCTTATTATGATATGCAATCCATATGTGACTTCATCTGCTTCTACACGAATTTTAGAAGGCTTAACCTGATTTATGGCGTGAACAAACGAGTCTAACTCGACATTTGCGAGAGCTTTGCCAGTGATCTCCTTTAATTTTGGAAGGAAGTAAACCCAAAATTCGCGGGAACGCCCGATAATGTTTTCTACGAAGCGAGACTGTGATTCGTGAAAGCCCGAAGAGCAACTTGTGCCAACTGGTTGATACATCCATTCTGAATTTAGGTTCTGCTCGTATAGGGCGTGCCCAGCTTCGTGCAGCACCGAGAAAATTGAAGATGAAAAACTATCTTCGTAGTAGTGTGTTGTTATTCTTACGTCGTCATAGTAGCCAGTTGTGAATGGATGCTCAGTTTCGTCAATTCTTCCTCCTGAGTCTTTTGATGCTACATCGTATTCGACGACTTCGGCAAGTGTCTTTGCAATCTGGCGTTGTGTATTTAATGGAATTTTTCTTTGAAGAATGCTTGTGTCTGGTTGTTTTGAAGCAGTTTCGCATTTCTTTAAGATTGAAACTAATCCTTTCCTCAGCTCGTCAAAAACTTTAGTGATCGTTTGGGCTGTCATTTTTGGCTCAAAAATATCTATTAATGCGTCGTAAGGTGTCGTTGTCTCTTTTACTTTCATCAAGATTTCTGCGGCTTTCTTTTGCAATTCGACGAGCTTTTCAAGTTCAGGCTTGAACATGACAAAATTCTTTGCTGCTTTTGCCTTCTTCCATATATCTACTGTTATGGCTCGTTGTTTTGCGATTTCTGCGACGAGTTCTTCGGGAAGTTTTGTTTGCTCGTCATAGTTTTTCTTTACTAGGTATACGTTTCTTTTTTGGATTTCACTCAATTTGCCATATTCTGGATTTCGCATAATGTTTTCCAGTAAAACGCCTATTTCTGGATCTATGCTTATTTTATGTTCAATGCGGCTGAGCAAGGCGAGTTGCAGGCTTCGCAGTTTAATTGCCTTTGGCGGCATCATTGTTTCCATGTCCCAATTGACAATGGATTCAGCAGACTGAAGAACAAGCAGATCCTTGACTTTCTCCATCAATTTTTTGTAGTTTGATAGTAATGCTTCTGTCATCTTATTATCGCCTTAGGTTGTGAAGTCTATTCGATATGTGCAGCTTGTATATGAGCTTTGAGCTTAAGACTGAGTTGTAGGAAGGAAAAAGAAAGGATTTTGGCGAAGCTTACCCTCGCTTTGCTCCGTACACTTTAATGCTCATAATCGAACTTGCTAATTCTCTCATTTTTTCAGGAGAAATGTTTGATTTTTCCATTATGTCTTTTATAGTTGGATTGTCGAGTATGTACTCGCTGGGGAAATGTGTTTCTTCGAGTATTTTGACTTCTTGAAAACCTGCCTCTCTTATTGTTTCTATGTATTCGTCTTTCATCATTGCTCCGGAAACGCAGCCAATGTATGCTTGTGTGCTCTTTTTAACTTCTTGAGGAAGTTCCTTCAGCAAAACAATGTCAGAAACCATCAGTCTTCCGCCAGGTTTAAGAACTCTGAAGGCTTCTTCGAATACGCCTTTCTTATTTGGCGATAGGTTGATGACGCAGTTTGAGATGACGATGTCAACAGCGTTATCAGCAACGGGCAGATTTTCAATCTCGCCGAGTCGAAACTCTACGTTCTTGTAGCGGCCTTTTCTGGCGTTTTCCCTTGCTTTATCGATCATCTCGGGTGTCATGTCTACGCCTATGACTTTACCTTTTTCTCCAACTTTTTTTGCGGCAAGGAAACAATCAAATCCTACGCCTGAACCGAGGTCGAGAACGGTTTCGCCATCTTTTAAAGATGCAAGTGCAACTGGATTCCCACATCCGAAACTGACGGCGTCTTCGGGAACTGATTTGATGTCTTCCTTTGTATAACCTATTTTTTCGCTAATTCCTGAATCACAACAGCAAGAGCTTTGCCTTCTGGCTGCTTTAGCGTAGCCTTCTCTCACAATTTTCTTTATTCTTTCCTCTCTCATATCAAACGCCTCCTCATTTTAGAATTTCCTCGAGCATAGGACCTAGGGCGCTTTTTATCGAGTTGCCAAGTGTGTCAGTCTTGATCATAATTACGCAACACAGTTTTCCTTCATGTTCGCAACCTATAACCGCCAATTTATCATTTGGCCTTAAGCCTGCTTTTTCTCTCAAGTCTTTGGGAAGGACGATTTGCCCCTTTGAATCTATGGATACTACAGCGTCAACCTTACAGCATCCTGTGTTACTGGTCATATTTTTCTCCATGCGGATTGGTATTATTCAGAATATTTAAACTTATCGGATAAATCTGAATTTTAAGAATACTACACCGTTAATTCCAAATTCGCTAACGAATCAAAAGGGAAGGTGCTCCGGCGGGAACGGCGCACAAATTTACTAGTAAACACATTTGCTAATCTGATTTTGAGAGTAAGAGTTAAAACGTCTGTAGAGATTTTATATTCTGAAGAGGTTGTGGGAGGCAAATGACTCTCTTAACAGCGGAAGAGAAAGAATTGCTAACAAAAGCTGCTAGTTTGATGGATGAGTTATTGGAGACTCTTGAGGTTATACAAGACAAGAAACTTGTTAAAGATTTGAAGGTTGCCTTGCGAGAGGTTGAAGAGGGCAAGGCTAGACCGCTTGATGAGCTCATAAGAGAGTTAAACCTTGAAGGCGCAATTTGAAGTCAAGTTTGCACCTCGTTTCCTAAAGGAAATCAAAGCTTTAGATAGAGAAGTTCAAGTGCGAATACTTCGAGAAATCAACATATTAAAAACCAACCCTTACGTAGGAAAGCCCTTACGCGGTGAATGGAAAGGTATTTACTC
>CAZLCE010000017.1:0-27500 GCA_964558305.1 uncultured Candidatus Bathyarchaeia archaeon
TGAACGCCTGACTTGCACTCAGGAGGTCGGGGGTTCAAATCCCCCCCGGTCCACTTGATTTCATTATGTGAGTTGTTTTGGAATTATTGGATCGTGTTATCTAGGGCGTTTGGTCAATAGTTATGCCTTATGCCGTTCTTTTTTTGTGAAATCTTAAAATGCCTTGGTCATTGTTTCACGTGAAACATTGTATTTGCTTCGAGTTCTTCAAAAGACAGATATTCTATTACTTATGATACTATTGGTTTATTCTGGTGAAGGAGGTGACACATTATGATAATTAAGAAAGATTTGATTCTTGCAGTAATAGCTACTTTCTGTGTAACTGTTGTATTGTTCAGTATAATACCGATAAACAGTATACCTCCATATGACCCTTGGGCTGACATTAATGATGATGGCAAGATTGACATGATAGACATGTGGTACGAGGCAAAATTGTTCGGAGCATTAGGAGACCCAATAAACAAAACAGCGTTAGTTCTTGAACTGCAAACTGCACATGCACATAATGAAACGTATTCCACCACATTAGAAACAAGAAGCGGATACGACTGGTCATGGCAAGACATTCCAGGCATGAGCGTAAGCGTAACTCTTCAAACGAATAGCACATTACTAATAATGTTCAGTGCAGAGGCTCAAACCTCAACAGATTTTCTAGAAATCTATGTGCGAGCCATGGTAGACGCAACTCCAGCCAATCCATCAACAGGCGTAACACTAACGAAACTAATGGACTGGGCATCACATTCCTTCACATTCTACAAACCAAATGTTGCTCCAGGAACACATACAATCAAAATACAATGGAGTTTCAACGACGAAGTAGGCAGTGTTCAAATACGGGGAAGAACTTTAATTGTCACATCATTGTTGCCATAGAAACTAAAATGCCAAAGGAAATTTCCACTTTTCTTTTTTTCATCTGTTAAAGGAAGATTAAGAATTTCATTTTCTATGAAGTCTATGGAATGTTTAACTTATAAAAAAGAGCTTGCCTTGCTGTGCTAGCTGCAGATTGATGAAGCAGTTTAAAGCAGAAGCCAAGTTGTCACAATATTTTTAGGGAGTCCATAGAAGAAGGGTATCGAATCATAAGATTGTCTGTTTGAGTTATCTTGCTATGACAAAAGAGTTAAAATGATGATCTGCGTGAACGCAATTAATTGAAGTGAAAGAGTTATGTCGATAAGATATTATGAAGCCTCTGACGTCAAAAAGTGCGTTGATGAAATCGCAGCCAACCTAGATTTTTTCCATGTTGTACCTCAATTCGTGTTTTGTATCAGAAGCAAAGGATCCAAATCTAGACGCACAATCGCTCGCATCCATGGCTTAGGCAAAATTTGGCAAGAAGCTCTCAATCTAGCACCTTCCTACATAATTGAAGTCATTTCCGAACGCTATGACAGGTTATCTAAGGAAGATCAAGAAAAAACATTGATCCATGAACTTCTGCACATTCCACAAGGATTTTCCGGCGGCTTTCGCCCACATAAAGGATATATTGACAAGAAAACTGTGGAACATCTATATGGGGAGTTGCAAAGAAACAGGACTCAAAAACTTGGTCCATAAGCCTAAATTTAGAAAAATTTGTAGTGAAAGTTTTTAAGGAAGCAAAATAGTGAAAAAGGAAACTTTGAAATAACTATTCACTGCTCATCGCCAAATTGACCAGGTCGATTTAATGAAGCATTCGCTAAAAAGCCTCCAACATAACGGGATTTATGTCCCTCCTTATGATTACAAGGGATTCTCGATAAAAATTGAAGGTCACACCATAAAACTGAGTCCAAAGACTGAGCAAATGGCTGTTGCCTGGGTAAAAAAGGCACAATCGGCAATCTCTCCTCCAGACAAGGTTTTCTACAAGAATTTTATCCAAGATTTTTTAGAACACTTAAAACTGGAAAATCCATCTCTTGACTTTTTGAAGCATTTTTCAATTGAGCACATAAAAAAGATAGACAATGACAACTGCATTGAATTGCAAAACGCAGACATTGATTTTTCCGAAATCTCCAATTACTTAGAACAAGAAACAATGAAGAAAACGAATATGACTAAGATAGAAAAGAAAAAACTAGCAAAACAAAGAAAATCTCACAGAGAAGCGCTGAAGAAAAAATATGGTTATGCAATTGTTGATGGAAAAAAGATAGAGATAGCCAATTGGACAGCCGAGCCTTCATGCCTTTTTACTGGCAGAGGCAATCATCCAAAACGAGGAAAGTGGAAAGAAGGACCAAAAGAAGAAGACATAATCCTCAACCTTTCTCCAAACAGCCCTAAGCCCTTAGGCAACTGGAAAGACACTATTTGGGAACCAGACAAAATGTACTTAGCCAAATGGCAAGACAAACTCACAGGAAAAATCAAATATGTCTGGTTCTCGGATTCCGCTTTCCTTAAACAAAGAAGAGAGAAAGAGAAATTCCAGAAGGCAGAAAAGCTAAGCAAAGAAATTCTGAGAATTGAAGCACACATAATGAAGAATTTAGACGCCAAGAATGAGGAAAGAAGAAAAATCGCCACTGCTTGTTGGCTTGTCTTCGGAATGAACATGAGAGTTGGGGATGAAAAAGACCCAGGAGAAGCAGATACTGTTGGCGCAATAACCTTAAGACCAGAACACATAAAAATAGGCGGCAATTCTTTGCATTTTGACTTTTTAGGAAAGGATTCAGTAAGATGGGTTAAAAGCGTGAACGCTCCTCTAAGCGTAATCAGGGACGTTGAACACTTTTCTAAAACGTGCAAAGAATATCTCTTCGAAGGGATAGATTCCAAAAAAGTCTCCAAATTTCTCTCAGAAAAAATGAACGGGTTAACCGCCAAAGTCTTCAGAACTTGGAGAACCACGCAAGTGGTTAAAGAATACTTGGAAAAGTGCGAAGTTAAGAAAGAGGACCCTGAACATATTAAAAAGTTCCACGCGAAGATGGCTAACCTTAAAGGAGCAGAAGTTGCCAATCATAAAAGAAAAGTTCCTCCAAACTTTGATGAAAGATTAGCTAAGAAAGAGGAAAAGCTCCGAGAACTTGAGGCCAAGTTGAAAGAAAAGAAGGAGCAAGGGAAAAAGATAGATTCCATCCTCACTAGAATTGAGAAAACCAAGCTTGACATAGAACTCGCAAAAAACTCCAGAGAATACAATCTAGGAACTTCTCTGAAATCTTACATTGATCCAAAAGTGTATGTGACATGGGCTACATCGATAGGCTTCTCTTTGGAAAAATTCTATCCTCAAACCTTAAGAAAAAAGTACAGCTGGGCTTTAAAGAGACTTAAGAACTCGGACTTTTGAGGTTTGGGAATTCTATGAAAATTAGTGAAATGAAAGATGGCGTAATTTTGGAAATATACGTGAAACCGAATTCTAAAGAATTTAAAGTCGTAGTTGATGGAGATGAGATTGTGGTCTTTTGCAGAGAAGAACCGACCAAGGGAAAGGTTAACAAAGAATTGATTAGAGTTTTCAAAGCGTTTCACTAAAAAAGTAGATCTCATTTCTGGTTTTACTTCTAGACATAAAAAACTACTGATAAAAGGCGTTGGAAAGAGCGAAATGGAGCGTTTGCTACTTAACAAGTAATGTTTCTTATTCATTTCGAAGTCTAAACCGTAAAATTGCAGCTATTCCACCGAAAGAATTCTTTAGCATTTGTCCCTCTTCTGTTTCGCCGGATATTATCTCAACTTCAGTGTTCGCATACTCTGACAATTGTGCAAAATTCTCTATGAGATCCTGAGTTTCAGCTATTCCTAAAGCTGGAGCTTTGCATTTTGGGCATGGTTTTTCAGAAATGCCTTGTTGAAAGCTTGTTGATGTTTGGCTTTTTATTGTGTGTTGTTCCTCGTAGCCGCATACAGTGCACTTAACTTTGACTCGTGTAACGTCTAATCCTTCAGAAAGTAGCAGTGTTCTGACAGCGCCTGCTTCTAAAGCCCTTCTAACTTCTTCTTCGCCGTAAGTTACCATTCCAGTGTCATGGCCAATTTCATAAAGGAACTGTTGCATTATCTGTCTCTCTTCTATGTAACGTATTTTCCGCATTATTTCCGGAGCCTTACCAACAACTTCCTTAACGCCTTGCTCATTAACGTAAGCGGTGTCAACAATGTCTATAACCTTCTCTTTCAACATGTAATTCAAGTAGTCGCCCTTTTCAAAATCGTACTTTGTTGGCCCTGGCCCGGCGATTATCATGCCTTTGAAGTTTTCTATTGGCATGAATGTTTCATTGGCATGTTGGCCTACGCGTCTAAAGTATTCTTGAAGCCTCATCTCTCTCAATCTTTCATATCTTCTTGCTGATTGCCCACCAGCGCGAGTTTTTCCAGGTACGCCTGATGTTATTTCTCTGGCTATTTCGAGTCGTCTACCTTGAAGCGTCGCAAGTGTTGCGGCTGACGCGTCTATGAGGAGTATGCCATAAGTTTCTTTTTCTCTCAAGAGTTCTTGCAGGTGTTCTGTGTGGAATCTTGAGTCGCATCTGTACAGGTATATGTTTATTGGTTCTGGCGGCATGATAACGTATGTTTCTATTCTTTCGCTTCCCGCTCCATTTTGTGGTATTGCCCCGCAGAATATTACTAGCCCGTTTTCTGGGGCCTCTTTGAAAAGTCTGAGGCGTTGTTGAACTTTTACAATAGCGTCTTGAACATTCTTGCGAGTGGTTGTAGATTTTATGTTTGAGGCTGTGCCGTATTCGTCTCTAAGCATGTTTATGGCGTCGCTTATTTGTTTTCCCGGTGGAACGTAAAGCGAAATAAGTTCAGTTCCGCGTCCCTCTTTGCTGGCAAGAGTGTTCAGTGTCTTTTTCAGTCTGAATAATTCTAATGAAGTTTTCTTTGCGCTACTCAAACGTTTTCACTTGGAATGTTAGCCGTAAAGCTACATTACAAGGCATCAAATAAGAGTTTGGGAAAAAGCTAGGTTAACTCTAAGACTTCTTTCAAAAAAGCCTTATATGGACCCAGTTTTCCGCCGTAGTTACCTGCCGAAATTCTAACAACTCCCGGAACGCTTGCAGCAGCTCTCATTCCTTCTCCCATGGCTTTCTTTATTGCTTCAACAGTCAACCCGTTAATAACAATTTCATAAACGCAATTCACGCTTTCTGGCAGTTGCGAATCCTGTATAAGTGTTTTTAATCCCGGGCAGAAAGGATGGTTAGTTGATGCTTTCAGCTTGTACTTTAAAGAGCCAGCTTTAGATCCAGAACGGCAAATTCCACCTGGAAAGGGCAAAATTACCTCGTTTGCCTTGGTTTTGATGGCGTTGACTGCTTCTTCAGATGCCTTAAGTCCGGAAGGTTTGTCTTTGGCTAGGATAAGGAAGTTTCCTCCGGCTATGGCTTCTGCTGCGCCGAACATATCTTCCACGATGAAGTCGCCTTCCATAACTGGGATTTTCCAAACTTTTCTGTTTCCAACTAAGCCTTTTCTTTGGAATCCGTCGCCAAACAGTCGTATGCTTCTGCCAACCTTCATTTTTCTTTTGGCGTTAGGCATAGCGTCAAAGGCTGAGGCTGTTGGGCAAGTCATTATGCACTGTCCTATGCGCAGTATCATTTGATTTTTTAATTCGAACCTATTGCGGTTGTATATCTGGATTAAAGCGCCTACACGATTGTCTGGAGTTTTTTCAGCAGGCACGATGCCTTCTATGCTGGCTTCTGCTGGAGACATGATCACGCTTGTTGCAAATCCAGTCGCAACAGAAGCCGCAGTTAAAGCCCATCTTTCATTATAGGCAGTTATTAGTATGCGGCCAGCCCAAAGAGGGAACATCTCCGCGAAGGTATCTACAATTTCGCAAGTGTTCCCATTTTCCGCTCTATACGTGAATTTTTCTTCAATCATGAGTTTTCTCTCCCTCGCATAGAATTACTATAAAAAAGCGGAATGGGTTTAAATTCTTTGGCATTCACCTCTTTTATTAATCATCCTCAGTTACGCATTATCAGCGCAAGAAAATGAAGAACTTGTGAAGAACATTTTTGAAGCGACCAGTTGTACCCTTAATACTAGGTTCTGAAATCCTTATAAACATCATTTTCTAAATACGGCTTTTAGTTTGACTCTAAGGTGATTTCCTTGGAAAAAATCAAAATAGGCGCTATAAAATGTGGCAACATTGGCACAGCCCCTCTGCTTGAGCTTTTTCTAGACGAACTAGCAGATAGGGAGGACATTAGTGTACGAAGTGTAACAACTGGAGCGAAAATGGTCACCGAGGAAGTTGAGGACGCTTTATCGAGAATTTTCGATTTTAACCCTCATTTCTTAATATTTATATCGCCAAACCCTGCAGTTCAAGGTCCTACTAGGGCAAGAGAGATACTTTTAGAGAAAAAAATTCCGAGCATATTCATATCGGATGCTCCTGGAAAGCGGCTTAAGGAAGAATTTGAAAAGCAAGGTTTTGGTTACATAATAATTTTGGGTGATCCACTTATTGGGGCGCGGAAGGAATTCTTGGACCCAACTGAGATGGCTATTTTCAATTCCAACGTCATCAAAGTGCTTGCGATAACAGGCGTTTACAAGATGCTGTACCAAGAGATTGACAGGATTATACATGGCTACAAAGCTGGTTTAATTCCAGAATTGCCCAAGTTGGTGATTGATACTGAGAATATTCGCGATCAATCTGACTTCAAAAACCCTTATGCTAAAGCGAAAGCTATGGCAGCTTATGAGCTAACTAAGAAGGTTGCAGAAGTTAATGCACGGGCTTGTTTTGTGGAAAAGGAAAAAGAGAAGTATATTCCGTTTGTCGCGTGCGCACATGAAATTGCCCAAATTGCAGCAACATTAGCCGAGCAAGCAAGAGAAATCGAGAAGTATGCCGACACGTTAGTTAGAAGGCCGCACTCTAAGGAAGGTAAGCCAAAAGTTAAGGATAAGTTAATGTTGCCACCCACTTTTGATGAGGAAGTTTATCAAAAGTGGCTAAAGTCCACAAAATGATTAGCGCCGCAAAAGTGTAACAGTAGACATGATAACGCTGTATATACGCTATTAATATGTATATATGATATTTCGAATAGGTATATATTTTGTCTCTTACTCATAAATCCAAAGGTGATAACGGATGAAAACACTCGAAATCGCTCCATTGGATGGAAAAACATTAAGAGTAATAATTGTTGAAAAGGAATACAGCGAACCCTTCTGGATTACAGAGCCCCAAAGCAACAGTACACCCAAAAATATGCTTTCCAAAGTTTTCAAACCTTCCATCGCTTTCAGTAGTTTCCTTGAGAAACTTATTGAGGAAGCCAACCCAGACTTCGCAACAGAAGAACTAGGAAACCGCTCTATCGACAACTTCATGGAAAATAATGTTCTCTCACGTACCTTCAAGAAAAAGGGAGTGCCGTTCTATGCAGTAGATATCGACGAAAACGCTAGGGGCTACCTAGCTTCTCTCCTAGAAGAGAAGAAGCAGCTGAGGGATCGCATACTTAGCGCGCTGGAGGAATCAACCTCTCAGAAAAACAGCCCAAATGACATTGAGATTGAATATTTGGAGGCCTATGGTCAATGCCTTCAACAAGAGATTGACGAAGCAGAACGCGAAGCAAAGTTTTCAGTTCGGGAAAGCTGGATCGTTATGGAAATTTTGGAAAACGCCAGAAAAATCGATAAGGAGGAAATAACCTGCCTTCACATATCCAGTCCTGAACATGTAAGTGGCATCAAAAGGTTGCTAGAGTCTGTGGATGCGGAGGCAGAAAACATTCAACCCACAAAAAAATTGCTTTTCACCAAAAAGGCTCCTACTGAAGAACTTGAAGATTTACTTCGGTCAATGCAGATTCAAGTGAAGCCTGTCATTAAAAAGACTGCAGAAGAAGCGCCAAACATGCTTTTCTTCTTAGACACAGACAAAAGAGCAAGCCCTTTTGATATTTGCATGGCATACGATGCTGGATTTAGTGTTGTAGTACCCTACGAAAACGTGAACGCCGAAGATGCTAAAAGAATAATTCAAGATGCCATATTCTCTAGAGATCCAAAAGGAATTAAGCATACATGCTTCTTTATCGGCGGAAAGGATATGGAAAAAGCTGAAGAAATTTTGAAAGTTGCCCGTGGCACCATGTTTCCACCATTCGAAGCAGCAACAATAATTGATCCCGGTGGGGCTTACACTACAGCAGCAGCATTGATAGCAAAAGTTGAGGATGCATTGACCCGTTCCAAACTAGGAAATCTGAAGGATAAGCGCTGTGCAATTTTCGGGACAGGTGCCATCGGAAGAGTTGCAGCAATTCTATTAGCACGACTGGGATGTGATGTCATGATTATAAGTCCTAACCCTGATCGGGTAGATGGGGAAAAATACGTTGCAGATCTTTTAAATTTACTCCGCAATAAGTATGGAGTGAATGTAGAAGGCGTCTTCGCTTCAACTCCAACAAAGAAGATTGAAGTTATTGAGAAGGCTGATGTTATTTTATGCGCTTCTGTTGCTGGGGTTCGAATCATTAGCAAGGAAATGTTGAGTGGAATAAAACTCGCCAAAGTAATAGCCGATGTAAACGCTGTTCCGCCCTTAGGAGTGGAAGGAATGAAGCTTGAAGATGATATGAAAGAAATAGCTTCTGGAATTTTTGGCATAGGTGCACTGACGATTGGTAGACTGAAATACAAACTGGAACGAGAAATTCTAAAAGAAGCACGGAGAAACGGTAAGGGCACTGTATACAACTATAACTATGCGTTTCAGTTGGCAAGAAAAATATTGAAAGGAGAAATTTCACCCGTTAAAATTGCTGTAACCTTAAACTATCCTTCTGAGAAATAAAAAAGGCGTCGATGCAATTAAAGAGATGGTTTGTAAGAGCGGCTAATGGTAATCTCCGCTACATCTGCTGCGCATTCTACAATCCGTCTTATGCTGTCACGTATGGAACAGCAAGCGCATATAATCTCAGTGCTTTTCTCTTTCAAAAAGGCTAAAGACGCTATTTCCTGATCAAGTTTTTCCACCTGAGCTTGGCTTTCAATAATCTCGTTCGACCCTTTCACGTCATTTGAAAACAAGGCATTCACAGCTTTATTATAAGAGGCTAAAACATCGCAACCCGCAGAGTACATTTTCTCCAAAAGAGGATCAGAGACTTTCTTATGTCTTCCCTCAAGCATTATGATGTATTTGGCTATGTTGGCAGCTTGGTCTGCAACCTGTTCTATGCGATGGACAAGAATTTGATAGTCAAGACAATCAATTGATTCAAGCGTAAGCTGATTAGCTAAAGCAGAATCCACAGCCGCATGACGTAGCAATCGTAAAAGGAAGAATGAAAAGTGATCAACTTCATCGTCAAGAGCGTAAACAGACTTTGCAAGTGCTGCATCCTGACTTTTCAGGGCTGCAAAGGCATCACGGCACATGGAGCTAGATATTTTATACATCCTGTTAATTCCTGTTTGAATTGAAGCTTTTGATTCGTCGATGAGAGTTGCAATGTGTATTTCTTTGGTGTCGGCTTCCATAATGCGCATGTAAAGCATCTGAACTATGTTACGGATGGCCTTCTGTTGAGCCACTGTGAAAAATTTCTTTGAAATCAATTTGATGCTTGAGTAGCCATTTAGGTAACAAGCGATTATGCTGCGAACTACGAAGGCATCTCTTTCATCAGGCTCTATGTAAAGCGTTATTTTGCTTGTTTCCCTTTCTTTTTTTGCACCAGGGAAAACAACCAAAGACCTGTCGCGGTTTATAGCTATAGAAACAGCATCTCCTTGTTTTAGCTCATTTAATTCTGTCCAGTGTTTTGGGAGAGAGATTACAAGTGAAGAACGTCCAAGCGACATAATTTTTCTCTGTTCCATATGATCACCACCATTACTGTATTAATATATGGATGGAAATATATATTTTTATATACTGTATAACCGTTAAAACATGTATGGTGCTGCATAGTAGGCAACAATTTTAAAAGCGTTATTAGTTTAGTGGGTTCGAATATCTTAAATATTGAATGTTATCAATAAACTTGTTAATATGTAGGAGGATGAACATGTATGACTGAAGTTGTTGAGAAAGGATTGAAGAAAATTGGAATAGCAGTCTCCAAACCACTATTGGCTATATTATGTATAATCTTTGGCATAATAGTAATTGTTTGGCCAGAACTCGTGGGGATCATCATAGGCGTTTTTCTTATAATAGAGGGCGTTCTGTTACTGACCGAATATTTAGAACTTCAAAGACAACAACCGCCGCCTTCACAAGCGTAAATTATTCCCGCAACTTTTTCTATTTTTTAATCAACCCTCGTTTTTCAAAAATCTTTAGTTTTGATACGCTTATAATTAAAGGTACACCAACGAGGAATGAGACAAGTACAACAATTAAGTCTTCAATATAGGAATCAATAGCGGCTCCAACAAACACCACATAGAGCATTTCGAAATTTCCAAAAAAGTCTGGAAACAAACTGTACAAACCGCATGGAACAAGCAGAAAAATCCTCACAAGCGAATCAGTAGCTATGCAAACAAAGGAAATTAAAACCATTGCGATTGACAAGCGTTTAACATCTGCTTTAAACAAATCTTCACTTAGCTTTGCGGCTGGATAAACTAGGAGCAGACCAAATAGGATGTCTAAAATTGTCCAGAGAGGAAGCTCTCTTCCAAAGGGATGAATAAAATATGTTGAAAGCATTATTGTATATGCTATTAATGCTGGTTTCCATTTGGCTTTAGCTAAAAACCCTGCCACTAAAACGCTAAAGGGTTCAGCGATTATGCCAAACATCCAAAAAGGATCAGGCTTAATCATTCGAGCGATTGAGCTACCAATGAGCGCGGCGAAAAACCCGATTTTTGGGCCTAAAATTATTCCTTCGATAGATTCTAAGTATATTCCCCAGTTTCGCCATAATCCAAAGGAGATAAAGTACAAAATGGCATGCAATGCCGCAAAAATAGCAGTTAGACTTGCTTGCAAACTTTTTCGCATTTGACCACAATTCTAAATAATAAGAAGAGAATAAAAATCTTGCACTATTGATACATTCGATTGTTAGTGTCATCTGCTACTTGAAATGGTCGTTTTCTACATGCCGCCGATTATTAATGAAGCAACAACTGCAACTAAAATTATTATCACCGTTTCTGTTAGGGTTATTCGCCAGTGCACCTTGGTTCGCTCAGAACGATAACGAACGAGAAAGAAGCCTACTATCACGCAGACTATGCTTAGGGATAAAATAATGTTGAAGGGTGCAGGCAGCGTCAAATAAGCTATTATAGGTATGATTCCAGCCAGAAAAGTTGTTGTGCCGCAGATTAAGGCAGCATAAAGGTTTGACCTTCCTATTTCCTTACGTAACAGAACGAATAATTGTTTAACAAGCCTTAACGACTTATCCCTCTCCGTCTTGTCCGGGATATCGCTTAAACTGTAATCCATTAAAGTTTTGAGGGTTAGTAAATCCGCGATGTCTTCAGTTTTTCCACCCATCAGAAAACTGGAAAAGTTTGTTATTGCTACAGCCGACAGGCTCAATATAGCCGCAAACGTAGCGAATTTTATGGCCAATCCCGCCAAAAAAGCGGAAAGAACGGCAACAAGTCCAGTGATGGAGCCATCTGTTAAGCCAGCGACAATCTCCAATATTGGTTCTCTTTTTAAGAGTAAGTTTTTCCATTCCTGTCCTAGTTGAAAGCCTCTTTCTGTAAGTTTGACTTTTCCATGTTCCTCTTTGATCAGTCCTTCAACGCTCATTTCCTTCAAAGCTTCGTCGATGTCACTCATTTCAACGCAGACGTGACCTGCGCATGTTTTGTCTATTCGGTGTTTAAGCTGAGGCTTTTCTAGCGCGCTTCCTTTACTGAGACTTAGCAAAACAATCACTCTTATAATGTCTGGTAATTCTTGTATCTCAAAGGACAAGCTGATGGATCCCCTTTGGCGGATTTTTAAGAACTTTGCCCAACTATTATCTCTTCACCATGGAGGAGCGGTTATCAAAGCCCACATTAAATTCGGGTTTCTATACCGCAATTGTTTAATATAAAGGTTTATGATTCTGAATACCCCACAAAGAGGAATCCATGATGGCGCTTGCTGAAACCTTAGAAAAGCTTTCGAATGCTTGTGGTGTTGCAGGCCGCGAAGAAGAAGTTAGGAGTTTAATGAAGAATTTCTTAAAACCTCATGTAGATGAAGTCAAAGAGGATAAACTTGAAAATGTCATCGGAATAAAAAAGGGAAAGAAAAACGCGCCTAAAGTCATGCTTGCTGCACACATGGACGAAATAGGCTTACTAATAAAAACTATTTCAAAAGAAGGCTTTCTACAATTCACGAAAATAGGCGGAATAGACGACCGCATTCTGCTTGCAAAAAAAGTCATAGTCTACGCAGAAAAAGGACCATTACACGGAATAATAGGTTTAAAACCTCCGCACATACAGAAAGAAGAGGAACGCAAAAGAGTCCTTTCATATGATGAACTGTTTATAGATATTGGAGCAGAAAACCAAGAAGAAGCCAAAAAAATGGGGGTAAGAATCGGAGATCCAGTGGGCTTTGACATAAAATTCGTGAAAGTCGGAAAGAATATTGTAATCGGCAGGGCTTTCGATGATCGTGTCGGATGCGCTGTTATGGTTGAGGCGCTGAAGCGTTTGAAGAAAACAGAATGCACTATTTATGCTGTTGGAACTGTTCAGGAAGAAGTTGGGTTAAGAGGGGCAACAACGGCTGCTTTTGGGATAGATCCAGACGTTGGCATCGCGCTTGATGTGACTGTGGCTGGCGATGTGCCTGGAGTGAAGGAAGTTGAGGCGCCGGTGAAGATGAGGAAAGGGCCATCTTTAACAGTTGCTGATTATGGGCTAATTGCTCATCCAAAGGTTTTGCGGTTATTGATTGATGCTGCTGAAGAAAACAAAATTCCATATCAACTTGAAACTGGATTGGCAGGCTCAACAGACGCAGCACGCATATCCTTAACAAGGGAAGGTGTGCCGAGCGGTACTATATCTATACCAACGCGTTACATTCATAGTCCAGCATCCCTACTCAGCCTCGAAGACGCGGAAAACGCTGTAAAACTGACGGTTGCTGCAATTCAAAAAATCCCGAGGTACTTCTAACATACATCTATTTAACAAGCCTGTTGAACCGCTTTTAGGCTTCTAGCAGAAACAAAATAGTTTTAAAATCAAATAGGTTTTATCATTAATATGGTTGAAGTTATGGATGATAGAAAAGGCTTTAGATTCTTAGAACACACGGCGGATGCCTATATTGCTGCTTATGGAAAAAATTTGGCAGAGGCTTTCGAGAATGCTGCCCTTGCAATGTTTGAAGTTATGACAGAAACCGAGAAAATCACTCCAAAGGCTGAAGATTACGTTGAAATTGAGGCTGAAGACGAGTACGCTCTTCTTTACAGTTGGCTTGAGGCTTTGCTTGTGAAATTCGAGATAAAACAAATACTTTATTCAAAATTTAAAATTCTAAACTTGAATGTCATTCCAGACGGTTTCAGGCTTGAAGCAAAAATTTTCGGTGAAAAATATAATCCAAAAAAGCATCCGCAGAAGGTTGGTGTTAAAGCAGTTACGTATCATCGGATGGAAATCATCAAAAAGCCACAGGAAGTTACGTTAAGATTCATTCTTGATATTTGATCCTTAGATGAGTTTTAATTTTTTCAATCCTTTCAGAATTTCTTCAACACCAACTTCAGGTGGCACATCAAGTTTTTCACATTTGAATTCTATGAAGGGAACGCCTTTTTCCTTATAATATTGCAGTAGCGGCTGAGTTTGACGTTCGTATACTTCAATTCGTCTTTTTATAACTTCTGGAGTGTCGTCCGGACGTTGATATAAGGGTCCACCGCATTTGTCGCATATCATGTTCCTTTTTGGTTTTAGATAGCGTATGTTGTAGACTTCGCCGCAGTTCCTGCAGATCCTTCGCGTGGATAAACGTTCAATAATTATCCAATCCGGCACAGTTAGTTGGATAATGACGTCTATTTTAGCAATGTTTTCTAAGGCTTTTGCTTGGTCAATAGTGCGCGGATATCCGTCCAAAATGAAGCCATTCTCGGGGCGAGTTTTTGCCAAGCGTTGTTTCAAAACTTCTACTACAACATCGTCTGGGACAAGTAAGCCTTTCTCGACGTATCCCTTCACCTTTCTGCCCAATTGAGTGTCTTCTTTCATTATTTCTCGAAAAATATCACCCATAGCGATTACGTCTACGCCGAGTTTGGATTGTAACCGTGAAGCATAAGTGCCCTTCCCTGAGCCTGGCGCGCCAAAAATTATAGTATTTACCATTTTTATTTGCCTCTTAGCTTTTTTTAGCATTTGTTTTTTGTATGAAGATGGTTTGATGATAATTAAGTATTGCTGTGAAAGCGTAAAGAGGAATATGCATATTTTAGCGTTGTTTAGCGGATTAGAAAAGTTATTTCCTTTACAAGAGTTTCTGGGATGAAGGCTCTTCCCTTTCGTTTTTTCAATTTTACAAAGCCAAGTTTACTCAGCATTTGCAAATCTAAATACACATTTTTCACGTTTCGCCTCACGTTTTGAGCTAAATCATTAATTGACTCCACTCTCAAAGCAGCAATCTGAAACAGCAATTCTATTCTTCGAGGTGTTAATAGAGCAATCTGCTCTGGTTTAAAATCCTTAATTTCTTCAATTGTGTAGTCAAGTTCTCCGTCTTCAATGTAGCCTTTATAGCTGTTCACAAGCTCTGCCCATTCAAAATAGGCCCTTACAAACTTTGTGTCCAACTTTTGCTTGAGGAAAAGTTCCTCAAATTTTTCAAAACTCACGCCAAACTCTTTCTCAAACCTTCTAATTTTTTCTTCAACTTCCTCGATTGCTAAGTTTCGAATTATCCTAAGAAGCATAAAGATCCACAATTAAAAGTATGTTAATCTGTTTAAAATCTTGTGATGAAAATGTTTAAAGCAGTTGATAGCGACCTTAAGATTCTATTAAAACTGTGGTGGGCTAAGATGAGTGTAACAAAACTTGGAGAACACATTTATCTAGTCGATGTTGAGACTGCTGGTATAAAGAATTTTATCGCCAGCTACATATTAAAAGGAAAGCAAATTGCAATTGTTGAAACAGGTCCAACGTCATCGATTCCCAATGTGCTTTCTGGCTTAAAGGAGTTAAATGTAAAACTTGAAGAAGTAGCCTATGTTGCTGTTTCGCACATTCACCTAGACCATGGCGGAGGCGTTGGAACATTAATGAAGCATTTGCCTAACGCCAAAGTCATCGTCCATCAAAGGGGAGCGCCTCACGTGGCAAATCCTGAAAAACTTTGGGAGCAATCAAGGGAAATTCTTGGAAGCATAGCTGAGATGTATGGCAAGCCGGAACCTGTTCCGAGTGAAAAAATTATTGCGGCAGATGATGGCATGGTCTTTGATGTTGGAAACAATGTAGGGCTAAAAGTTGTTGAAACTCTTGGGCATGCTTCCCATCATCAGAGCTATTATGAAACGTTTAGTGGAGGGATTTTTCCAGGAGATGCTGCTGGCATTTATCTAAGCGAATTCGATGTAATTGTGCCGACAACGCCGTCGCCCTTCCGTTTGGACATTGCACTAGATTCTTTAAATAAGCTGATTAGTTTAAAACCTAAGGTTTTGTATTATAGTCATTTTGGTAATGCATACAACGCTGTGGAAAGGCTCAAAATCTACGCGGAGCAGCTTAAGCTCTGGGCAAAAATCGCAAAGCGAGGAATGGAAAACAAAGAAGGCCTAGAGTCGATAAGTGGGCGAATAATCGAAGGCGATGGAGCTCTTCGAAAAGCTGCAGAATACATTAGGGCTCATCCAATTATGGGCGAGACTGTGCTTAAAGAGAGCGTGCATGGCTTTATGGATTTCGTCGAAAACTTTGGGATGTTCTTTAGCTAGTTTGTTTTGGTGTAAACGCCAAAATCGTTTATATGCGGCTTCTTCTCTTTGTGTGTAATAGGTGAAAAAATGGAAGAGGGAGAAAGTCGTCTCCCTTCAGAAAAAATTCCGCTTGAAAAGGTGGACAATTATACATGGCGCATTCCAAAATATAAGCCGGGCATGCGCGTTCCAGGCATTGTTTTTGCCAATAAAGAACTGCTAGAGAAAATACAAACGGACAGAACGCTTGAGCAATGTGTGAATGTTGCCCATTTGCCAGGCATTTATAAGTATTCTATAACCTTGCCTGATGGGCATGAAGGTTATGGTTTTCCAATTGGAGGCGTAGCCGCAACAGATTATGACGAAGGTGTAATTAGTCCTGGAGGAGTTGGTTACGACATAAACTGTGGGGTTCGCCTATTAACCACAAATCTTTCAGAACAAAGCATTCGACCAAAACTTGTTCAATTGGCAAACACAATTTTTGATAATGTTCCATGTGGACTTGGGAGTCGCAGAAAAGACTTGAAGGTTTCGCCCAGCGATTTGGATAGACTAGTCGTTGAAGGTGTTCAATGGGTTATCGATCAGGGTTTAGGTTGGTCTAAAGATGCTGAGCACTGCGAAGAACACGGATGCATGAAAAACGCAAATCCAGACAAAGTTTCGACAACAGCAAAAAATAGGGGAATGACGCAAATTGGCACTTTGGGTTCAGGAAACCATTTCTTAGAAATACAAAAGGTGGACAAAATCTACAACGCGGAGATAGCCAAAGTTTTTGGAATTGAACACGAGGGGCAAGTGACTGTTATGATTCACTGTGGCTCTCGGGGCTTCGGTCATCAGATATGTTCGGATTATCTGCGAGTTATGGAAAGAGCAGTGGACAAATACAATATAATATTGCCAGATCGAGAACTTGCCTGTGCGCCTGGAAACAGCAATGAGGCAGAGGATTATTATCAGGCAATGGCGTGTGCTGTCAACTATGCTTTTGCAAACCGTCAAGCAATAATGCACTGGGTTAGGCAAAGCTTCCAACAAGTTTTCAAAGAAGACCCAGAAAAATTTGGGCTAAAGCTTGTTTATGATGTAGCTCATAACATTGCAAAAATAGAAAACCACAAAGTTAACGGAGAACAAAAGAAGGTTTGGGTTCACAGAAAAGGTGCAACACGCGCCTTTCCACAAGGGTATCCGGAGATTCCGCCAGACTATAGATCTGCAGGGCAGCCGGTGCTTATACCAGGAAGCATGGGAACAAGCTCTTGGCTGTTGGTGGGTACAGAAAAAGCCATGCAGATAAGTTTCGGTTCGACGGCGCATGGTGCTGGGAGGATGATGAGTCGAAATGCTGCTAAACGAAGGTTTTGGGGTGGAGACATAAAGCGGGCTTTGGAACAGCGTGGAATATATGTTAAGGCTGCAAGTTCTGTTGTTTTGGCTGAAGAGGCAGATCCTGCCTACAAGAATGTGGACGTAGTTGCAGATGTGAGCGACAAGGTTGGAATAACCACGAAGGTTGCTAGGTTTGTTCCTTTGGCTGTTGTAAAAGGCTGAGTTGCCTTATTCTTTCTTTTTCTTCGCTTTAGTCATCATTTTCTGTAAGTCTGGTTTAATTTTCTTTTCAATTTTCAGTCTTTGCTCTTCTAGAAGACGTGCTTTTTGTAGTTCCTTCATGTACCATGATCTATCCCTTGCATAGTGAGTACCTAACACTATTCCTAAAAAAATTAAAACGAGACCCACAGATGTTAGGGTTAAGCCTAGAAGGCTGTATGGGTGAGATGTTAAATGGTAGGGGATTATTAGGAACCATTCTGGGTTTTCGACTGTTGTTACTGTTTCCAGCAAGCCCCCAACGAAGAATATGGAACCCATTATCGCCACTAAATATCCAACTGTTTCGTTGTGCCTTGACTCTTCAGCTTTCTCATGAAGGTGTTCACTAAAAAGCATTGGACCACTAGTTAAGCACGGAAAAGGTGATGTATAAGTTTTATTGCGATTCCCGAATACCTTAGCTCAAAAACTTGGATAGGGCTGAGTGAAGCTTAATAACAAATGCTTTGCATTTTAAATAATAATTAGTCTAGTGGTTTGGAATGCCGTTGAAAGATGAATGTGGAATATGCGGTAGGGTTCTTCCATACAGCTATCTTAGGCGATGCCAACGATGTGGGCGATTGTACTGCAGGGATTGTATGGTTTCAGATGTGGCGACTGGCGATCCGACTAAAATGTTGTGTCTTCATTGTGCAAGAAGGGTTGTTTCGCCGAAGTCTGGTTTCAAGTATGATGGGCTTGGTGGCTATTTGAAGTTTAGGGGTTCTTTCACGGATGTTGTTAAGCTTTCTTTTGCGAAGATTGATGGGATAATTGGCGATAATCTGCCCATGAGTGCCTATCGCAGTGAAAAGTGGTGGGATAATTCGTCGAGCAGTCCACATGCTAAGGCTTGGTTGAATGCTGGCTGGGAAGCTGAAGAAGTGAATTTGAAGGAAGGTTACGTGGTTTTTAGGAAAGTAAGACGTGTGCAGCCCAGAAACTTCAAGAGAAAAGCCTTTCGCGGTCAAACTAAAAAACCATTTACTCCTGTTCCTGTTCGCATTCCAAAACCTAAGCAACCATCTAAAACAAAAGTGTCAAAGCTTTATGCTAGGATTAAGAATTTGGAACGACAAGAAATTTCCATGCCAAAATATCCTGGAAGTTTTAAGCCGAAGCCTAAGCATGAAAAGAAATTGTTTAAACCTGATGAGAAACCGCAATAGAAGTGAAAAAGAAATTTTATCTAGCACACTTAATAGAAAGTAACGCTGTGCATCGGCAGAGAGGGCGGTCGTCGTCTAGGTTGGTTAGGACACAAGCCTTCCAAGCTTGCGATCCCGGGTTCAAATCCCGGCGACCGCACCATACTCTTTGTCTGTAGCAAAGAAGCTGGACCAAGAAATCTTGTGTTTTGGAAATCTAAGTTTTGAATAGCGTTTATCCCTTGAGTTAAGGCGTACTCGCAGAATTTTGAAACGTTGATGCCTATTTCATGGGCCGTTTGTAAAACTTTGTCGTCTATTAGGATCGTTGCTTTTGTTTTCATTTTCCCACTTCCGTGTATGGTTAGTATGTATTTTTCGGTATATAAGTTTTGTTATTTGTTAACAATAAGCGGATAGGAAAAATATGCAGATTTCACTTTAACTTATCTCTCCCGAGGTTGCGGATTCTGTTTCTCAACAATTCTTATATACTGTTTGATGAAGCTTAACTTTGGGATAATCTATGTCAACAAACGATTATGCAAGGGGATTCACGGATGCCCTGGAATATGTCCTGGGCCTTTTCAATCGTTTAAAGAGTAAGGGTAAGTTGCCGGATCCATGTGAGATCTGCAAGTTTGTTGAAGAAATCGGGCAATTGATGCTTTTGGCAAAGGATAAGCAGTTTGAAAAGATCGAGCGTGAACTTGGGTATTACTGAACTTGGGTATTACTTAAGATAAGGCCTGTTCCAGTTCCAGGCATATTTTTGCGATTTTCTTTCCTTTTGCGGTTAAGCTGTGAAAGATGCTGGGCATCGGATTCTTGCCTATTCGTTGAATTTCTCTTTTTATAAGGTCCAGTTTGATGCACACTTCCAGAGCTGTATCAACTGCTCTCCGGCCCAATCCGTAGCGTTTGTGCATTTCTTCATAGAGGTTTGAAAGCATTATTTGTTTGTTGATTTGGTTTAGGGTGATTAGTAAGCGTAGGGATGCGTTTGATTCTTCTAATTGTGCTATTGTCATATATCCTCTATTAACAACTATTAACAATTTGCAAATATTAAAGTTTGTGTAAATTGCGTGCAATTGACAAAAGACATTTGATGCATTTGTGCAGATAAAATTTAAATATGCTTAATGTTGACAGATAGCAAAACGGAGATTCGCATGGTAAGGAATCCAGATCTAAGAACGAGAAGCATATGCCTGCACAAAGACATTGTTGCAAAAGCCGATGAAATCGTTGATAAACGCTTGCTTCCTGGGATCAACAATCGCTCCGGATTAATTGAATATGCTTTGCGAAGAGTGTTTGCCGAAGTTTTCAAGGAACAAAGCGGTGCATCATAACTGCAACAGAGGCCTAAACATGGAAGTTGAAATGTTAGCAATGCCCCAAAAGAAGGCCCAGGAAGAATTTGAAGCGTTAAGGCAATTGCTTAAACAAGATCAAAGGCGTAGGAAAGATCAGATTTATCGAGATTTTCAAGCGGTTTATGGCCATCTAAGATATGGCAAAAAAATCATTGATATTTACGACAGTTTCAAGAAAGCAGGGTTAAACGAGGATGGTGATCCCCGACTTGCAATTTGCCGAGCAGATGCGAAAGAATGCTATTGCCAAAAACATGAGGATGGAAGCGCAATTTTTTCCTTAGATAGGAACATTGACTATTGGGATCCTGCAAGAAAAACGTTGAATGATGTGAAATTGCCATCTGGAACGTTCCAATGGCAAAAGAAAGATCCATCTCACTCACTTCATAGATGGAACATTAAAAATGAACGTGTCAAAACAATTGTTCCCATCATCCCCGCAAAGATATTAGTCAACGAAGTCAAAGTTTTGCTAAAAAACTTCCACATAATTTGGGAAGTTCCAGAATGGAAACCAGTCCCCCCGAAAGATCCGATCCTTGTTAAACAGTTGACGCCTAACTTGTTTGGTGTTTTGGCAACTTGGGATCTTACGGAATTGGAACGGGCCATCATAAGGGGGAGAATATAATGAGATGCCCAAAAATTGGCATCAGCAAAGGCCAAAGGGAAGGGATCAGAATGAAAGAAGTTATTTATGATTTTGAAGAGTTCAAAGCGAAAGTTGACATTGCCAAGCCACTGCATCATTGTTGTATGAGAAAAGCCACAGACAAGCGAGGTTTCTTTTATCGTTTAACCTTCAGAGTTTACGGAATTGACAAGAACAATGGACATGTGCTTATTTTTGAAAGGCAAAAACGCACAACCATAGCGGAGTTAGAGGAGCATCCTAAAGACTACAAGGAATTTGTTGACGAGTATGCTAAACCGCTTGGAAGCACAGAAGGCGAGTGGATCCCGTGATTCCAATTGAAATTTCTATTAACCGTAAGTTCAATCTTGGCAACTATCAAACCATAGACATTGCAGTTAAGGGTTCTCTAAACTATGGGGAAGATCCTGTTAAAGCGTTGCATGAACTTGAGAAAGTCATCATGGATTATTGGGAAGGCAGAACCGACAAGCTTGTTAAGATAGCAAGCAAAGAGGCACAGCAATGAAGGACTTTGTCATTAAGGATCTGGAGCGTTTCTTAGAAATCAGCGATACAATAAGCACTCCGTTCAAGTTCATTGAAGTAAGTGAAAGCGACAAGGGGAAGGATTACTTCCATCTGGAATCTAAGGTTTGGTTGCGAAGTGCATACATAAGTTTCAGAAATGAAGTCAAAAAAGAAGATCCTGAGAAAATTATCGAGAACTTGAAAAGACATGGATTTTCAGAAGCGGAAATTCGTGAAACCGCTTTTCCAATCAAGTAGTGGGAGATTATAATGGCGAAGTTTATGCGGAAGTGGCCCTGTGCTGTCTGCGGTAAATCAGTCATTTATGATGAAGAGACTCGAACGTTGACTTGTGGATGTTACACGTCAAAATGCAGTTTCGTTGACTTAAGTCAGTTTGAAAAAATCGAGGAATAGGCATTCTGGGGAAAAGCTCAGGAAGTTTGAAAGTTATGGACCTCTCCCACAAAGAAATTCATCTCAAACCGGATTCAAAAAGCAGGGAGTCGGATGAAGGTGGCATCCGCCCGGAAGGTCCAATTCTCCTTTCTCCTAAACAGAACGCCTATTCAAACACGAAGAAACTGTTGCCAGGCAAAGTTTATGCGGAGATCCCACTTGACGCTTGCAAGTGTTATCCAACTCGCATTTTTGCTGATGTCGGCGTTAAGCCCGTCATTGCAGTTGCAGATCGCAACACCAAAAAAGAAAACCCAATCTTAGCGATTAAACTTGAACCAGGATGTAAAACCGCATGTTATCCGCAAATCGCTTTTTACGTCAAAGGAAACTATCATCTTGAGAATGTTCTCTATCCAAAATCGAATCCTCATGAATGGGTTACATGGATAGAATTTTACCTTGACGGTCGCCAACTGAAAGAAGTCATTGAAGCGTTAATCCGAATACAACTCGCATTAGAAGGAATCCAAACATGACTCATAACAAAGCGATTTTGCGACATCGAATTAGACACAAAGGCAGGTTAACTTGTAGGATAGGATGTCCAAAACTTAGAAGAGAAGAATATATTGGAAACGTAAGTATAAATCGCTGCAGAGAATGCGGGTTCGTGCTTAAAGTTGAAGAGAAAGGTGTTTGGTGTAGCTACCTAAACATAACTCAAAAAGGTAGGCTGACAGATAAACAGCATAGTTTTGCTAAACAACAGAAATCGACAGGGCCATCGCCCACTATAAGGGAACCTATCGAAGGACTTCAAAAACCTTGGGGAATCCTTCCAAGCTTAATAAAAAGCATCCAACTTTACGGAGATATCTCCGAAGCTTATGAGATATTTTCAAAGGAGAAAGCGCAATGTTAGAAGAATTTGTTATCGGTTTGTTGTTGGGCATAATTTCCATGTTGCCTATATTCCCTAAAAAGCGAACGTTCTGGCAATGGATATTCAAAGGAAAAGGAGAGGAAAAGAAAACATGATCTCTCCTAAAATTGAAAAAGCACGGATAACATACGCCATGAGAAAATGTCCTACGCCAATCCAGGAACCGCAAAAACTTGTGAAAGAAGCGATTGAAAAGCATGGCGATAATATTGCGGTTAGTTGTAGTTTCGGAAGTTGTAGCGTTGTAGTCTTGCACATGGCGTTAGAAGTCAATCCGTATATAAAAGTAGTTTTCAACAATACGGGAGTTGAATACCCTGAAACCTATGCTTACCGAGACTTGCTCAAAAAAGAATGGAATCTTAACCTTATCGAAACAAAACCGCTAAAGAGTTTTTGGCAATGTGTAAAAGAATATGGATTTCCGTTAATTCGCTCCGAATATGCTTGGAAAAAACACAAACAAGCACATGAAAAACCAGAATGTTGCATTTTCCTCAAGGAAAAACCATTCGCAAAAGCATGCAAAGATTTCAAGATTGAAGCAACATTAACGGGGTTAAGATGTGCAGAGTCGGGCGTGAGAATGTTCACTTTCGCTCAAAGGGGAATGTATTACCATACAACAAAAAGGGGAAGTTTATGGCGTTTTCATCCAATTGGTTTATGGACTCGCAAACAAGTTTCGGATTACCTGGACGATCATGGCATCCCGATTAACCAGATTTACCTAAAGGGGAAAGATCGAAGCGGATGTATGCCATGCACCGGTTTTCTAAATTGGGAACAACAACTTGCTAAAGCTAATCTTAAAATGTATCGTTACGTGCAAAAATTACGCAAAATACCGCTTTTAGATGACTACATCCAGAAAGAAGATGAGATCCTCAATATTTGCGAACCATCTGAAGCTGTAAAAAGGTTAGGAGATTAAAAGCATTGGTTAAATGTGTAAACTGTAAACATTTTCGCATGAAAGACAAGTTTTGCGATTGGTGCGGAGCATATCTTACGGAGCAATCATCCAGAACAAACATGAAATGTGAAGGATACAGACCTCTTAGAAGAAAGAAAATCCCTTTTGCAAAAATGGAAGATTTGTTTCCGCAGATAGAGAAGGAAGCGAAACCAATATGAGAGTTGTAATATTGCAGAGAGAGAAAGCAGCTTTTATCAAACTTAGACGTTTAGGATACACAATTCCAACAATTGCAAAGGCATTCGGACGCAGCACAAGCGTAATCTACCGCTATCTCAGGAAGGCATTAAACTATCACACCATTCCCTATTGGGACTTGAGAAAAATCCCAAACAAACACAGACAAATCAGCAAAACACAACGATGGAAAACATTGATGCGTTGGCTTCCACTCTGGGAAAAGTGGATTCTGGGCGAGGGGGAACGACCGCCCTAATCCACAATTTTCTTAGATGATTTCATGGTTACTACGTATTTGGGTAGTGTTGAAACTAAACTAAAATAAATAGAGTATATACGTAGTAACAAACCAAAAACAACCATTAACAAACAACAAACCAGAAAGCTTGATTTTATCGCTGCGAAGTTCCAGATTTTTCTCTATAGCTAACGGTTAACAGAAAGCTTTCTCACTTCTTTAGGTCTTATTAACTCTTCCACTCCTATGAAGATTATGAATAAAGCGTAGGATATGGCGCCTATGATGATGTAGGGGGCGAATCCATATCCCCACTCTCGAAAAAACACGATAGCTGTGATGATAACTGTGACAATGCATAATGGGAATATTAAGTACCAGAGAGCAGTTAATTTATTCATCTTGTTAAAGTCTACTTTTTGCATGCTATAAACTTTACTTTTCTTTTGTTAACGGTTAACATAAGACTTGAGACAAATGTCTGTTGTTATTTGTTAACAAAAAAATATAAAGAACTATCGCTAATTGTTAACACATGACCACTATCGGGATGAATCAACCGGACATCGCATCCGGCAAAAAGGAAGTGATAGAAAATGAAATTTGATAAAAATTTGATCGCAAGCATCTTAATAATCTCGATGATCATTGCATGTATCGGATTTTTCCCGATAAGGCCAACTGAAGCATATGCTTTCGATGAAAATTGGATGTATAAAGTAAGAAGGGCAATTGCGATGGGGCAAGATTACATGGATAGAACCTATAAAACAATTAATAACGGGACATGGGGATGCATTGCAGAATTCCCAACAACGAATCCCATTGGCGTTAAATACTATGAAACCGGTTCATGCCATACATGCGGGGATGGAGATATGGCCGGGGGATTCGATCCCCCCGCAGATCCGTCAATATGGTATTACTACTTTGTCGGCAAGGATGGCCCCTGGATTTGGACAGAACCAAACATGAGAGATTACACATATATCATTGATGCCGGATTTGAAGAAACCGATCGCAACGATAGCATCCTTGGAGAACAATTACCATTAAGTGAAGATTGCAATGAACCGTTAGTTATGATAGAGTTTGAAAATGATCAATTGCTCAAAAATCCAAGCGTTGAATTCCGCAAAAACGAAGATCCAAATGTTGATCTTGATAGACCTTGGGATTGGATGATGCATTATGAAGGGCAATGTATAACAAGAATGGGAGAATTAACAACGGGATCTCCGAATGAACCAAATAATGATGGGTCCTTCACGGGATGGTATTGCCTTGTAATAGATCCTAAAGGATCCTATGGCCATTGGCAACAATGGGTAGGGGGCATAAAGGCCAATACTGAATACTATTTTGGATTTGCGTTCTACGGAAAAATTCCCTATCCGCAAGAACCTAATGGGCCTTATGCAAGATTCGAGGTTGTATGGTTAGATGCGGGCAACAATGAAATTAGAACGGATCGTGTCCATCTTCCATATGGAGATTGGACCGGTATCGGATGGCAATGGGGATGGGAAGATCATACATCCCCCGCAAATGCTGTGAATATGCTCTATCGAATTTCAATGAAAGCATCATCCGATTATTGGGTTTACTTGGATCAAATGTATGCCGTTGAAAAGAAAATTGAAAATGGAACATGGACAAATCCAAATCCAAACATGCGTTCATCATTTCAAATCTACGATTACAAGGGGAATAGACATTGCGACATGTATTTGGACAATGAATTGGTTGTGCAAAACGTTTCTTCAACATGGAATCCAATACCGCTTCCCTACTTTGTTAAAACAAAACAAACCTTCCAAAGCATGCGAACAGCATCAAGACATGAAGCAATCATGGGCCATAACCTTTACAAATATACAATGGATTCGGCCGATTGGCAAATAAAGGCAAACAAATTTGGCGCCTTAAGGAATTACCATGATCTAACAGCAGCTTCCCCGAAATACAATTTCCCAAGTTATGATTGGTATGAACCAATGTATCAAACAACTTGGAATTATGGGGATGAATGGTATTGGAACAGAACATATAGGTATCCTTATGGAACACCTGGAAAAAACGATGATTACCGCTATCAATATGAATACAACAGCATCTACGATTACAAATACGGGGACACAGATTGGTATTTTGGACCACTATACCGACATAACGGATCTGCCTCCTTCAGGGACACCAACAATCATGTATACAGAAGCAAGGTTCTAACAGACTTTGGCCCCCCATCACAACGTATTGGGGGACCGGAATTCTTCATGGAAGGATTCGATCAAGAAATTCTTGGTTGGCCCGTTCTCAAGATCGGACATTGGAAACATCCAATATCCCTTTCAATGGTTGCAATGCATTACATGAACAAATACAATAATCCCAACTACGTCTTTAACTATTGGGGCAAAGGAAACGCAACACCTGCCGGCCTATTGCTTGGACCTAATTATGGGCCTTCCCCGGCCGGTTATGTGATGCAATATTGGTATAGCAACGACACGGGATTAAGGTATCCAAGCGATGCCGGATCACCTGGAAGTGCATTGTTTACAGCAACGAATCAAGCGTTGTGCTTAGAAGCGTTGGCCGAATTAGGGTATGGGTTCAATTATCCCGTTGCAAGGCAATATGCGGATCATTTGGCAAGGATCATTTGCGATATTCAATGGGGCAATCCAGAATCAACCGGGAAAGCGTTGCATTTTGGCCAAACAGAAGCGGAAGGATGGGTTCATCGGCCGGATTGCACAGGGGGGTTCATAATTGTTTATAGACATGGAAGCGGTTACAAAGCATCTGAAGATGCATATTGGTTCGACATGCTTGTTGACTTTTGGTGGGGCATGCCTAAAGAAACATTGGCATCCATCCCCGTGAACCAGGAATCACAATTGTGCGTTAGGGCATTGCAAATATATGATTGGTATGCATTCAAAAAAGATGGGGCCACGAATAGCGGAAGATTCCCAAGATTACAAATTTCAGAAGATGTTTACCTTGCTGATGGCAACGTTGATATGGTGGACACTTGGTATATGGCGACAAAATATGGCAAGAATCAAGGGGATCATGGATGGGATCCACTATGTGACATAAATCTTGACAAGAAAATAGACATGTATGATTCCTGGAAAGTTTCATGTATGTATGGCCGGACAAGTCTATAAGAACGACTTGTTTGATCTATTCAAATCCCCTTTTTTAATCTTTTCCTAAACACTTAAAAAAGGGCAATCGATAGTCTACATATAGGGATTGTTAAGAAATGAATCCGTTTTCTGGATGGATCGGGGGCCATACTCTTAATGCCCGGTTTACATAATAGTGGCCATAGTCGCTTGGGAAGAAATGAAAGGATTAAGACAAAAAGGGAAATTTCCAATTGTTCTAATTATGATGATAGTTTTTGCTCTGGTTTTCTTCCTTCAATTTATGCCTTAAAAAAATATAAAGATTAAACAAGCGTTTGAATACACTTGATTATTTCTTCCTTGCCTTAATC
>CAZLCE010000018.1:0-26419 GCA_964558305.1 uncultured Candidatus Bathyarchaeia archaeon
ACCACAATCTTACCCTTACATTCTGGACACAAACTCAACACATAATCCCTATGCCTATCTTCCATAGCCACGATAACATCATAATCACCAAGCCGCTTACCACCCAAACTCTCTGGGCTATTCTTCAAATACTGCTCCGCATCTTCTCTCCTCAAAAACTCCCTCACCTCATCTGCAATCGGAATAGCCACATGCACACCAGCAGAATCCACCACCCAATCAGGCTTAGCCTTCCTCAACAAAGCCTCAGCCAACGGACTCCTATGCGCATTACCAGAGCACACAAACAAAACCTTCATCAAACCATCCACTCCACATACCTTAATTGAAGTTTCATAAACTTCCTCTCACACTGAAACTTACAAAAATCAATTTATACCGCTTTACTCTACTATCTAATATATGAAAGAATTAACATTCTATATAACAAACGCAGAAGAAATCAACAAAAAATACAGCGGAAAACACATCGCCATAATCGACAACCAAGTTGTAGCAAGCGGAACCGACCCAAAAAAAGTCTGGGAACAAGCCAAAAAGAAACACCCCAACAAAAAACCAGTCCTCGCCTACGTGCCCAAAGAAGAGACACTGGTGCTGATTTTTGGTTGAGTTCAAATACAGAAAAGAAAAATCAGGAATTTTAGGAGACATCTTAAGACCAGTCGCCCAACTAGAAATCAAATCCGAAAAGAGCAACTGGTTCCCCATCATTATGTACATAGACTCAGGAGCCGACATATCACTAGTCCCAAGAAACTTCGGACTACTACTCGGCTTAAACCTCACAGAAAACCTAGGACAAATCAGAGGAATCAGCGAAGCAATAGTCCCACTTTCACTACAGAACGTAAAAATGAAAATCGAAACCCACGAAATAAAAGTAAAAATCGCAGTCGCCCTAATAAACGAAGTACCATATGTACTAGGCAGATACGACTTCTTCAAACTATTCAAAATAACATTCCAAGAATACGAGAGCAAAGTTACCATGGAAAAAATAACCTAGAAATACATTGATAACGTCTGGGTTTCCTTTCCTTTGTCACTATTCAGCCTTTCACTAAGGCTTTTCTGATTCCATCTCTCTAATTCTCTCCTCCGCAACCGCCGCAGCCTCTTCGAGAATCCTCCGCGCATCCTTCTCCACAAGTTCAGACATGTCAACTTCAACAAGCGCCCTCAAAACATCAGGATAAAAAGACTCTTTCAAAGTAAGATAAACCTCAGGCGGCTCAAGCTTATCATGGACAACACGGAAAATCTTACCCTTAATCACCATGCGGTCAATAATCTTCTTCACATCCATTGAAGAAAGACTAAACTTCCTAACACAGAAACTAGTGACATCGCTTTCTCTAGTGTTCCCATACTTCACCAAATAAGAAACAATCTTACTCTCAACCTTCAAACAACCACCAACCCCGACCATTTCCTAAATGCACGCACTATGAATTTAAGAATTACACGCACTTCAAATTGCCTATCCTCTAAATTTTCGGCTTAACAGAATAAACCAATCTCGAAGCTCCCGTACTGCACGTGGTAGTGCAAAGCCCACACCCCTGACAATTCTCCTCCACAACAACACTTTTCCCATCCTCAAGCTTCCTCGCATGAAAAATGCAACGCTCCAAACAAACACCACACCCACTACACTTGTCCAAATCAACCCTCGCCACAAACCCAGACTTCGCTATGTGATGCCTAACACCAAAATTCAAAAAAGTCCTCAAATACATGCAACAACATGGACAACAGCTACATATATCAAAAACTTCGCCTTTCAGCCAATCAGTGTAAAGCGCCTGATGCACAAGCCCATGCTCATTCGCCAACTGCAAAACTTTCCTAGCCTCCTCAAACGGTATCTCCTCAGCAACCCCACGCTCAACCAACTCGTCCGAAAATTCGCCTACAGCAAGACAAGTCTTTAACGGTTTATCGCAGTTTCTATAGGTCAGTCTACATTCGCAATTACGCAATGATATGGAATCCGCCTTCTCCAAAACGTTAACCGCAGTCTCATAAGGCAAAACCACCGTGACAGGCTCCAAAACAGCCTCAGGAACAGGCAAAACCTTCCCCTCTGGATAGGGATCAACTCTCGCCCGCTTCACATGCTCCTCAAATCGATAGTTTGCCAAAGCAACAACAAACTTCCCAAACGCATCACCTCTGCCCTCACCCAAATACCTAGAAACCACGCTACTGAACGATTTCACCGAAAAACGCGTTTCTCCGCCTCTCATCTTCCTCAGAAAACCCTTCAAAAACAAACTGTCAATATGCAACTTCACACTAGCCAATGGCAACTTCAACAATTTAGATAATTCAACAGCCGACAAATCTCCCTCAGACAAAATAAGCAGCAATTCCGCCTCAGCTGGCTTAACAATCAAAGGAAGCACATCAACAAACATGGGCGGCGCCTTCAAAACCTGAGCCAATCGCCGATAATCCTCAAGACACAATCATCTTCACCACCCAAACTATCATTCAAAGAAGCTTTTATATATGCTCACCGCCAGCTTAGAAAAATGGTTTGAACCAAAAATGTCTGCCGAAGAAATGACCCGTAAAGAAATTGACCAGTTTCTCACATGCGCCAGAGTCGGCAGACTAGGCTTATCGCTAGAAGATGGACCATACATAGTTCCAGTCGGCTACGCATACGCTGATGGCAAAATATTCTTCCACACATGCAACAAAGGCACAAAAATGAACGCCATAAGAAAAAACCCAAACGTGTGCTTCGAAGTAGACGAAACTCTCTCAGACACCTCAATATTCAAAAGCGTAATCATATTCGGCACAGCAGAAATCATCCATGACAAAGAAAAAATGATACCCTACCTACAAAAACTCATCGACAAATATCGAACACCAGAAAACTTTGACGAATACATGAGCAAACCTGGAAGAAACCGAGAAAAAGAACTGGAAACCGTAAGAATCTGCGTCATAACACCAAAGAAAATCACGGGCAAAAAATTTACCCTAAAAGAATAGCATTTCCTATAAGCTCGATGCCAGCTTATGGCGGTCTTTTCTGGGCATACTGATACCTTCGCGGCTTTCCCTCTCTTGTTAGGATTCCATCTTTAACCAAGTCAATTAACGCGTGGGCTACCGCTGTGCGGTCGTAGTGAAATCCTCGTCTTGCCAGCTCCGTGTGCACTTCACTCAAGCCTTTAGCCACTGAGAACCAGCCTTCTTCCCATAGTTTTTGAATTATGCCCTTGCATGTTTCTGCTCTCGGCGGCGCTGCTGCTCTTTCGCTTATGAGTGGTGATTCTTTGAGTTTTTCTGTTACTGTGGATAGGATTTTGTCAACCGTTGCCTGCAGCTGGTCTTCTTGGCATTCTATTTCGAATTCTATTTCTCCTATTTTCATTTTTACTTTTATTGGCTGTTTTGGTTGTGTTTCTGTCAATCTTTCACCTTGTTGTTTATTGTGTTGCACATCTTGTTCATGCACAACACTTAAATATGCCTTCCCCAAACTATTGGCTATTGGTGAATCTTGGTGATTGAACAATACACTATTACAACAACACCAAAATATAACTTTCCACAACCCACCATAGACACAACATTACCCCAACGCTTCACACAACTAAGCCTATATTCACTAAAACACGTGCAAAGCCAGCCTTTTCAATTAAATCAACAAACACAAACCCTGCAACTAAAACCCCAACCAACACCACTGAAACCCAAACGCCAAGAAACAACAGTCGCAGCAGTAGACACCTCAAGCATGAAAATCGGCGAAACAAACACGGGCATACTCATCACCATCAGAGCAGCAGCAGTATGGAAACAAAACAAACGCTACCGCTACACGCGCCTCGGACCATTCATATTCCACGTAACAGAAGAAAACAAAAGAGAAGTCTACAACACACTACACCTAGCCTACATCAACCATCCACACGAACAAACATACCAAAGTCTGCCAAACCTCACACAAATGCCAACACGCATAGCAAACCTCCTCGAAAAATGGCTACAAACAATGCTTTCAAAAACCCTAATCAACAGCCTAATCCTCTTCGACGGCTCACTAACCGCCGGAACCCCAGACACACCAACACAACTAATGAAAGAAATCCTAAACACCGCAAGAAAACGAGGTAACATTGTCTTAGCTTTTTCAAAAATGACAAATCTACGAGTAAACGGCCATCTCATAACAGACGCCCTGCCACCGCACACGCCTCCTTATCTGCTTGAAACAGCTGGCTTGAAACCTAAACCGCCAATTGTCTTGTTAGGCGATGTTTACGTGGCTAGACTAACTCATGGGAACTATGCCTTCCGATTAGACATAGATAAGGAAGTTCCACCCGCGCAGAAAGTTGAGGCAGTTGAAAAACTATTGGGAAACGATCTGCTCTCGCAAAGCTATCCTGAAACCCTGCGACTGGCACATATTCTCTGCACTTTCACCGCGAATGAAGTCATAGCAATGCAGCATTTCATCACGCGCAAATATGACATTAAAATAGTCAATAGGCCCGACATGCACAGGCTTTTGTTCGGTCTATTCGGCAAAGGTGAGAACAACTCATGAAGCTATACAAAAAAGAAGGCAATATCATTCAAATCCTAAGCTTCCCAAACGAAACGGTGGAGAAAGGCGATTACTTACTCGTTGAAGACGCTGAAGCTGGAAAAGCCTTAATCGTGCAAGTAATCGATGTGCAGTTTGCAAGTATCCCAGGAGTTCTTGAAGAGCTGTTGCGAAGTCTTCCAGATGGCGGAGAATTGATTCAAGGCGAAGATTTCGACCCATTAGAGATTGCTCCTCATATCACGTACATCCAAGATACGAGTCTGCTAATCTGTAAAATCCGAGCAACAGCGGAAAATGAACGCTTAAGTCCAAGTAGTTCTTGGCTTCCCTCCCGCTCGCAATCCACGATAAGAAAACTTTCACTACCGACACTTCTAAAACTCGCAAAGGTTGATGGGAAACTTCCAATAATCCTAGGCGAAACAAAGGATTCTTCACTTCTAACAACGGACGCTTCATCATTAGATGGAAGACTAAACATAATAACAGGCAAAAAGGAAACTGGCAAATCCCACCTATCCAAACTTCTAATGCTAAATCTGATAGGGTATAAGGCTACGGCTGTCGTTTTTGATTTGAACGGCGAATACGTAAGCCTAGGAATGACAGCAGACGGAAAAAGAAACGCGTACTACAACAAGATTCACGTTTTAACGCCTTCTCAAAATTTCAAGGTAGCCCTAAAACAATTAAATCTCCATGTATTGTTGGGCATTCTCATTCACGCACTTCATTTGCCTGGGACTTCTGCCCGCGAGTTTAGGCGTATATGGCAATCACTAAAAGAAAGAGACATGCTCACTCTGCATGAGTTAGGCGAAACTATACGAAATTGGAACTGCAATCAACACGTTCGCGACGCATTATTTTCACGTTATCATGCGCTGGTTAATTCGGGCTTCTTCACAGACAACACTGCCGAAGCCATGCTTCTGGAAGAACCCTTGTTCAAAGCCAATGAGCAAGGCGGAGCCATCATACTAAACCTGAGAAACACTTCAGCCATAGACCGCCAAATAGTCGTGGAATATTTACTTGGAAAACTTGTCGAATTGCTAACAAGCTGGAAGCTTAAAGCAGTTTTTCTTTTTGCAGAGGAAGCGCATCTTTACTTGCGTGAAACCTACTGGGACGACATTGTCACGCGCATGAGACATTTCGGAATCTTCACCACTTTTATAACAAATCAGCCCGATACAATCCGCGAAAACATTTACCGCCAAGCAGACAACATCTTCCTATTCAACTTCACGAATGAGCATGATTTAGAGGTTGTTTCACGCGCAGCACGCGTCGACGCAGAAACAGTCAAATCCATAGCCAGAGATTTACCGCAGTCTCACTGTCTTGTTCTCGGAAAAGTTGTGAAAGATTTTCCGATGGTTGTGAAGGTTAAGGCTTTAGATGTAAAGACAATGGGAGAAACAAGACTATTCTTTAAGGACATGAATTAAGTTTTTCTAGTTTTTGCCTATTTCTTTTAAAGAATTCCCTGAAACTTTTTGTTAAATCATATTTCTCTACATTGGCAAATGGAACCCATTTCAATTCCTCAGCGTCATCCGCGGCTTTAAGCGTTCCACCTATAAGCTTCAGAAAATAGTCAATTATTACGAAATGATACTTTATTTCGCCATTCTTATCTTTTATTATGTTGTCGACAACATCAATATTTTCAGGTTTTTCAACGTCAAGACCTGTTTCCTCTTTAACTTCTCGTATTACAGTTTGCTCAACGTTTTCGCCCAATTCTACTAATCCGCCGGGAATGCTCCATTTTCCTTTTCCAGGTTCATATTTTCTCTTTTCAAGCAAAATCTTGCCGTCACAGATTATGACAGCACCGACGCCGATTATTGGCTGTTTAGGGTAAAGCCTTTTCACCAATGCGAAAGCCCCCTTTTTATAGAATTGTTTTATTCGTATCTTAAAGCTTCCACTGGTTTAAGCTTAGAAGCGCGCCAAGCGGGATAAAGCCCGAAGATGACGCTGACTATTACGCCGAAGGCAAAAGCACCTAGAAACACGGTTGGAGTTAAGATAGGAGTTATTGACATTCTAGTTATAGTAGCTCCGCCTTGAGCTCCTTGAACCCCTGCTTGAATGTTTCCTCCGACTAAACCGAAACGTGCAAACCCGTTGGCTAAACCCCAACCTAAAGCTATACCGATCGTTGCGCCTAAAATGCCAATTATTATTGATTCGCTTAAGAAAATTAGAAGCACTGTACGTCCTTTCATGCCTAGGGCCTTCAGTATGCCTATCTCTCTTGTGCGTTCCATCAGCGAAACAATCATGATGTTCATTATGCCTATTCCAGCCACCAACAGCGAGATGCCAGCTATTCCACTCAAGAAAAGCTCCACGTTCGAAAAAACTGCGGAGATAATATCAAGCACTGCGGTAGAAGAGGTTACTGATACCTGATCGTCAAAAGCGTTTTTTATGGCTTCAGAAACATCTTTGATTGTTGCTTCATCACTGCTTTTTAACATAACGATTATTGCATCACATTCATTAGTTTCGAAGAAGCCTTGAGCTTGCAAAATTGGAATGTAAACGCCAAAGTCTGAAGGCCCGCCGAGGTTGAAGCCGCCAATTTCGTCTAGAACAGCCACAACGTATCCAGCATAAGTTACATTTATAGGCGGGCTTGTACCGTTTCGCTTAGTCCAGCTGATTTCAATAGTGTCACCTACGCTAGCGAGTATAGTTCCATTCTGCCAAGGATCATGTATTCTTGTGCCGATCACTATTGACTCGTTGTCAGGGTTTGATGGTATGGTTCCATTTGCCGCTACAAAAGTGCTTTCGTAAATGCTCTTGTAGTTGGCGAAGTCAACTCCTACTACATTGAGTATGAAATTTCTATAGCTGGAGTTGACGAAGCACGTTTTCTGTATGATTGCTGCTGAGGAGCTAACATTTTCTATTGCGTCAATTGTTTGCGTGTCAGAGACATATAAAGGAAAGCTTGACTCTGCTGTGCCAAAGCTTCTTGGCGAGACAATAAGCGTGTTAGTTGCGAATCCTTTCTCAAATTGTGCAGTTATCGTGGCCTCAAAGCCTTGAGCAAGCGAAAGCAAAGCAACGATGGCTGCAATTCCAATGACTACGCCCAATGTGGTTAAGCCTGCGCGAAGTTTCCGCAATCTCATCGCACTGAAAGCATAGGAGAAAATGTCACTTATCTGCATATCAATTCACCGTGTCCTGAACTATCAAACCGTCAAACATTCGCACGGTTCTTCTCGCCTCAGCAGCCAAACGTTGATCATGCGTAACCATTATTATTGTCACGCTTTTCTCCCGATTTAGCCGCTTAACGAGTTGAATTATTTCGCTTGCAGTTTTGGAGTCTATGTTTCCCGTAGGCTCATCCATCAAAAGAAACTTTGGATTATTCGCCAAAGCCCTCGCAATAGCTACGCGTTGCTGCTCGCCACCGCTCAATTCGGCGGGTTTATGGTTCATTCTTTCCTTCAGTCCCACTGTTTCCAGAAGATCTTCAGCGCGTTTTCTTCTCTCTGCTTTGCCTAAACCTGCTATAGCCATTGACAATTCAACGTTTTCTCTTGCCGCAAACCTTGGAATTAAGTTGAAGAACTGAAACACGAAACCGATTCGGCGCCTAAGATCTGCCAGTTGATTATCATTGAGCGTCGAAACGTCAACACCTTCAATCAGCATGTTCCCTTCTGTTGGCTTGTCCAAAGCTCCAATCAAATTCAGCAAAGTCGATTTGCCACTTCCAGAAGGCCCAAGAACAGCGAGAAAATCGCCACTTTCAACCTTCAAGTTCACGCCGCGCAGGGCTTCAACTGGAACTTTTCCAAGCAAATAGGTTTTTTTAAGATTAATTGCTTCAACAATCGTTGCCATGTTAAATCTTCCATTTTTCTATGTTTGAACCATTACTTGGTAAGGTATCTCCATGAAAGCGTTATGCCAATCGCAGAAAACACAGCCGCGAAGACTCCTAGATAAGTGAAGTCAAGCATCAACGATGCTATGTCCAATGGCAACACTGTTAGTTGTCTAATGGCGTCTGTGAGGTAGCTTATCGGGTTTACATGCGCTATTGCTTGTATCCATTCTGGCATCATGGAGATTGGGAAGAAGGTGTTGCTCGCAAACATCAGTGGCAAGTTAATTAAGTTCACGATTGCCATCTGCGTTTCCTGTTTAGTAGACCGCAGAGCAAGCGCAAGGAACACTGAGGACAAGCCTACACATAGAAGGAATATTGCAGCGTAAACGCCTAGTATGTTTATCGGAGTGAAAGTTGAGCTGACTTGCAAACCAAATATTACCGCGAGCAGTAGGATTATTGTAGCTTGAAACATTGCCCTCAAAGCAGCGTTGAGAACCTTTGAGAATATTATTGCTCCCCGCGACACCGGAGTGCTTAATACTTTGTTCAGAAATCCTAAACGTCTATCCCACACCATGGACATGCCGCTGAACATTGTTGTAAACATCACAATAAAGGATATCATGCCAACGGACATATAACTAAAATAGTCAGCAACACCGAAAATGTTCTGCATAACAGTTGGACCAAGATTACTAAACATGTTTTGAAACTGCGACGAAATTACTGAGCTTGGAATAGTTACGTTTCCAGAAGTATACTGAGGGACCACGGCATTTCCAGGGAGAGTAATGTTGGGTATGTTTATGTTGCTAAAGTTGGTGACCGAGAACATCCCACCTAAGTTCATCGCTTTTCCGAACAGTCCCATCCATATCACTGGCTGGAGCACCGCCATGAAAAGAAGTATGGGTTCCTTCAACCACTTCTTGAGTTCCCGATTTGTTAGAGCCCAGAGTCCATGAAATTTGCTTTGAGAATTGTTATTCGTCTCGCTCAATGTCGAGCCCTCCACATAGTTATTCTTTGCGCTCTAAAAGCTTCCCTAGATTCTTCAGTGTCACGCATAGATCTGCCAGTATATTCAAGATAAACCTCATTCAATGTGGGCTCAGTTAGCGAAAGCCTCGTCACAGTATAGCCCTTCTTGCGCAAGGCTTCAATTATGAGAGGCGTGGTTACTTCGCCGTTTTCAGCTTTGATACGATAAGATTCATCTTCTTTACGGACTTCTTTAACGTGTTCAACCTTTTGAATCAAGCCGCTTACGTCATCATTCTCTTTTATGGACAAAGTTATTAGATCGCCGCCTAGGCTGTGTTTCAGTTCTTCGGGAGAACCTACAACAACTATTTTTCCATGATCAATTATTGCCACACGATCACAAAGCGCATCAGCCTCTTCAAGATAATGCGTGGTCATGAAAAGCGTCATGCCAAATTCTTTCTTCAACTTCCTAATGTAGTCCCAAGTTGCAGCCCTAGTTTGAACGTCCAAACCTAAAGTAGGCTCGTCCAAAAACAGCACTTTAGGCCTGTTGATCAACCCACATGCAAGTTCAAGTCTGCGACGCATTCCGCCAGAATAGGTTTGAACCTTCTTGTCTTTGAAATCTGTTAGCTCAACAAGTTTCAGCAGCTCCATTGCACGTTCTTTCGCGACATTGCGTGGAATTCCGTACAGATCAGAACATAAAAGCACGTTTTCCAATCCAGTTAAATCCTCATCCGCGGTATATTCCTGTGGCACTACACCGATCACGTTTCTAACGTTGTTGTCTTGTTTTGTAACATCGAAGCCCAAGACAGAGGCTTTGCCTTCGGTGGGCTTCAAGACGGTTATCAACATGTTAATTGTTGTTGTTTTTCCAGCACCGTTTGGACCTAGAAATCCGAAAATTTCACCATTCTTTACACTGAAGTTCACATGGTCCACTGCAACGAGGCTTTTGTTAAAAACTTTGGTCAATCCTTCAGTCTTGATTACTTCTTCGCTCATGACTTGTTCCCTTCAATTTTCGATTTATTTTTTCAAGTTTTTCAGCGGTTTCATCCAAAACTTTATGGACATCATCTATAATCTGCTCTGAAAAATGCTCTTCTAGATTACTTCCAAGTTCGAAAAAGGATGAAATAAGTCGATGCATCGATTTTCGCAACTCAATTGTCTTTTCTGGTGGTATATGAAACCACAGCGCCCCCAAGAAGGGCGGAGGCATAAATTTCGCCTCTTTTCTGAACCTTACCCTTATATCTTTCTGTTCTTCAAGGAGAGCTTTACCCTTATCCGTGAGCGTGTAACGTTTCAGGCCACCTTCTTCAGTTGGCAATTCTTTCACGTGGCCGTTGTCCTGTAACCATGCCAAAAGTGGATAAATTGAACCTGGGCTTGGTTTCCAACGTCCATCGGTTCTTTTTTCAATTTCGTTTATTATTTCTGAACCAGACATGGGTTTTTCGCTTAATAATTCGAGTACTTGGTAGCGTATGAATCCTTTTGGGACAAGTGCTGTGTGTCTCATCCAATGTCTGAACGGACGCATTTTATCACCATTGATATCAACGTCGATATCAACAGTGATATTTAAACCTACCGCTTCCAAAAGCAAAAAGTTAACCTAATCTATTACCGTTCCGACATGCTTGCCCTTAACAGCAGCTAAAACATTTTCAAGCTTAAACCCATTCACAACAACAACTCTAACCTTTTTACGCTTTAGAATCTTAACCGCTTCTGGATCGATGATTTGGTGGATTCCAGCCTTATGCTTATCTTCAGCAAAAACACGCGACAAATCTTCAAAGCTTAAGTGTTCAAGTTTAACTGCATCCGAATATTTTCTAGGATCCTTATCGTATATGCCTTCTTGATCTGTGGCTTTAATCAGCAAATCAGCATTTGCCTGCTCAGCAATCAAAGCGGCAACCGTGTCAGTGGTCATACCTGGTTTCAAGCCGCCCATGACTGCAATCCTTCCTTCACGCAAACACTTTACAGCGTCCTCAACCGTTAATGGAATGTTCTCGCAACTCAATTTTGCAAGTTTTTTAAGGAAAAACTGGGCGAAAATTCTTGAAACAAAAATTGCAATCTCATCCTGCGCCTTTTCATCCAATCCCAAACTCTTTGCAGTTTTAATGAAATCTCTCGCTAAAGCGCCGCCGCCGACAACAACTGCCACTTCATGCTTATCCTTTCTTAAATTCTCCAATAAATCCGCGTATTGGCTGATTAATTCAGGATTCGGTGGTGAAGCGACAACGGAACCGCCTATTCGCAACACAATTCGCATGAACTTTACATTCCCTTTTTTTACAGCATATATTACAAGCCTTTCTAGTTAAAAATTCTTTAGAAAAATTTGTTTAACCCTTGCTGGGGTTTTCTGCTTGTTTGTATGTTTATTGTTTCTGCAAAACGTATCTGCATTCCATCCAAGGCGGCAACTGTGGGCACGCCAGTTCTTTCCTCGATAAATTTTGCCTCGCCTGCTGGTCCCTTGAATATCATTTGCATTCCAAGATGCGTCAAAACAGCCTGCTCTGGATGGGTAGCTTCAACTATTTTTATTGCGTCGTCCGTTGTCATGTGCCCTTTCCACGGTTTTCCAGCAGGTCTCATAACGCATAGCAGAAGAAGCCTTACACCTTCATAGTATTTGCTTATGCCTTCAAAATATTCTGTGTCGCTTGTGTATGCGAAGTCGCCGAATTCTCTGGTTTCAAATCTGAAGCCCACTGCATCTGGGTCTGTGTGTCTTGCCTCTGTCACTAAAACGTTAAAATTTTCAATTTGAAATTTCATTTTTGGCACTGCTTCGATTTTCTGTTCGGGTATTTGCTGATGATACTTTGAAATTGAAGTCTCACAGGTATCACTTCCGTTTAAGACGCTTCTAGAAGCGACGAGCACTCCGCGTTTTCGAGTCATGCCCCGCGTCATTGCCTCAATTAGAATCTCAGCATCTGTATAATGGTCTGGATGGCAATGTGAAACGAAAATGGCATTAAGTTTTTGCGGGTTTAACCCTTCATTAATTGAGTAGACTAGTGCTCCAGGCCCGGGATCTAAATGTAGGTTTAGATTTTCGCCTAAGATGCGTATTCCTGCCGTGCGTCTTTTTTGGGTGATTGTTGCGAATCTTCCGCCGCCTGTTCCCAAGAATATTATATCAAATTGTGACATGGGTAAACTTATAGCAATGATGCGATTTTTGCTTTATGCCATCTTTTCCATTAAACATGTGGGAAAACGCTTTTAACATTGCATTAAAAGAAATTAGAAGCGACTGGTGTAAACTAGCTTTGTTCGAAAGTTTAGGGCCACTGGGCAACACACTTATTCTTATCGCCTCACTACTTATCCTCGATAAAGTTAGTGATTTAACAATTGAGAATTCAGTGAAAGTGGCAGGCACAACGGGCCTAGGAAAAACAGCAATAGGGTTTGTTCTAGTGGCGTTCTGCACATCCTTGCCAGCGCTTTCCGTGTCAATCTTTTCTGCCATAACAGGAAGCATCGGTGTGGCCATTGGGAACGCAATAGGCTCAAACATTTCAAACATCTGTCTAATTCTCGGTATCTGCCTCGTATTAGTTACTGTCAAGAAAACACAAAATGTGAAGTTTCTTGCACCCATGGCGAAGGAAGAGGTGGGAAGCCTACATTTTGGTCTCTTTGTAGGCTCAATTATCCCTTTAACTTTAATTTATATAGGATTTGCAAGCAGATACATAGGAATAATTCTTCTAGTGGTTTTTGCACTTTACGTATACCAGCTTTCCAGAACGCGAAAAGTAAAAGATGAAAGCTCCTTAGGTTCAGAAAGGCAAAAATTGGGCAAATACACAGCTTTGACCCTAGTATTTGCCGCAATAGTGGTGACCCTCTCTTACCTTACCCTTGATTCAGCCTCCTATATTGCAGGTTGGGCAGGTATAAAACATGAAGTTATCGGTTCCACGGTCGTAGCCTTCGGCACCAGCGTACCTATATTGTTGGCAAGCACTCGCGCGGTTCGAAAAGGGCACTTGGATTTAGCGCTAGGAAACATTGTCGGAACATGCTTCATAGATACAACTTGCATTTTGGGAGCCACACTGATAGTCTCACCGTTGAGAGTTGACATGACTGCCTTCTCTAACTTAGTCATGTTTTCCGTCATAGCTAACATATTCTTGTGGTACTTTCTATCAAGTGAGACTATAACTTGGAGAGAAGGCACGGTTTTGCTTTTTATGTACTTCCTTTTTCTAACAATAAGTTTCAGTGGCTACAAAACATAGAGAAGGACTAGTTTGCTTAGAATGAAAACCCAATAGAAAAAAGTTATAACTCAACAAGGAATTAGTTAAAATTGTGAAAAATGATTACAAACAAAATTAAAGCCCGGCACTGGTTTCTCTTGAGTCTATTTGTAGCTGCTCTTATTTTGCTTCTCATCAGTCTTGCTTTGTACATGGGCGAGCAATACAATGTTGTGGCTGAAGAATTTCAGTCGGTCTTTACCCTTTCAATGGTTCTATCGGCTGTGTTGTTGATAGCTGGAATAATATATTTGGAAAGGTATAGAGGAAAAGAATGAGACAAAGTAACATGGTGCGCAATCAAATTTATTCGGGGTCGGGGTCGGTTTAATCACGCAGTTTGATTCCGTAATTGTTCGTTTCGGCGGAGAGATGGGCATAAAAAGCGAGTGGACACGGCGCATTTACGAAAAGCTGCTAATGAGAAACATAAAAAACGCTTTAAAAAATTACAATATAGCTTATGAAGAGCTCATACGCAAACGCGGGCGAATCTACATAAAAACAAATAGCGCCAGCGAAGTCGTTTCTAAGTTAACAAAAGTTTTCGGCATTTCCTCAGTTTCTCCAACCATAAGAACCACGTCAGACATGGATAAAATCGTGCAAACAGCCATTAACGTGGCTGATGTCACAATTGAAAAGGAAAGCAGTTTCGCAGTCCGTTGCCATAGGGTTGGAGAGCATCCATATTCAAGCATGGACGTCTGCAAAGAAGTTGGAAAACAAATTCTAGCAAATTTTAAAAACCGAAATCTGCGGGTGAAACTGAAAAATCCCCAGTTTACCATAAACATCGAAGTAAGAGATGATGAAGCCTACATTTTCTCGGAAACCACACGAGGTCCGGGCGGATTCCCACTTGGTTCACAAGCAAAGGTTGTATGCCTATTAAGCGGAGGGATAGATTCCGCTGTGGCTTGTTGGCTTGCGATGAAACGCGGATGCCCCATCACTCCAATTTATTTTGATGGCAAACCATATAGTGATGAAACAACAACTGCTAAAGCCTTAGACGTAGCAAGAAAGCTTTTTGAATGGTCAATCGGTTTTCCCAGAAAAATCTACGTTGTTCCACACGGCAAAAACCTTGAAAACTTTGTTAAAGAGGCTCCTAGAAAGTTAACGTGCATTTTATGCAAGCGCATGATGTATCGCATTGCTGAACGCATAGCAGAAATTGAAAAAGTCGAAGGTATAGTGACTGGCGAAGCCATCGGCGAGCAGGCAAGCCAAACAATGAATAATCTGAGAGTTTTAGATGAAGCAGCAGCGAAATATCCGATACATCGACCGCTTTTAGGCTTTGACAAAACAGAAACCGAAACCTTAGCCAAGAAGATAGGCACTTTCGAAATTTCAACCAGAAAAGCCAAAGGCTGCAGCGCAGCACCCTATAAACCCGCAACTAAAGCAAAACTGGAAATTGTAAAGAAAGCCGAAGAAAAATTGACCATAGAAGATATGGTTGAGGAATCAGTTAGAAAGGCTAAAATTGTAATTGTGTAGGCTAAATAAACTTCTTATTAACAAGCCCACCTATTTTATGCTGTCATGTCGTCGGCTGATGTTGCGGTTCGAGTGTTTCGCAAACTGGAAAGTGAAGACCTCAGAGTACTGCAGGTCATAGAAACAGCCATGAGCCAACACGAATTCGTTCCAAAAGAACAGATCGCAAAATTTGCCAAATTCACCGTAGAAGAAACAGACTTCAGGCTAAAACGCCTCAACAAGTTAAGGCTAATCCGCCAGATTAAAGGTGCATATGTAGGATATACTTTAAACTACGCTGGATACGATTGCCTTGCAATAAACGCTCTGCTCAAAGCCAATATGCTTGAAGCGTTTGGCAAATCTCTAGGAGTGGGCAAAGAAGCAGATGTTTATGATGCGTTAAATCCAAGGGGAGAGCGAATAGCCGTTAAATTCCATAGGCTGGGGAGAATTAGTTTTCGTCAAACCAGGCGAAAAAGGGGCTACACGGCGGAACATGCTGGCTGGCTTTTCCAGTCTAGGCTTGCAGCAGAAAAAGAATTTCAAGCCCTAAAACTTGTGTTTCCAAAGGGAGTTGCCGTTCCAGAACCGATAAGCCAAAATCGCCATGTAATAGCCATGGGAATGATTGAGGGGGCAGAACTTGCTGAATGGAGAGAAATCCCGAAACCAAAAAAAGTTCTGAAGGAAATATTACTCAACATCAGAAAAGCCTACTTAAAGGCTGGTATCATCCACGCTGATTTAAGCGAATACAACATTTTATTGAAGCCTAACATGCGCATTCTAATAATTGATTGGCCACAATATGTCACTGGGGAACATCCAAACTCCCAACAGCTTCTAACACGAGACGTCAAAAACATCCTGCAATATTTTGAACGCAAGCACATGTTAAAGTTTAAACTGAAAGAAGCCTTGGCGTATGTGACTGGAAGAGGCAGAAGGGCTATTTTTTAGTGCATGTCCAACATTATGTAAAGTATGTTGTTTCCACGCAGCAAGACGTTTCCATAATTCGTGATCAGCTGGTCGTCTTTGCATTCTGTTGCTCCTTCAAGAAGTATGTTCATGTGCCCGTCGCACTTGATCATTTTTCCCTTGTATTCGCAACCGTTTTTCAGCACAACTGCAATGCTGGCATTCAACTGTTTAATAAGAACATTTAATGGTTTTTTGCTGGGTTCCATGTACGCACCTTAGTTCATTGCCTCATTATCCATATCCACAACCCATCACATATAAAAGTTTTATGAAAACCATAGCCCAAATTTAAAGGCAATTTAATCATACTCCGAATTTTTCAAGCTGTTTTTCGAAATAAATGGCGTTTTCATCATAACTTTTTCAATATTGACAAAGCTGCAATGATTAAGAATGCAATTCCAGCCCACCAAAGGTTTCCATCCGTAAGATACCAAACAATAAAGGCGACGATAGCAGCGGGGATTAGCATGAAAAGTAGACGGATAATGAAAATAATTATTAAACCAAGTATGATTAAGCCGATGAGTCCTAAGATGTCATATCCAAAGAAGCTCAATTTTAATCCCTTAGAGACAGTGTATAGTCTCAAGGGGATAATAATCTTTTGTGCATAAGATTAAAAAACAAAATCCAGTATAGGAGACTGAGGAATCTTAATGAAATATGAGATAAAATATAAGCCATCATATTCAATGCTCGTTGTTAATTTAGAACAAAACGAAAAAATAACAGCTGAATCGGGTTCAATGACTTACATGGATCCACACATAGAAGTTCACACAAGAAAAAGGGAAAAAAGCCTTCTAGGCAGCGTAGGCCTGGCAATCGTTGGACGACAATCTTTTTGGGTAAACGAGTATACAGCGTCTAGAAGCGCGGGAGAAGTGGCTTTTGTTTCTGCACCCATAGGCGACATAGAAACGTTAGAGGTTAAGCCAAACCAAGGCTACATAATACAGAAAGCTGCTTACATAGCGTCAACAGAAAATGTGGATTTAGACGTTAAATGGGAAGGCTTCACCAAGGGATTGTTTGGTCAAGGTTTATTCATGATAAGAGTCAAGGGTGACGGCATTCTATTCATAAATACTTTCGGAGCAATAGACAAGCACGATCTAAAACCTGGAGAAACAATGATTGTTGACAACTTCCACTTGGTAGCCTTCAGCGACACATGCAAATATAAAGTCACGAAATTCGGCGGATTAAAAGAAACCCTCCTTGGCGGAGAAGGCCTAGTAACACAAATCACAGGACCAGGAGACGTTTACATACAAACAAAAAATTTAAGAGAATTCGTGGAATGGCTATGGACGTTGATTGAGCCAAGAGTTAAAGCAAGAGCACGCTAAAAAACCGCTTGGCTTTAAAGAAATTTGTTAAAGGTTTTCTCTAACACAAAACTTAAGTGAACATCTACCTTTGAAGAAAAAAGATGCGAATGAAAATATTAGTCGTAGACCACGTTTTTCTAGAAGAAGAACACATCAAAAAGCTGCAATCAGTTGGTGACCTAAAAATTTTCAAGGAACCACCTAAAACACCTGAGGAACTAAAAAAAAGAATAGAAGCGGCTGACATCGTAATAGTTGGTTGGACTGACTTGACCAGGCCCATCATTAATTCTGCTAAAGGGCTTAAAATGGTGTCAATTTGGGCGACCACTTGCCACTATGTAGATCTAAAGGCAGCTAAGGAAAAAGGGATTGTGGTTACACATGTTCCTAGCTATGCAACTGAGGCTGTTGCTGAGCATGTCTTTGCTTTGTTGTTGGCGGCTGTCAGAAAATTACCATTAGCTGACAAGCATGTTAGACAGGGCAATTTTGATTGGAGACCATTTGGAGGAAGCGAATTGGCTGGAAAAACTCTCGGCATAATCGGAACAGGCGCGATCGGCTGTCGCGTTGCAGAAATAGCCAAAGCTTTCAAAATGCAAATTTTAGCTTATGACAAATATCCTAATCTGAAGAAGGCAGAAGAAATCGGGATGAAATATGTTGACTTTAATACGTTGTTGAAAGAAAGTGACTTCGTGACTTTACATGTAACTTTAACGTCGGAAACTGAGAAAATGCTCGGAAAAAAAGAAATCGAAGCCATGAAAAAAGGGGCTGTTATAATCAACTCGTCCCAAGGCAAAGTAATTGATGAAAAAGCCTTAATCCATGCTTTGAAATCAGGTAAGCTATCTTATGCTGGACTTGATGTTTTCGAGGAAGAGCCTCCAGCCAAAGATAATCCGTTGTTCAAACTTGATAACACGGTGCTTTCTCCTCACATTGGGTTCCATACAGTCGAAGCAGCAAAAAGATGCACTGATATTTGCGTTGACAATGTTGTAAAATTCTTGGAGGGACATAAGCAAAACGTTTGCTAACCCGTTTTTTAGACGATTATTTCAAAGCGAGAGGTGAATTGAGACGTACTTAACCAAAGAAGAAGAACAGATACTTAATGGCGCATTCGGAGAAGGAATGCAAAAGGCAATGGAATTACTCGTGGCAATCGGAGATGCGTATGACGCTAAAAGAATGATACCCATAAGCCGCGCGCATGCCGCTTCAAGTGGTCAAGAGGGAGACTTGTACTTCGTCGAGCTTTTGGCTAATGGAGGCGCTCATTGTAAAGTGCCTACCAGCACAAATCCAGTATATGACATTGAGTATTTTCATAGCCTATTCGACGTTCCAAAGGATGAGGCTGAAGTAGCTAGAAGAGTGATGGATGCCTACAAGCGAGTAGGCGCTATGCTGAGTTGGAGCTGTGTACCATACCTAGCAGAGAATATTCCATTATATGGCGAAACCGTTGCTTTTTCCGAATCAAGCGCTACGCCTTATGTGAATTCTGTCATTGGCGCAAGGACAAATCGCGAGGCAGCTCAAAGTGCGCTTGCTGCGGGAGTTATTGGCAAAACTCCAGAATATGGGTTGCTTATCAAAGAGAATCGCAAAGGCACACATTTGGTCAAAGTGGAAGCAACTCTAAAGGACGAGTTTGATTACACTCTTTTAGGATATTATGTTGGAAAACGAACAGGCTACGGAATACCTGTATTGACTGGAATATCAAGGCAGCCAAGCACAGAGGAATTCATAAACTTTTGTGCAATGTCAAACGTGCCTGGCGCTATATCCATGTTTTACATGCCCGGGTTTACGGTTGAGGCTTCAACCGTTAAAGAAGCTTTTCAGGGTGACATGCCAGAGGATAAAATTACCGTGACAGACCGTGAGATTAGACATGCTTGTGATGAGCTTCAGACGACAAGTGGTAAGATAGACTTTGTTATGCTTGGATGTCCGCATTACACGTTGAAGCAGTTGGGAGAAGTTGCGCGATTGTTGAATGGTAGGAAGATTCATGATGGTGTGTCGTTTTGGGTTTGCACGTCGGCGACGGCTAAGGTTTTGGCTGAGAGAAACGGCTACGTGGATGTCATCGAGAAGGCTGGTGGACATGTTGTGGTGGATACGTGCATAGATGAACCATGCTGGATTGTGTATAAGGATAAGGTGGGTATGACTGACTCGCCCAAATGTGCGTATTATCGGCGTTTCAAAGAAGCGGTGGTGGCGAGACTGCAAGACTGTGTTGAAGCTGCGATTAAGGGTGAATGGGAATGAAGAGTTTGGAAATTGCTTTAAAATGTCATAAAATTATAGGCGGCTATGGGGAAGGTGAAGCTTTGGTTTCTCGTGAGCCAATTTGCTTCTATTTGACAGATCCTAAAACGGGTACGGTTAGAGAGCGAAGTCATGAGTTGGCTGGAAAGAACATTGCAAATAAAGTTCTCGTGTTTCCGTCTGGAAAGGCTAGTTCTGTAGTTCAAATAGATGGTCTCTTTAAACTTGCATCAAATGCTGTCGCTCCCAAAGCAATGATTGTCAAGGATGTGGAAACAGTGCTCATCGTTAGCGCATTCATAGCTAAGGTTCCTCTTGTGGATAGATTGGAAAATGACCCGTTTGAAACCATCAAAACAGGCGACTTCGTTAAAGTAGACGCAGAAAAAGAGACAGTCACAGTAACAAAGCGGAAATCCTAACTTAATTGCAACCAAATCCTTGAATTAACAATGTTGTTACATAACGCGAGGCAATCTCTCTAAATTATCTATCCCTCCCTTATATATAGATTGAACGAAAGGTTGAAAACCAATGTAGTGCGTTTCTAAAATGCAAGATATGCGGAAAAGCTATAGCTAAATCGAAGTGATATATTGTTTGGAAATGAGTTGATTTCATGGCAACTGAGTATCAACGAATGATGGATGGAACACATATACCCGCTGAACAAGAAATAACAGATTTCATAGGAGAGCCAGCTAAAGGGGCTTGGGTGAAGCTAAAACGGTTTCTAAAAGAAAACTACGACATCGTGCCCGAAATGATATTTGACAAAAAACATGGATGGGACGTTCGTTACCGCAAAAGCGGCAAAACTCTGGTCACACTAACACCAGAGAAAGGAGCTGTTAGAATCCTTATAGTTCTCGGCAGAGAGGAATCGGAAAAGGCTCTTATAATGCGGAATGAATTAAGTTCCAAGATGTATAAGCTAATAGAAAATACAAAGCAACTACGTGATGGACGCTGGTTATGGATTAGGTTATTTCAAACGAAGGATGCCGAGGATATAGAGAAACTATTGCCGATAAAGAGAAGACCAAAGAAAACATGACTATTGAACCAAGTGCTTACGAAAAGCCTATATCATTCATGTCAGAGCGATTAAGATTATTAACTGGAAGTGATGGCATTGAATTCTAAACCCTTCGCAAATGTCAAGAACCAAGTCGGCTACTGCGGAATCTGGTGTGGAAGCTGTATCGTAGGCAACGGAATGTTGAAGGAATTGACCAAAAGGTATGAACATCTCATTGACGGTTATGGGATAGATGAGTGGGGAGCCAAAAACTTCGATGGAAAGGAATTCATGAAGGGATTAGCCTCAATACAAGCCTTGCCTATATGTCAAGGATGTCGAAAAGGTGGCGGAAACGATTTATGCAAAATGAGACCGTGTGCTTCGGAGAGGAAATTATCTGACTGTATCGAATGCGATGAGATAATATTGTGTAAGAACCGTGAAGCATTACAGAAAGTTCGAGATGGTGCCCTTCGTGTAGGTATGCTAGCCAAAGCTGAGGATGACCACTCTAGCCATCAGCAACTTGTAAAGAAGTGGATTGCTGAAATCAAAACCAAATGTTCCACATGCGGAGTATAGAACCCTCTTTGTCACTTCTTTTAACCGCCTGATTAAATAGTTGGCATTGGAGAAAGAGAAATCAGAACTTAGAGTTCCATTGCCAGGAAATTTTGTCATTTCATGTCAAAACAATCTATTTTTTATTTTCTAGACACCTTCTGATCCGCTCCATTCCTTCTTTAACCTGTTCATACGAGACAGAGTATGATATTCTTAAATGTCCCTCACCAGCTTTTCCAAAGCCCGAGCCAGGCGCAGTCACTACTTTTGCCTCTTTTAATAAATACAAGGCTAATGCTTCATCCGATTTTTCGAAACTTGAAAAGTTCGGAAATACATAGAATGTTCCTTTCGGCATAGTGTAGGATAAAGACTTAATCCTGTCAAGTTCATGAAGCACAAGTTCCCGTCTTCTTTCATATTCTTTCAGCATCTCTTGAACACAATCTTGCGGTCCCGTTAACGCAGCCACTGCAGCCTTTTGCGAAATTGCGTTTGGGCATAACACCGCGTAATAGTGTAGTTTACGCAAGGTTGCTGAGAGCTTCTTTCCCGCCGCTACGTATCCGATCCTCCACCCCGTCATTGCATACGCTTTTGAGAAACCATTAACCGTGATGGTTCTGTCCTCCATGCCAGGCAAGGAACCTATACTCACATGTTTTGCATCATCGTAAACGATTTTCTCGTATATCTCATCCACAAAAACTATCAGGTTATGTCTCTGCGCCAACTCAGCTATGATTTCGAGATCAGCCTTTGCGAACACGTGCCCTGTCGGATTAGACGGATTACACATCCAAATCAACTTAGTCCTCTTCGTTACTTTCTCTTCCAAAACTCCCATTTCTATTCTGTAATTCTCTCTTTCGTCAAGAGAAACAGTAACAGGTACAGCTTCTGCCAACAGTGTATCTTCAAAACACGCAGGATAATATGGATCAAGAATCAAAGCCTCGTCACCTGGGTTCAGAAAACCCAATGCTGCAATCAACATAGCCTCCTGAGTACCAGAGGTTACTGTTACCTCAGTCTGCGGATCAACATCAATACCATTCTCCTTCTCAAGCTTCTCAGCAATGGCTTGCCGCAGTTCCAACGTCCCATCAATTTCTGTATAATGCGTGAATCCTTTTTTAATAGCCTCCACGGCTGCATTCAAAATATGCCTTGGCGTTGTGAAGTCTGGCTCGCCTTGCTCCAGGTGAACAACATTCTCCATTCCTGCCGAGAGGTCAAGCATTCTTCGAATTGCCGAAGACTTTATCAAACCGACTCTGTTAGAATCCTTAAGCAATCTGTCTTGTCACCACTCTGCAAAGTTTACATTCGCAAGGATAGTTATATAAAAGGATATAAGACTTGACGACTGCAGTAGTAAAAAATTGCGTAATCCTTAAAGAGATCGAGAAGAAATTGAGAATCGAAGAATAAACACGTTTATGCATTACAGTCAGAGGGCATTTAGATGAAAGAAGAATGGAAACACGCTTTTGTTAACGTTAATGGAATTCGAATGCACTACGTGACTCAAGGAAAAGGAAGATTATTGCTCCTTCTCCACGGGTTTCCTGATTTTTGGTATGTGTGGAAATTTCAAATTCCAGAATTAGATAAATATTTTCGTGTGGTGGCCCCAGACCTGCGAGGTTACAACGAAACTGATAAGCCCGAAGGCGTTGACAAATACAGCTTAGATCTTCTTGTAGAGGATATTCGTGGACTTGTTAACGCATTAGGCGAGAAACAAGCGATAATAGTTGGACACGATTGGGGTGGTATCATAGCCTGGTCTCTTGCTGCTTTTAATCCAGAAACTACAGAAAAACTCGTGATCTTGAACGCACCTCATCCTCACGCCTACGCTACTAGAACTAAAAATTCATTTAGACAACTGCAAAAAAGTTGGTATGTTTTCTTCTTTCAAATAGCAGACATTCCAGAACAGGTTTTGAGTAAAAACGACTATTTCTTTCTCAAGAATATGCTTCGACTTTCTTTCACTAGAAACGATGTCCTCGCCGAAGAAGACTTGAAGTCTTATGTCGAGGCATGGTCAAAACCTGGGGCTTTAACAGCGGCAATAAATTACTATAGGGCAAACTCGAATCCTACAATATTGTTTTCTGACAGAACAATAGCTTTTCCAAAAATCAAGTCACCTACGTTAGTAATTTGGGGAGAACAAGATGTGGCTCTTTCCAAGGATTTGATAGTTGGCACAGAAGAGCTTGTTGACGCCTTCTATTCGATAAGATATCTTCGAAATTCTGGTCATTGGGTTCAACTTGAAGAACCGAATCTTGTCAACAAGCATATATTGGAATTTTTAACGCCTTAAGTTTAGAACTCAGAAACTTCAGATAGTGTTTGGGAGGTGAAAAACGACTAAAAAAGAGGAAGTTTACCTCTGTGAAATATGCGGGAACAAAGTGAAAGTTTTGGAAGCTGGCAAAGGCACTCTTGTTTGCTGTGGGAAACCAATGAAACTTGTAAAATAATGGATGACTTTGCCTATTTTACAAACTTCATTGGGTGCCTTTTGAATCTCTTCTTGCAGGTTAGGCTACAAAAATAATACGTTTCTCCTTCATAGGTAATCTTAAACTTTGAAGATTTTTCATTTAGAATCGCGCCGCAAACTGGATCAGTAGGCAAAATTCCTTCTTAACCCCACATAAGTGAGTTTAAAGTGTGCCTTCTGCTTATTATTGTTATTGATATGAGCATTCAGAAAAAGATGAAAGCAAAAAAAGAACGATTAACGAAGGATATATGTTAACTTGTGAGTCTAATATCTCCGTGTTGGTCTTCGCTTAGAATAACATTCTCGGCAGTATACCGGTCTGCTTCCGTCGGGCTTGAAGGGAACTTCGCATTCCTTTCCGCATTCAGCACAAACTGCCTTATACGTCTCTTTTCCATACATTGACTATTTCAACTCCTTGTACTATTTAATGCAAAAATCGCTTTTTCTTGCACGCCCATTTATAATGAACAACACCGTTTTAAATCTATTCCTCGTAAACGGCAGTTTCGGATCATCCTCATGGTCTACGGTAAATATTGCGTGAAGATCTTGAAGGGAAGCTTGATCGGACGGGCTAGCTTTACGCCAACGTCTAAATTCTTCTCATTCCTTGTACCAATATACCAAATAAGAATTTGAACCCCTCCAAGTCTATCAATTTGCAGATTCTGCGCCTTTTTCTAATGGTAATTCATTTCTTTCACTTCGTTGAGGATTCCTTTCTTTCCAATCCTCAACTGTCTTTCACCTCGAAACGTGGACACGCTTGCATTCTTGATTTGGATGATGTTTCCCACAGAGACAGAGTTTATCTGATCGTTCCATAAGCAAAGTTTGATTGTTCCAGTTTCATCCGCGATCAAAGCATTAGCCACACTGGCGTAGTTTCCAAACCTAGTAAAGACAAGTATTGGTCCTGCAATTTCTAGTACTCTAGCCTTAACATTGACTTTTTTCATTCCTGTTCGCAAATCTATGATACGAAGAAAATAGGGTTCATCGTTTTTCTTGATTTTATGTCTACGAAGCAAATCGGTTTTGCTGAGATTTTTAATGGGATTAATTTGTCCTAAAAGGAATTCTTTAGGTATTGGAAACTGTGCAACAACTTTTGGACCCTTTGTTATTAAGAGAACGACCTTGTCTTGCAGCTTATCGCGGAATTTGATTGAAAGGTCACCACATGTGGACTCTTGATTTTCCCCCGCAGAGATTAATGCGTAATAAAGTTTGTCAGGATCAACTTCATATTTCATTGAAAGAAACGCAAGATATTCGCCCACAGACACTTTGTTTCGCAAATCCCTTTCTCGTCCTCAAAACAGCAGAACGCTACTGAATTATAAGTGCAATCTGTCTTATAAATGCGGTTGAACAACCGAACATTTCCCAGAAGGTCTTTCCACATTGAGTATAACGCGTGAATTATTCTACTCCAATTCCTCTATCGTAGTTTTCGTTAATGATCTTATGTTGTTGAAATCTGTTATTTCTCCGTAACCCACAAGCGTTATGGCTGTTCCCTCGCGTCCCATTCTGGCTGTTCGCCCGATTCTGTGAAAATAGACTAATGCATCCAGCGGCACATCGTAGTTTATTATGTGAGTTATGCCTTCAATGTCTAGACCTCGAGCAGCAACGTCCGTTGCAACAAGCAGCTTTAGTTTTCCTTTTCTGAAAGAGTTTATGACAAAGTCTCGTTGGGGTTGAGTGAAGCCAGCATGCAAAGGTTTTGCGTCATATCCTCGAGCCCTTAACCTGTCTGCTAGCACGCTTGTCTCTCCGCGCGTTTTGCAGAATATTATGGCTCGGTTTATGTGATTTTCGTCCAATATGGTGCTCAAGATTTCAAATTTGTCCTTTGGGTTCACGACCTTATAATATTGATTCATTTGTGTAAGGGCTATTTCATCTTTGCTTACGAGTATCTTTTCTGGGTTTTTCATGTATCTGTCGCATATGCGCATTACTTGTTGGTCTATTGTTGCCGAGAAGAGGCTTGTTTGCCTGTTTTCTGGAGTCTTTGCGATTATGTATTCTATGTCGTCTATGAATCCCATGTCTAGCATTCTATCGGCTTCGTCGAGAACGAGAATTTTCGCTGATGCTAGATTTAGTGTTTCTCGTTTTAGATGGTCTATTGTGCGGCCTGGTGTGCCGACAACGATGTGGACGCCATTTTTCAATGTGTTTATTTGTTTTTGGATGGGTTCTCCGCCGTAAATCGGTGTGACTTTCACCATAACGTACTTGCTGAGTCGGCTGACATGCTCTGCAACTTGTACAGCGAGTTCACGTGTTGGCTCTAAAACTAAGCCTTGAACACTATTTATTGTTGGATTTACGCGCTCAATCATCGGAATTCCGAAGGCCGCAGTCTTGCCTGTTCCGGTCTGTGCCTGTCCAATAACGTCTTTGCCTTCGAGTAA
>CAZLCE010000019.1:0-23028 GCA_964558305.1 uncultured Candidatus Bathyarchaeia archaeon
GCGGGCCCGCCATCTTACAGATTGCTGGTTAATTTTTTTAAGACGGCATTTTCGACGTTGTCTTCGTCTATCTTAAAAGTTTCTGGTTCTTCTATCTTTAATATTGTTTTTAATGTTCCAGAATCAAGTTCGCGAACAAGTTTCAATATTTCTTTTTTAGCTGATTCCAGATGTTTTCGTAGCGCATCCTTATTCTTATACAATTCTCCAGCTAATAGACAGATTTTTTCCGTTTTCAGATACCATTCGATTTTTTTGGTTTTCACGTTTATGTCAAACGTTATTGGTCCCGCTACGCAGGTTTCTGGTTTTATAGGGTGAACTTGACATTTTCCTGTGTTTTTGTCGTAGAAGACGCAATATCCTCCGGTTTTATCTTCTTTTGGAAAAATGTAAGATGCCTGTACAAACGGGTTTTTAATGGGAATTTTTTGTTCTTGCAGATATGCCTCTATAATTTGCTTACGCCTAAGGGTTAAAGGAGGTCTAGCGTTTATGCAACAACGGCCCTTGCATGAGCTACAAACGTTGAAGAAGTTGCTCTGCCTTTCACTTTTTACATACATGAAAATTCGCGCCACAATATTTTTAGAAATAGGGTTGATTATCCACAAGATTCTTTATAAGTTTTGAGTAAACGCTGATTACCGCTTCTTTAAAATCTGTTTTTTGAACTTTTCTTAAAACTCTTTCCTTGATGATTTCAGATAAATTCCCATGTTCTATTCTCTTCTGTATGATTGGAAGATACTTCTTCTCTTCTTCGGTTGCGTTTTCCCATGCAATTTTGAAGAGGTGTTGGCAAACTTGACGTGCAGTTGATCCGTGTGGATGCAGAACTTTTGCGTTTAATCCGCTTGCAAGAACTGAGTTAAAGTCCTTGACTAAAATTTCGTGGGGCAGAGGCTCAGTTGCTCCTTGCATTAATCCTCTCAACACGGCTCTTATAAAACAACTTAAAGCAACATCCGATTTGACGCATTCTTGCTCATCCATAATCCTTATCTCAACAGCCCTCCTGTCAAACCGAAAGATAACCCCTCGTGAGTTAACCCAATCCTTGTGAAGAAGGTGTTCTTTCACGCCTGCAGCAACCAAATCTAACGAATATTTTTCAATAATTTCTTTTCTATATTGTCCAAACGAAGAGACGTATTCTGGAATAATGTCCCCAGTTATGGATGGCACTTCCTTTTGATTTAGCATATAAAAATACAGCCTATTATCCACGTTTTCTCCAAGCTTTCCTTCATAAACTGGCGACGAAGCGGAAACTGCAGGCAGGTAAGCGCAGATTTGTGCAAGCAAATTATGCAGTAAAATGCCGTTTTCTTCTTTGGAATAGGGAAGGTTTAGTTGAAAACTTTGGATATTAAGCCATCCGTGCCGTTTAAGGTTGAAGACCTTGCTGTAAGCCTCGTAAATTTGCCTGTGACGATGCGGCCATACGCCTGTTTCTTCAAGTCTTAACAGTGGATGCATACCTGTTCCCAAAAGCCTTGCTTTATATCTGCTTTCTAAAAAGTCAAGAAGGGTTAAAACTGCTTCATGCATTGTTTTGTCGAAGTTTTCAGGCGACTCGAAAGGCTTGTTAGGTTTGATTTCCATGACATGCAACTGAAGTTCTTTTCCAAACGTGAAGTTGGGCTGTTCCACGAAATTGACGATTCGGCCGCGAAAATCTTTTATAACCTTGTCCATGATAGGCAAGGCTTTCAATTCTTCGTCAACCAATGAAAATTCGTGTTCTGGACCTAGAACCGCGAGGGGTTTGTACGTATTAGTGTTCCTCTTTCATAATAGTTGTTCTTCGAAATTTGAATATAAATGTACAGTTAATTTTAAATACGACTGTTGCAATACCGAGCATTCAATCATCTGGTGTTACATGCGTGTTGGTCGTCTCAAACATCGACCTAACGACTGATTTGCCCACTATGAAACCATCAGCGTTCCTCGAATCATCAATTAAAGATTTTACTCTCAACATCAACAACGATTACCGCTACCTAAAAACAGGATACTACGTATCTCTCCATGCAGAAATTCTTGGCAACCCAGTAATTCCCTCAAGCGAGAGCATAATCGATGCTAATAGGACACCCATACTATTGCTTAAGGCTTCAAAAGCGGGAATTCCAACCCTACCTTATTTAGTGACGGATTCGGTGAAGCAGATAATTTCTGCGTTCAATTTTCCAGTGGTTGTTTTCGCTGTAAACCCATTCTCTTATGATGGATTTAAAACCGCAAAAAACAAAAGCGCGCTTTACAGGGCTGTTAAAAGTTTAGGCATGAATTACAAGTTTGATGTTTGCGTGCAACCTCTCATGGGTGAAATGATTTCATTGAAATCCATCTTCGGAAAATGTGGACAGACGAAAGATTTGACAGAAATTCCGAAAAGAGTTTACGAAGTTTTCAAAATTCCAATTTGCAAACTGCACATTCAACGCGTAAAAGAGAAAGCTTACTTGTGTGGAGTACAGCCAATAAAAAAGGAAGAACTTCTCCCAGACGACTTGAAAATGATTTCAGAAGAAATTTCCAAACTTTCTAAGAATGGTGAATTCATCATTGGCTAGAATTGCCTGCTTTGTTGAAAAATACAATTTTTCAGATCCGAGAGAAGACATGGCATTGCAGAACTTCAAGGTTGCAGCAGAAAAAATGAATCACCACTTTAGCTTCATGTTCAGAGACAACCTTCTGGAAATTCCGAAGTACGACGCTGTTTTTATCAGAGCGACAACGGATCCGCTTTACACTGCGTACATAGTTTCCAAGACCGCTTGGGAACATGGGTTGAATGTGGTTGACGATCCGAAATCTATACAAATTTGCGGAAACAAAATTCATTTGTATGCTCTCTTCAAAAAACACGATGTCCCTCACATTCCAACAATTTTCTTGAACAAGGACGAATTTCATCACAAGCGAATTTTGGAAATTTTCAAAACCTTCGGAAGACCAGTCGTGGTAAAGGCGCCTTACACAAGCTTCTCAAGGTACGTGGAAAAAGTAGCATGTGAAACAAGTTTTCGCGATGTAGCGAGGAGATTTTTCAGAAAATCCGATGTTTTGGCAGTGCAAAAGTTTATGCCGACAGCCTTCGACTGGAGAGTCGGTGTACTAAATGGCGAAGTTTTGTACGTTTGCAAGTACATGGTGCCAAAAGGTAGATGGAAACACGGTGCAAAGCGAAGAGGAAAACCCAGCTTCATCTGGGGACGCACAATCTCACTCAAAAGAGAGAATGCACCAACGCAACTAAAGGAAGTTGCATTGAAAGCTTGCGAAGTTGTTGGACATGGACTCTACGGAGTAGACATAAAAGAAGTCAATGGCGACTATGTGGTAGTCGAGGTCAACGATAACCCAAGCATATACGCAGGTTACGAAGACCTAAGAAGCAAGGATTTGTATGGAAAAATAATAGCATACCTCGTCGATTAAGATAAGGACTCTCATCATTTTTCGACATCTATTTATTCTGACATTGATAACTTGTCATGATTAAGGAGGATAACTCATGAAGCTGAAGGATGTTGTTGAAGATTACACTTTTTCTAAGAGCATGAGCGTTGATGAGCTTGTTTTGCAGATGGAAAAGGCTTGGGGTTTCACAGCGGGAAAGTTGGCTTTAGGCGCAAGAATCTTGGAAAATATGATTAGGGATGGCAAATGTGTCAAGTTTCTCTCTTTCACTGGAAACCTTGTAGCTACGGGAACAAGGGGCGCTTTGAAAGAACTAGTGAAACGAAAACTCGTTGATGTTATTGTTACTACTTGTGGAACCCTTGACCACGACATCGCCAGAAGCTGGAAAAACTACTATAAGGGCTCATTTGTTATGAACGACGCCAAACTTCATAAACTAAATATAAACCGCTTGGGAAATGTTCTGGTTCCAAATGAAAGTTACGGCATAATAATCGAACAGAAAATGCAAGCGTTACTGCAAAGCCTGTGGGAAGAAGGAGTAAAGAACGTTTCAAGTAGCCAATTATGCAAGGAAATTGGAAAGCGCATGTGCAACGAAAGCTCAATCCTCTATTGGGCAGCAAAGAACGACATACCTGTTTACGTGCCAGGCATCACGGACGGCGCAGTCGGTTATCAAACTTGGCTTTTTTCGCTGGATCATGATTTCAAGCTTGATTTGCTTAAGGATTCTGGAGAACTTAATGACATCGTGTTTTCAGCGAAGAAAACAGGCGCATTAATTGTCGGCGGCGGAATATCAAAGCATCACACTATATGGTGGAATCAGTTCAGAGATGGGTTAGATTATGCTGTTTATGTGAGCACGGCTGAGGAATGGGATGGCAGTCTTTCTGGAGCAAGACCTAGAGAAGCGGTTTCATGGGGGAAAATAAGCGAAAAGGCAAAGCGCATAATGGTTGAAGGCGACGCTTCAGTCATCCTACCAATAATGGTAAGTGCACTCGTAACTAGATTAGGAAGTTCTTAGGGTAATCTTTCAAATAATTGAAAAAGACTGAGTGATATTCATGCCTATAATATTTGAAAAGACAATTAAACAAGCCAAGATTTTGAATCCGTTAAAAGGTTTCCAAGACGATAGCATAACCTTTGAGTATAGGGCTGACCCGTTGACTGGACGCAACACAACAATCATAAAGGGTATGCTAAACTACATAGGCAGATTTCTGATATCAGACGAGGAATTGCTCCAATCTTTAGTTGAGAAAACAAGAGAGAATTGTCCTTTCTGTCCAGAAAGTGTAAAAACTAAAACGCCAATGTTCACGCCAGATTTCCTCAAAGAAGGGAGAATTTTTGTCGGCGACGCCGTTGTAATTCCTAATTTGATGGGTCATGCAGAAAGAAGCATTCTAGTAGTTTTATCCAAAGAACATTATTTGATGCTCAAGGATTTCACGCCTAAAATGATTTTTGACGGATTCAAAGGAGGCTTAGCCTATCTAAAAAGGCTTAGCGAGGTTGACCCTTCAATACGTTTTCCCGCTTTTGTTTTCAATTACTTGCCTCCGGCGGGTTCCTCAATATTTCATCCCCACATGCAAGTATTAGTCAGAGACAGACCTTTCTATTTAGTGAAGTTGCTGATCGAAAAAAGCAGAGCGTACTATGAAAACAACAAATCAAGCTACTGGTCAGACCTTTGGCGCAAAGAAAAGGGAGGAGAAAGATACTTGTTTGAAAAGAATGGTGTAGAATGGCTTGTTCCGTTTGCACCCTTGAGAGGAGTAAACGAGGTTCAAGCGATAGTCAGAGGCAAATCCAACTTGTTAGAGCTAACTGATGATGAATGGCTTGGATTGGCAGAGGGCTTATCAAAAATCCTTCAATTCTATCATAAGGAAGGTTACGTGAGTTTTAACATTACCCTCCTGTCAGGACCGATGGATGAGCAACTGGAATATTTCAATGTAAATTTGAGGATGATTAGCAGAACTGGAATACAAGCCTTAAGCTTTACGGATGCTTGGGCGCTTCCATATTTGCTGTGGGATGGAGAAGCCTTAGAGGAGCCCGAGTTACTTACAGAAAGAATTAGGAAATCCATCGATGTAACTGAATAAGGACAGCCGTCAGCAGAAATCGATAAAAACATGGGGTTCTACTCTAAAGGCTAAAGGAATTGGGAAAATGCCGATTTCAAAGAAAGAATTAGCCAAAATGATAGATTCTACAAATGTTAAACCCACAGCCACTAAAGGCGAAATTGAAACTTTGTGCAGGGAAGCCGTTCAATACGGTTTTGAATGCGCGGTTGTGAACCCAGTTTACGTAAAGTTTGCAGCAAAAATCTTGGAAGGCTCGCGTGTAAAGGTTTGTTCCACTGTAGGATTTCCTTTCGGCGTTTCGCTACCTGAGATAAAGGCGTTAGAAGCCGTTAAAGCCGTAGAAGACGGCGCCAGCGAATTGGACATGGTTATTGATTTGAGTGCATTAAAATCTGGAGATTACGACGCTGTAAAAAGGGATATAGCGGCTGTTTTAGACGTTAAACGCTTGTCTAAAGATATAATTGTTAAAGTGATCATTGAAACTGCTTACTTAACAAGGGAAGAGAAAGTAATTGCATGTAAACTTGTCAAAGAGGCTGGGGCAGATTTTGTGAAAACATCAACTGGTTTGTTCGGCAAAGGAGCGACTGTTGAAGATGTTAGGCTGATGCGGCGAATTGTAGGCAAAGACATGGGTGTTAAAGCGGCAGGGAGCATAAGGACATATGCTGATGCAGTAGCCATGATCGAAGCTGGCGCAAATCGCATAGGAACAAGCACAGCAGTCGCAATAATCCGAGAAGCACCTTAGAATTTTTACATTCTTTCTGGCGCCACTATGCCTATAAGATTGAGCGCGTTTCTAAGAACCACTCTCACGGCATCAGTCAAAGCAAGTCTTGCATCGCTTAGTTCTTGAGGCTCAGCCTTTATCACGGGCAACGCATTATAGAATGTATTGAATTTGTCAGCCACGGCGTTTGCGAAGTCAGCAATCAGGTTAGGCTTAAGAAATTCTGCGGCTTCGATGAATATATCTGGGAAACTGGCTAGCGCCAAGATTATTTCATGCTCAAGTTTTTCGGTTAACAGTTTGTAGGCTGGTTTTTCAGGTTTTTTGGCGGCTTTTCGCAAGATGCTGCATGCTCTTGCATGCGTATACTGAATGTAAGGTGCGCTGTTCTTTTCGAAATTCAGCACTCTGTCCCATGTGAACACGACTGGTTTTGAAGGATCAACCTCTACAAGCGCATATCGTACTGCGCCTATGCCAACGAAGTTTGCAATTTTCTGTTTTTCCTCTTCTGACAGTTGCGGAGAACGTTTCGAAACCTCTTCGTATGCGCGTTTTACTGCTTCGTTCATAACTTCGTCAAATGTTATGTACCGTCCTCTTCGACTTGACATTTTGTAGCCGGGCATAGTTACAAGGTTGTAAGCGAAGTGAACAAAATTGTCCGCGTATTTACTGTGACCCAAAGCGTGCAAGGCTATTTTCAATTGCAATTGCGCTAATGTCTGCTCCATCCCAATAACATTGATAAGCTTCTCTGCTTTTTCAAATTTCCACAACGTATAAGCGATATCACGTGTTGTATAAAGTGTTGTTCCGTCTGCACGCACAAGCGTCAACGGTGGAACTTCATAATCTTCCCTTAAGTCGAGTTTCTTTTTTAAGTCGAGCTTCTTAATCACTTTTTCAGCGTCAAATTCCAGAACTCCGTCCAAGGTGAAAACGTATGGTGTTGCTTTCAATTTTTGAAGGGCTTCGGCAACTTGGTTGCTCCATACGAAATCGCTTTCCCAGTCCCATGAATCATAGAAAACTTCTGCACGGTTCAGTGTCTCTCTAAAACCTTGCAAGCATAATTCGCTGACTTCTCTTATGAGACTCTTAGCCTTCGGGTCTCCTTCCTCATAGGCTTGGTTTAACTTGTTAATCTCGTCTTCAGAGTTCGCATCCTTGCCTATTTTCTCTACAAGTTTTTCAAAAAGCTCAGGAAACCTTTCTTCGAGCTCAGCAGCCACAGACACCCAATCATCCAATTCCCTAGTAATTTTCGCAATCTCTTCGTCTGCCGCAAATGTCTTTGCGCGTTCAAGTTCTCTTTTCAAACGATTAATTTCGACTAAACAGCTTGTTATTGTATAGATTTTGCCGACAAAATTGTCAGGTTTTCCTTCTGGCCGCAGTTTTTCCAGTTTGGCATACCCGTATGCAATCACTGATGATTGACGGCCAACATCATCAATGTAGTAATGCCGAAAAACCGTGTTTCCTCTGGATTTGAGTATGCGAGCAAGAGCGTCACCAAGCATTGGATTTCGAGCTTGTCCAACGTGTATGGGATGAAGCGGGTTTACACTCGTGTGTTCAACAATGATTTTCAAAGGTTTTTCAGTCTTAACAAAGCCATATTCAGTATCCATTTTCCTAGCGGATTCGATGGTTAAGGCTGAAAACTTGGCGAAATTCACGTGAAAGTTTATGTAGCCTCCTCCAGCAGGAACCACACGTTCGATCAGAGAGAATTTTGACTTATCCATGGCTTTGACTAAACGTTCAGCAAGAGCGAGAGGTTTCTTGCTTAGCTGTTTGGCAAGTTCAAAACATAGTGAGGAAGCTAATTGACCGAACTCTGGAGTTGGCGGCTTTTCCAGCGCTAGATCTGCAACTTGTAATTTGGGAAAAGCTTTTTTGAGGGCACTTTTTAGAACGTTTTCGCATTCAATGCAGAACATGGCGAACGGATTTTCTGAAGCCACCAGCGTATTCTCCATCTTTTTTCAAAGTCCCTAAACCTTTAAGAGATGAAGTTATATTTTAATTTGCGAATTATTGTTCTATCCATGTATGGACGCATAAGATTATGAAAACAAAGATAATTTTTTCAGAAAAATGCTTGGGTTATGGTTCTTGGCATATAGAAAGTTCTGAAAGAGTTAGAAGGGCTTATGAAATTCTGAAGGAGAAAGGATACAAGTTCTTGGCGCCTGGACCAGCCTCAGAAGATGATTTGCTGAAAGTTCATGATGAGGAATATGTTTGGAATCTTGAGAAGGGCCTTGTAGAGGATGTTGACACTCCAGCGTACGAAAACATTTACGAGTATGCAAGACTTGCGGCTGGAGGAGCAATCTTGGCAGCTAAGGTTAACGGATTCTCCATTATGAGGCCCCCTGGTCACCATGCAGGAAGACATGGTGCAGCCTTGGGAGCGTATACGAGAGGGTTCTGTTACCTAAACAACATTGCAATAGCAGTAAAACATCTAGACAAGCCAACTTTGATTTTGGACATTGACGGGCATCATGGAAATGGGACGCAAGAGGTTTTTGAGAGGGACGATAAGGTGATGTATGTTTCTCTCCATCGGCATCCGCATTATCCTGGCACGGGTGGCACTTCTGAGTCTAATATTCTAAATTTTCCGTTATGGGCTGACTGTGGCGATGAAGCGTATTTGAAAACTCTTGATGAAGCCTTAAGAAAAGTGGATGTGAGCAAATTTGAAGTTGTGGCGGTTTCTGCTGGTTTTGACGCTCATATGGGGGATTTGGCTTCACTTGGCTTGACTGAAAAAGGCTACAGAGTGATAGGAAAAAGGATTGCTGCGTTGAAGAAACCTACATTTTTTGTCTTGGAAGGCGGTTATTCAGGCGATAATATAGGAAAAGACATAGACGTACTGCTAAAAGCCTTCGAGGCTGAAGCAAAATAGAAGCTATTCCTATTTCATGTTCCCTGTTTCCTTGCTGCTCTCTTTTTGCGTTTGATATGTTGTTATTATCACTGAGGTGAGGATGACTACAGTGGCCAGCACATTCCTAATTGTAATAGGCTCGTTGGCCAATGCCCAGCCGAGAAACATTGCCACTATAGGGTTTACATAAGCATAGGTTGAAACCCGCGCTGGCGTAGTCATCTTCAACAGCCAAATGTAACAAGTAAACGCAACAAGAGAACCAAAAATGACGAGATAAACCCAAGAAAACATTGAACGAAAAGACACCTGATCCAGCTTTATCTTCGTCCATTCTCCTGCAACCAAGCTTGCTGTGAGCAATAATAATCCACCTGCGATCATCTCCATGGCAGTTGCCAACAATTGCGAAGACGGAAGTCTTGCAGAACGCGAATAGAGCGAACCATTAGCCCAAAGAAAAGCCCCAAACACAACCACACCTACGCCAATAAAATCAACATTACTAGCGCCTAAACTTTCTACACCACCAACCAAGAAAACTACGCCAGCAAAACCCAAAAACACTCCAACGGCAATCCTAACACTAGGCTTAGCGCCACCAGAAAACCAATCTAGAAACACCATCCACAACGGAACAGTGGCAACCAGCAGGGAAGCCAAACCTGAGGGTACCCATTGTTCAGCCCAAACAACGGCGCCGTGCCCACCTAGCAACATCAAACCACCAATAACAAAAGCCCTAACCCAATCATTCTTTGCCTCTCTAGACGCGCCGCGCACTCTAGCCAAAAAATACAGAACAAACCCTGCGGCAACAAACCGTGTTCCAGCCATGAAAAAAGGCGGTAAAGACTCAATCACAAACCGTATAGCCAAATACGTCGAACCCCAAATGAGATAAACTGCCAAAAAAGCCAACGCCATCTTCAATTTCAAACTCACCGCAACTCCTCCAATAAGAAACAAACCATACAGACCAGCACCGATTTAGCACTTTTGCCGCCATACACCTAAAACCCAAAAGCCCACACAAAAATTGAAACAAAAGTCCCCTATCTATATATAAGGGAGGGGCTAGTCACTAAAGAGAACAGCGAATCAGTATTTATCTAAACCAGAAATGCCTATTCAAAACAAGGCATATGGATAAGCATATCCACTTGCATGTAATTTACCCTTTATCGGGATTTCCTGCCTGCACACTGGGCATCGCATGTCCTTGGTTAAATTCCATCGTGTAATTTCAAAGCTGAAGCGCTTAATCAAAAGCTCATTGCAGTTGGGACAATAAGTGCTTTCACTGGGGTGTCCAAGCACGTTCCCAATGTAAACATAGTTTATTCCAGCATCTTTTGCTGCAATGTATGCTTTCTCTAAAGTTTCAATTGGCGTGGACGGAATCGTCGTCAATTGATAATCTGGATGGAAGCGCAGTAGATGAAAAGGCGTGTCTTTGCCAAGTGCATTCTTTATCCAAGATGCAAGTTCCTTCACTCTCTCAATTGAATCTCCCATTTTGGGCACAACTAAATTCGTGATTTCTATGTGAATGTCGTTTCTTTTCATTTCCTTTAAGGCCTCATAAATCGGCTCAACAGACGGAACTGACGAAAAAGTTTTGTAGAACTCTGGATCTGCACCACCTTTAAAGTCCACAGTTGCCGCATCTAGATAAGGCGCTATGGTTTTCACTGCTTCTGGCGTCATGTAACCATTTGTCACGAAAGTGTTGAAAAATCCTACTTGACGAGCAAGTTTAGCCGTGTCATAAGCGTATTCAAAAAATATTGTCGGCTCAGTGTATGTGTAGCTTATGCCTTGACAGGCGTTATCTCTTGTGGCTTTGACAACATCTTCCGGGGGGAAATGCTTACCAGCTATTTTCTTCTCTTGACTAATCATCCAATTGTCGCAAAATTTGCAACGGAAGTTACAGCCAACTGTGGCGATGGACATTACCAATGCTCCTGGATTGAAATGCGAGAGCGGTTTCTTCTCTACGGGGTCTATGCATGCGGATATCGCCTTGGCATAAACAAGTGAAAAAAGCGTTCCACCTTCGTTTTTTCGGACAAGACAGAAACCTGTTCCACCATCATTTATGAGGCATCTTCTTGCACATAAATTGCATTTAACCTTTTTATTTTCCAATTTTTGGTAGAGCATTGCTTCATGCATTGACATTTGACTTTCTCCTTTTAGCCTTTTAAGCTTAATCTTTCGTGTAAATCTTTCCTTTTTAATATGCTACTTTGTTATTTTGCCGTGGACTCAAGTTTTTCTTTAATTTCAAAAACAAATGGTGGCGCAGAAGTTTTCACATCTAATTCTATATTGAGTAAACCTTCTAAAAAGCCAGCCCAAATGTTGGATTCGCTAATAAACGGAGCTTTTATGAGAATGTACTTGTCCTTTACATAAAAGTCCCCAAATCCCTGCACTCTTAGGCGTTTGAAAACTTCTGGCCATTTTTCGCGGTTTGTTGCTTGAATGTCAAGCGTTGTTTCTATAGAAACTCTTGTAGCTTCACCCATTTTTCTTCCAATGTCACGCCATTCTTCTTTTGAGATGCACTGAATAAGTATGTTGAGTAGTTCCACATTCACGAAGGCTATGCGACTTATGCCACAGTAATACTCTCCGGGAAAACGCCAATCATAAACCATCATGCTTCGGTAAACGTCAAGCATTTTGGAGATGAGAGGTTTGATGCCTGGTTCTTTTCCTTCTCGAATCAAGGAGTCAATAAATTCGCGTTCTTCTTTCTCCAATATGATTGTTGTTCTTTTGGCTGATTCGCTGTTTTTCTTTATCATTTCTTCGAGCTTTTTCTCTTTATCCTCTTGCATAGCTGTTATATCTTTCAGCATATCTTATATGCTTTATTCCTTGTGAGCACCACATTCACAGTAAAAATCGAACAAGTTTTTCTCTTTTTTTATGCCTCATCCTCAAGTCTACACTAACCGAATAATTTTTAACACTCTCTCAGCATTTTATAGTTGCCGATGAAGAATTTCATTTGCTGAAAAAATGATGCACCCTGGGGTATCTGAGGCACAAACCCAACTTTTGCTCAGGAAATAACCTTCTGCTTAATCAGATACCACATGAGCCCTAAACCAACTACAAAAAGGGCAAATCCAAACACCATTGAAATAGCATAGTCTACCTTAAGAACATTTAACAGCACATAGATTACGTAAGTCGGTCCAGCAAAAGTTAAGAAAGCCGAAAACACCACCAAAAAAGTCTTCCAAAACTTGGAATTTAGATCCAACCTAGTAGAGGTTCCGCCTTTGTTCTTTTGCTTTTCCTCGCTCATGTATTCACTTTCCATTAATGACTTAAAATCAGCGTTTTCTCTTATAACCCTTCCTTTACCTCGTTGCCCAGCGTTTTCATTAGAAACTTGAAGACAGAAAAACCTGCGCCTCGGTCTGCTCTAAAACCCGTTGTCGCACCTAACAGGCAAACGCCCTCCAAGTTACGTTCTTTTGCAAGTCCCAACATCAAGCCAGTGCCTCCCGCAATTCTGCCCTTACTATATATTACCGCGCCTTTTTCCATAAACTCCATGGCAAGCCTAGGTGAAGTGGCAGCCACATACACTTGCGTTTTCTCCTCCGTGAGAGGCACTCCACCAATGGTTACGATCATACTACAGCCACATTTCACAACAAAATCAAGCACCTCACTGCAAATCGCATAGTGCGCAATAACATCATCAAAAGAGGGTTGCGTTTCTCCAGTCATTATTATAAAATCGTTTTTCTCCATAGGTGCAGCATAAAACTCATAATGTGGCAAATGGCAAATTCCCTTTGAATTAACTGAAACATAATCTGGAAAAGAAGGCGAATACAACTCCGCATAAGGTTTTGCTCCACAAAACTTTATCAAAAGATGAGCCGCAATCTTGCCAATATTACCAAAACCTGGGAGTCCCTGCACAAAAATCGGATTTTCAAGAACTGGATTGAACATTTGACGCAAATACGGTTTATCCATTATGCTTAACACTAAACCTACAGATAGTGGCGTGAAACTAAAATGTTTTTGCCGCCATCCTGAAGAAAAGATTGTCAATATTGAAATAGTAGTTTCTACTAAAAAGATTTAAGAAAGCCTACATTCAGCATAAAAGTAGCGGGGTGGGGTAGCCAGGATTAACCCGCTGGGCTCATAACCCAGAGATCGGTCGTTCAAATCGACTCCCCGCTACCAAGATTATTTTGATATTGTTTTTATTTGAAAGAAAATAATGGGGATGCAACAAAATAGGGAGAATAAACGCTTTAGATGGTTTTCATCAACTCGCTAATTGAAAACCCTTTGAGATCAATGCCCTTACAGTTGATTGCTTGTCCATTTATAGTCAATTTTTCAGCTTCAACAAAAGATTGCCATAGCTTTGCTTCCACAACTTTCTGTCGCAGGCTCTCCTTGACTGCTTTAATTAGCTTGACTTTTTCAGAATCCGACATTTCGAGCAAATCAACCTTTTTTTGTGTCTTCTTGTTTCTTATACCCATTTGGCTCCCTCTTAAGATAGTTTCGCTTATCTTAATAAATCAGTTCTTTCAATGATTGACACATATCGAAAAACGATACATAAACGTAAATCAACATTTTAGGAGAGAGAAAAAGTTATAATAACTAATATTTCGCATGCATAAATTGTAAAAGTGATTTAGCATGCACGTTGACACGCTCGAAAATGCTTTGTTTTCAGTTGCTGTCAACCCTTTACTTAGATCTGTAATCAGCCGTTTTGACAAAGAATGTTTAACGGATGGCAGCTTACTTTTAAATTCTTTAAAGGACTTTTTAGGTGAGCCAATTTCCCTATGTCCGGTGTGTCAACGTATAAGCAGTAAAATAGCCAGACCTTTCTATGAACTTGGAAGCCGCCTTCTGCGAGTGAATAAAGAGTTCATGTACAATCAATTTCTGAACGAGCAATACGGTGAAGCTTGGCTTAGAGGCTTTGGCTTGATGATGAAAGGTATAGAAAAATACGGCGTGCGCGTACCATTTACGCCCGCCGGACCTTTTGAAATTGTTTGGAACTTTACTTACCAATGCAATTTGAGATGCAAGCACTGCTATGAGAATGCTGGCGGCAAGCAACGCCATGAATTATCCACGGATGAAGCAAAACAAGCGTTAGATATCCTTTCAAAAATAACTGGCATAGGATTGCCTGCTCTCTCTTTCAGCGGAGGCGAACCATTAGCGAGAAGAGATTTCTTTGAACTTGCAGCTTACGCCAAAAAACGCATAGGTTACGTAAGCATAGCTTCCAATGGGACGCTCATCACAAAAGATAATGCAAAAAGAATCAAAGATGCTGGGGTTGACTATGTGGAAATAAGCATTGATGGAGCAACGCCAGGAATACATGACGAGTTTAGAGGCGTGCTAGGGGCATTTGAGAGAACAATGGAAGGCGTCAAAAACTGCATAGAAGAAGGCGTAGACACTTGTATCGCAACTGTCTTACATAGAGATAATCTTTCGGAACTCAATAAGCTAATAGAATTTTCGAAACAATTAGACGCGAGGTTCATGCACTTTAATTACATTCCAACAGGGAGAGCGAAGGCATATGTTGAATTAGACTTAACACCAGATGAGAGACTCCATGTACTCGAAGCTATTGGAAAAGAGATAATCGGGTTATATTTGCAGGCAAAGGAAGAAGAACTGAAATATGGGAAGTCAAATGTGAAAGTTGACAGGTTTTTCAGCACATGCCCCCAATATGCAAGCGTAACCAAAGAACTTTCACGGAAACATGGTGAAAAATTCATGGTTGAAGCGCATTATGCAGCAAAGAAAGGCGTAGAAAGTGTTGCAAACTTTTTAGGTGGATGTGGAGCCGGACGATTATACTGTTGCCTCGAACCCAACGGGGACATAAAACCATGTGTCTTCTTCCCCACAGGTAAGGATATGGTTCTCGGCAACGTACTGAAAGACAGTTTTGAAGAAATATGGGATGCCCATCCGCTTCTTTGGAAACTTCGCATTAGAGAAAGCTTGAAGGATTACGTAGTGAATGGAAAAAGAGTGGGTTGCGGAAGCTGCCCAGACAAATACATATGTGGAGGGTGCCGAGCAAGAGCCTACAGCTACTTCAATGGAGACGTAAACGCACCAGACATAGGATGCATTCACAATAAGCCTATATGGGAAAAAATGGTTGAAAATAAGAAAGAAGCTAAAAGACAAACATAAAATTGTTAAGCTCTTCCTTTCTCTTCTTTACCAAAATATGTTGTCCATTTAAGTTTCCGTGCGTCTCTTTTAAATTCTAAGGAGCTTTTTCTGCATTTGCTTGAACAGAACCATAAAATCGATCCATCATTTTTCACGAACATCATGCCCGTGCCAGCTGAGAAATTGTTGCCGCAAAATGAACATTTTCTAGGTCTAGGCAAAAGTGATTCCTCTAATTGTTTTTGATTTTAGGTTATCTTCTAGTAATTTTCTTTGCTTCCCTTTCTGTCTCCCTGAGCAATAAGATGTCTTGGATTCTTACTGGTCCTTTAACGTTACGTGTTATGATGCGCCCTTTATCTTTTCCTTCTAAGATGCGTACTCTGACTTGTGCGATTTCGCCGGTTACGCTGGTGCGTCCGATGACTTGAATTACTTCTGCTGGAATAAGCTCTTGTTCTACGGTTGGTTTTTCTTCTCTGCTCATTACATTGTTCCTCTTTTCATCTGCTCGATTCTTGTGGCTATTTCTTTGATTAGTCCTGTTGCGTCTCCTTCTTTAACTATGCATGCGGATGCTGCGGGGACGTCTATGCCTATTGCGTTGCCGATCTTCTCTTTGCTGGGGACGAATACGTATGGGATTTTTCTTTCTTCGCATAGGAGTGGTAGGTGTGCTACGACTTCTGGTGGGTCGACATCTTCGGCTATTATTACGAGTTTTGCGTTGGCTCTTTCTATGGCTTTTGTTGTTTCGTTTGTGCCTTTTCTGACTGCGCCTGTTTTTGAGGCTATTTGGAGGGCTTCATAGGCGGCGTCTGCGATTTCTTTTGAGACTTGGAATTTTACGTAGAATGGTTTTGACATGTGCCTTCACCCTTTTTAAGTGCACAGTGTTATCGACATTTCTTGTTTATGAATGTTTCTACTTTTGGAATTGTAAGTTGTTGGATTGTGGTGCTGGTTTTCTCTGCGGTGATTAGACCCCCCTTATATATAGATTGAACTTTTAGTCTATCCTATTGTGCTTAGCTGTTTTGGTCTTTTGTGGTGTTTGCCAATGCATAAATTTTATTTACAAGATAGAGTCTCTTCGTTGACGTTTGAAAAAGGCGAGATGTATGAAAGAATTAACCATCGCAAGTCCTGCTTTTGAAAATAACAAGCTAATTCCTTCCAAGTACACCTGTGACGGCGACAATGTGAATCCCACATTAAACATCAAAGGAATACCTCAAGAAACAAAAAGTCTAGTTCTCATAGTTGACGACCCAGACGCTCTTATGGGAACTTGGGACCACTGGATTGTCTGGAATATACCGCCAACAAACAAGATAGAAGAGAACTCAGTTCCTGGAACCGAAGGATTAAACGATTTCCGAAAGCATTCCTATGGAGGGCCATGTCCACCATCTGGAACACACAGATACTTCTTCAAAGTCTATGCATTAGACACAAAACTGGATTTAAACCCGAATTCGAGAAAGAAAGATGTCGAGAAAGCAATGAAGGACCACATACTTGCAAGAGGTGAACTTATAGGGCTCTACAGCCGAAGATGAATGTTTGTTTGCGAAGATTTCGGCCGAAAAATGAATGAAAAGCCTATGTCACATATATTCTGGTAGAAAGGTTTAAATAAACTGCTTCGTTGAACCATTCTCACTTTTAAAGAGGGGAATCTAAAATTTTGCAGAGATTAGGCCGAGTTCTCCACATAAGTCCAAGTAGAAACATCATAATAAAAACCGAAAACCTCCCAAAAATCGGCGAAACAGTTGTTGATGAAAATTTAACGGCTATTGGAAAAATTTTTGATCTATTCGGTCCAGTCTCCGCACCCTATGTAGCAATAAAACCCACAACCCAAGAACCTGAAAAATTGACGAATAAAATGCTGTACACACTCCCCTCAAGAGGAGAAAGGAGAAAGCATTAAATGAACGATAATGAGGAAGGGCGTGAAGAAACAGACCCTGCATTACCAACACAACATGCCGAACCCGTAAAAGTTCAATGCTGCCCAGAATGCGGCAGCACAAGACTTATGCGCGATTATGAATGCGCCGAAATAGTCTGCATGGACTGCGGCTTCGTCGTAGTCACAAAAATAGCTGACAGAGGACCAGAATGGAGAGCCTTCGACGATGAACAAAGAGCAAAACGCACAAGAGTCGGCGCACCATTAACCTACACAATTCACGATAAAGGCTTATCAACAATGATTGACTGGCATGACCGCGACATTTATGGAAAAACCCTGTCACCAGGACAAAAAGCACAAGTCTACCGCCTCAGAAAATGGCAACGCAGAATAAGAGTCTCAGACGCAACAGAACGCAACCTCGCCTTTGCATTATCAGAAATCACCAAAATCGCCAACAACTTAAACCTCCCAAAAAACATCCTCGAAACAGCCTCAGTAATCTACCGAAAAGCCGTAAAAGAACGCCTAATCCGCGGAAGATCAATTCAAGGCGTGACTGCAGCAGCAATCTACCTAGCATGCAGACAATGCGGACTAGCCAGAACATTAGAAGAAATAGCCCAAGCATCCACCGTAAACAAAAAAGAAGTCGGTCGCAGCTACCGTTTCCTAATCAAGGAGCTTGACTACTCTATTCCACCCCTTAAACCAAGCCAATACATTACAAAGTTTTCAAATCAGCTAACAATGCAAGGAAAAGTCGAAGAAATCGCCCACAAAATCTTGGCAGCGGCAAAAGAACTCAAACTCACATCTGGCCGCGGCCCAACAGGCATTGCAGCAGCAGCAAGTTATATAGCTTCAGTGTTGACTGGCGAAAGAAAAACACAAAGAGAAATAGCCGAAATAGCACAAGTCACCGAAGTCACCATCAGAAACCGCTACAAAGAACTTGTCGAACGACTACTATTCAATATAACTGTCTAGCGACATCCCTCCCTTTTTTCTAACATCCTAACCGTCATTTTACAACAGCAACACACCCCAAAACCCGCCACACACTCCATTACAAAACACATTTTAGCCTCCAAACACTTTACTAATCATCAAAGAGGCCTACAATTTGGTCAATTGCCCCAAATGCAGAGCCGAAGTAACCACCCCAGTCAAGACCTGGCAAATTCCCTATAGAAAACCACAAAAAAAAGGCGAAGAACCCAAACTTATCATGGGAATATTTGAATGCCAAAACTGCAAAACCAAGTTCAGAACCACTTTAGAACTTGAAACCAAACCTGAAGAAACAGCAAGCATTAAAAACATGGTCGCCAGAATTAATGGCATAAGGGGAGAACTAATGCAGACTCTGAAAAACCTTCGCGAAAAAATAAAAACTCTAGAGACGGAACGTTCAAATTTGATGATCGAAATTGAAAAACTAAGAAAATTCGCCGAATCAAAAGTCAACGCCCTTGAAAGCGAAGTAACCATGCTACGCGAAGAAGTAAAATCCCTACGCGACCTTTTGGGCTATACCGAAGAAATGGAAAAATAACAATAATATTTTTCATCTACACTTAGAAATTAGTCCTTCAAATATTTCGCATAATATTCCTGCGCCTTAGCCACAGCTTTCTCTGGGTTCTTCAGAATCAAATACTTTTTACCCGGTGCATTTCTCTCACATTCGCTGAAGAGTTCCACAACTTTTTTTACGTTCCCTTCATAAATCGCCAAGCCCCCGGCGATTTCATACCACAGTCTAGCTTGTCTGAACTCCTTTGCTTTTTCAAATTTTTTAGCATTTTCAACAGCATCTTTCATTGAAGTTTTAATTTTCCTCGGATCAAGAAACATCGTATCGACTAATGCTTCATATGTTTCCTTGTCATCTTCACAAATCTGTGCAAGATCTGTAATTACTTTCGCAGTTTCTTCAGCTACTTTCTTTTTTTCTTTTCTTCTGAATCTCCCTAACAGGCCCAACTCTAACCCCTCAGCTTTCGGTCCTTCTCTGGTTCTAGAGATTGCTGCAACAGTTAATTTTAAAGGTTTGTCTAACTGTTATATAAGCTATGCCATACAAATTCACATTTGACCTTTCAAGGATTCCGCGTTTCTTCTTCACTGAAATTACCAAGGTTGGTTACCAAAAGGATGTACATAAAAAAATTGGCAGAAAAACGCAGCAAATGATAAAGAAATTTAGGATTCAAGAAGCAACGGGTCTCAACTTATCTGATGCTGTGCTTCTACTTGAAGACCTTATTGACATGCAAGCACGAAATCTCTTAGAAAGAGATAAATTTGTGCGTACAAGAAAAAGGGCGATTTTTCTGCCGCACTGTTCTAGAAAATATATGGATAATCGTTGCAAGGCAATTTTTGACTCCAATATTCCATCCTATATTTGTGGACATTGCTCTCCTGACTGTCTAATTAATAGAGCAGTGACACTTGCCGAGAAAAAGGGCTACGACGTTTACATATTGCCCGGTAGTTCATGCGTTTCAAAAATTTTGAAGGCTAAAGGCTATGAAGGTGTGGTCGGAGTTGCCTGTGGCGAAGAAATACGGATGAGCGGAGAAATATTAAACAGCATGGGCATAGCTGGCCAAGCCATCCCTCTAATAAAGAACGGTTGTGCAAGTACGAGTTTCAACATTGAAACTTTATTAGCAGTACTTTGATGAGAAAATAACTGAGAGGGTGTTACTTTACAAGTTCTCTTTTCTTCCAGCGTAGGTTTTTGCTTCGGCATTTTCTGCATTTAATAGCAGTTGCGGCGTTTCTTGCACCGCATTCTCGACAGATTTTCATGTATAGTCTGTGTTTTTGTGCTATGGTTTTTTTGAGCGGATCCATTATTGGCATTTGTTAAGCCCCTCTGTGTTTTGTGGCTAAAACTGAGATAATCCAGTGTCAAATATACTTTTTGCCACTGATTGGAAACCTAATTAGGATTTAAGCAAGTTTTCTCAAAAATTCGGCTACTTCGCTTGGTTTTTCGGCCACTTTCACGCCAGCGCTTTCAAAGGCTTCGATCTTGCTTTCAGCTGTTCCTGATTTACCCATTACTATTGCACCAGCGTGTCCCATACGTTTTCCAGGTGGAGCAGAACGTCCAGCTATAAAGGCGATGACTGGTTTTGGATACTTCTCTTTTACAATGTATTCTGCTGTCAACTCTTCGAGGTTGCCGCCGATTTCTCCAATCAGAGCAACTGCTTTCGTCTGCGGATCCTTTTCAAAAATTTTTAGCGCGTCTATAAAGTTTAAGCCTGTTATTGGGTCTCCTCCAAGGCCGAGACATGTAGATTGTCCCAAGTTTTTTTTACTTAAACCCGCTGCTATTTCGTATGTTAGTGTTCCGCTTCTTGAAATCATGCCTATGTTGCCACTTTTGAAAATGTGGGCTGGCATTATTCCGAGCTTGCTTTCTCCGGGAGTTATTATGCCTGGAGTGTTTGGTCCGATTATGATTGCACGTGTTTGTTTTGCGCATTTCATTACGTTGATTGCGTCTTTTATTGGTATGTGCTCCGTTATTATTACAATTGTTTTTATTCCATTTTCCAAGCTTTCTAGGGCTGCATCCGCAGCGAATGGGGCTGGAACAAAAATTATTGAAGCATTTGCAGAGTGCTTTTCTATGGCTTCCTCAACCGTGTCGTAGATGGGAACACTATGAATCTGTGTTCCTCCCTTTCCGGGCGTTGTCCCTGCAACGATTTTTGTTCCATATTCCAGCATAAGCTTTGTGTGAAAGCTTCCTTGGGTTCCTGTTATGCCTTGAACAATTGCGCGAGTGTTTTTGTCGATTATTATTCCCAAATTATTTGTCTCCATGCCTAGTGATTTCAACAATTCGTTGTGCTGCTTCTTCCATGCTTTCTAGCACGTGGATTCCGGCTTCTGTCAGTATTCGTTTTCCTTCTTCCTCATTTGTTCCTACAAGTCTAATTACCATAGGTTTTGTTACTCCAACTTTTTCTTTTGCCTCTAGAATTCCGCGGGCAACTTCATCGCAGCGGGTGATTCCGCCTAAAATGTTTATGAATAGTGCCTTAACATTTGGGTCTGAGAGCACTATTTTGAGGGCTGTGACTATTTTTTCTGAGGGTGCTCCGCCGCCGATGTCTAGGAAATTTGCCGGTTTTCCATGGTAATGTTGGATTGTGTCCAATGTTGCCATGACGAGACCTGCTCCATTGCCTATGACGCCTATGTCTCCGTCCAGTTTTACGTAAGCTAAATCGTTTTTTGCGGCTTCCAGTTCTTGCGGGGTGAGTTCACTTTCACCTTCTAGGAGCCTCTTTTTATATTCTTGATGGCGAAACAGAGCGTTATCGTCTATTATTATTCGAGCGTCTGCTGCAACAAATTTTCCATCAAAAGTTTCTACAAGCGGGTTCATCTCGATTAATTCTGCGTCATAATCCATGCCAGCACAATATAGCCTCTCAAGTATTCCTCCAAGTTCAGAAATTTGGTTGCCAGCGTAACCCATTTTTCTTGCGATTAATCTGGTGTGGAATGTGCGAAGACCTAGTTGCTGATTTATTGGCATTTTTATGACTTTTTCTGGGGTTCTTGTGGCTATCTCCTCTATTTCCATTCCGCCAACAGCAGAAGCGATTGCAACATAGCTTTGATTAAATCTGTCGGTTGTTATGCCAAAATATAGTTCCTTTTTGATTTGTATTTTCTCTTCAATCCATACACTTTTGACAGGCATGCCCTTTATTTGCATGTTCAACAACTTTTCAGTAGCTTTTTCTGCCTCTTCAATGGAGTTGGCGAAGAGTATTCCGCCTGCTTTTCCTCTTCCAGCAACCAAGACTTGCGCTTTGACTACGAGTGGAGGCTTCAGTTTGGCTGCGACTTTGTGGGCTTCGCTTGTGTTTGTTGCCAGTCCACCTTGAGGAGTTGGTATTCCATATTTTGCGAGTATGCTTTTTGCTTCATGTTCAAAGAGTTTCATTGCGGTTTTTCTCCTTATTTTATGGTTTCTATAGTGACGTAGGATTTTGTGTCTTGGACGCCGTCAATGGCAGCTAGTCTTTTTAGGGCATCGTCGAGTTTTTCTCTTTCAACTATTAGAACGGCGTCAACGTCGCCTGCTACTCTGAAGGCTCTTTGGACTGTGAGTTCCTTCATTTTTTCGTAAGCGTGCATTCTTTTGAGTGGTGATACTTTAATGAATATAAAGGCTGGAGTTGAAAATATTCCGAGAGTAGCTAGTCCTTTCTCGGTTACATCTATGAAGCCTCTGCCAGTGCGTATGTAGCTTAGATCCCTGAGTTTTCGCAGGTGAACGTTTAAGGCTTGTCTACTTATGCTCAGTTGTTTTGCTAATTCGTCTTGTTTCACGTGTAGGGTGTATGTGTTTGTGAATTTGCCTTTTTCATAAAGCATTCGCAACAGTTGCATGGTGCGTCTTGTGAGAACTTCCAAGGTGTTTTTCCTTCTATGTAATGTTTTGTTAAGTTTAAGTTTTACAATAGTAGGGCTTATTTAAGCATTTAGCAAATGCGAAAAGGAAAGAAATGAGCAATTTTTAGCTTCTATTCTCATTGAATGGAAGTATAAACCGTAATGTATTTATTTATCGGTAAAAATGGTTATGAAGCCATAGAAAAAGTGAAAACTAGGAGTGAGGCGGTACAAA
>CAZLCE010000020.1:0-20052 GCA_964558305.1 uncultured Candidatus Bathyarchaeia archaeon
TTATCTATATAAAATGCCTCTTTTGTTTTTAGAAATCGCTCAATGTTAGGAACAATGGGTCTTTGCTGCTTGTCCAAAAACATAGTTATTTCAGTCTTAAACTCTTTAACCGCTGCTTTTTTCTTAAGAAGAAACTTTGAGATATCAACGTAAACTATATTACGTTTGAAATAATTAAGCAATGCATTTATGAATGGGCTAAATCGCGCATACTTAGGTGTAATTAAATATTGATACATTTCCGTTTGAATGTCCAATTTTGTAACAGAATTTTTCACAATCTGACATGCTGCACGATGGTCTGGTTGATCATCATTTTTATAGGGAAAATAAACCTCAACAGGGCAATATTTGCTTAATATATCAATAACCTTTTCCTCAGCCTCTTCCATGTTACCATGAAGTGTTCCGTCCACAAAGTCAAGAAAAATCAAATTCTCTTCCGGAACATCCAGAATTTTCATAGCTCTTTTCGTTTCCTCCTTCCTAATCTCCTTCAACTCCTCAGGCGTCGGATCCGATTCTATACCCAAAACTTTTGAAAAAGCATGCCTACCGTCAGTCATGACAACTACTAAGACTTCATACCCTTCACCTATTTTCTTCGCTATAGTGCCACCGCAACCCAGAGTTTCATCATCGGGATGAGGCGCAAACACTATGATCCTCTTTCTATCCAAAACGTATCCCAAGATACTCTTTAATAATACCTTCTAATCCACTGCTAAAAAATACCTTATTCCTTTCCACGTAACAGTTTAGCTGCTTCAATGGCATAATAGCTCAATATCATGTCGGCTCCAGCCCTCTTAATAGAATTCAAAGTCTCCATAAGCAAAACATGCTCACCGAAATAACCGCTTTCGCTTGAAGTCTTTATCATCACATACTCGCCGGTCACTTGATAGGCTGCTATGGGAATGTTCGGATATCTCTGTTTAACTAACAGAATCTGGTCAAGATTTGTCAAAGCAGGCTTAACAATGACCATGTCTGCTCCCTCGCTTACGTCCAAGTCAACCTTAGCCATAAACATCTTCTGGTTGATTATGTCCGTCCTAAACTTGCTCGGATCGATTCCCTTCCTCGGAGTCTTCGATATGCTCATCGTTTTAAAAAAGGGCTCGAAAAGGCAGCTGTCTGTCTTAATGTAAGACATTATGGACACATCTTCAAATCCAGCTTCATCCAACGAGGACCGCATATGCCTAACCTGTCCGTCGCACATGGCAGCAGGAGCAACAACATCGGCACCAGCTTCAGCGTGAACAACAGCTATTTTTCCAAGCATTTCCGCGGTTTTCTCATTCAAAACCTTACCCTTTTCTATATACACGCAAGACTCATCCGAAGTATAATCGCAGAGGCAAACGTTGGATATGAGTACTAAATTATCATCAAGCTCTTTCTTCAATTTTCTGAAAATCTTTGCATGAAAGCCGTCCTTTTGCAAAGCAACAGACCCGTCAGCATTCTTCTGCTTTAAGATGCCAAAAATCATAACAGCAGGAATCCCCAGCTCCACAACTTTGCTGCAAACTTCATCACAATTCTTCAAAGAATAGTATGTTTGACCTTTCAGTGAGGGAATCTCGAATTTCTTTCCATCCTCTCGAATGAAAATTGGGTATATCAAATCGCTTGGCGTCAGCTTGACAGGCCTAACCATGCGAATCATTTGCCTAGATTTTTTAATCCTCGTAGTCAGGCGCAATTTCAATTCACCATTTAGAATTGTTCTTCATAGATAATTAATTTTATGAAACTTGGTTCACTAAAACGATATTGTTCGTGTTTAAGGATTCTTGGATACATCCGAGAAAGTCTTGCTGTTCTTTTTTCCTCTTCAGAGACACTGGCGGATATACCCTCTTACTACTAACAGCGTGAACCTTTGCAATATTCCCCAACATATATTATAGTTTAATGTATATGTGAGTCATCTCACTAGAGGGCACATCGCGTAAAGAAACTTACCATACCGTATCACCTTAACAATGTTAACCTTGTAGCCTAACTTTTCAAGATAGTCTTTAATTATCTGAACCTCATCAGACGTATGGTAAGCAGCACTCACAATTTTGGAGATTCTATATTGTGCTAAAAGATTGTCGGATCCTTTAAGAACCTCAAACTCGACGCCTTCCACATCGATCTTGAGAAGATCAATGTTAGGCACTTCAAGTTCATTCATCAGATTATTCAGAGTTGTAACCGTCACCTGGGTTATGTCGACAATTTCGCGCGCGAGCGCACATTCTTTTTGAACTTCAACATTTTTTTGGAGGGAATGAGAAAGAGTCATGGATTTCACATAGAGTCTCGCTTTTCCTTCGAAATCAGAAAGAGCTAGCTTAAGCGGAATCACATTCTTGTATCTATTAATCTTTACATTCTTCACAAGTAACTCATAGTTTTTGTTTTCTGGCTCAATCGCTATGACTCGCCCTCTCTTTCCCACATTTTTTGCTGCCTTTAGCGAGTAAATTCCGATGTGAGCCCCAACATCAACGATTGTAAAATTTTTCTCCGGTTTAAAGAGCCTATCATAAGTTTGAAAGTAATAGATTTCCTCTATTATTGCCCAGATCCAAAAAGGATTGTCTCTCCATGAACAGAATAACAGGTTTCCATCAGGTAGTATCAATAAACTTTTCAGGTCTTTGAAAGGAAGCCTATTCCACACTTCCTCACGTTTTTGACCGACTACTAGCACTAATCCTCGCAAGGCGTAATATGGCAGAGTGAAAACAAAGAAGTACCAGATCTTTGGTAAGTGCCTTAGCATCATTAGGCTTTACGCTCCCTCATAATCCTCTACTTCAGTGTATTCTAGGATCGTAGGTCTCACCGAATGATTTGAAGAATGATACCAATTTGATGTTAAAACCTTCTCGAATCTAATTTTAGTTAGTAATATGGTTCAGAATGTTTAGATGCATGTTTAAGTAGCCTATAATTTGTTGCTAATTGCTAGAGTGCCATGCATCATATCAATCTATAAAAACTGGACAAGCTATAATGTGTTTGAATTGTTGTATGCGAGTCTAATTGCTTTTAAATCTTCAAGTGCGTCATCAGCCGAAACCATAGTCTCATGGTTCTCTTTTATGCAATTAATAAAGTGTGAAACCTCTTTTAAGTAAGGTATGAAGAATTTTGGGGTTTTGCCTAAAATAAGCTGGATTGTTTTAATTACATCATTTGGCAAGTGATGATAACAGGAGGCATGGTCAACCGTTCCGAAAAGTTCAATGCCTATTGCGCCTTTTTGAGAAAAATAGCCCACATCGATCACTGCTGTTGTCCCAGATTCAAAGTTAACAACACAAGTCGCGCAGTCTTCAAAGTCAAAATCAAACTTACATCTAAGATAGGCTTTGATGCCCCTAATTTCACCAAAATACCACCGCGTCAAGTTTATCATATGACTTCCCAAGTCTGACAGTGCTCCCCCTCCACTTAGTTCTGGGTTCAACCACCATTCAGGAACTGGACTCGGAGTGGTTAATCCGCCTCTTTGATAGAAAGGGCCAGCCCCGATATCAACTGCATGTGCAAGTTGTATATCGCCCAATATTCCGCTCTCCATCTTCCTTTTGAGATCTTGAAAACCAGAAACAAATCTGAGCGGATAGCCGACCATAAGCTTAACATCGTGTTTCCTGGCCGCTGAGATTATTGTTTTTCCTTCCTCTGGGTTTCTGGCAAGCGGCTTCTCTAGGAAAATATGTTTTCCTTCCTCTGCCGCGCTGATTGCGCAAGGTGCATGCAAATGTGTGGGAAGAGAAATCAAAACAGCATCTATATTTGGCTGCTTCAAAAGCTCATTATAATCTGTAAACAATTGTTTAACGCCCTTTTCCTTAGCTAACTTCAACGCCTTCTTTGAAAGGTCGGCAACAGCCACAACCTTAGCTGAATTCAGCTTGAAACAGTTTCTTAGATGAATCATCCCAATGACGCCAAGCCCAATCAAGCCCAAATTGACTTTTTTCATGATTATCTCAACCAGTTTTGCAGCAAGCTAAACTGAGCGTTTATCCAGTCCCAACGCACAAACCACTTTATACCCATATGATAGAGTTCTTGATAGAGTTCTTTCTAAAATGCTTCTCTTCGGATACTTGTTCCTGAAATATTCTGGGTTCGTTCCTTTAGCCACAACGGTCGTCTTTCCCAGACCCTCGTGCTCAGCAAGAACTATGTGTCTAACAGTTTTAGGATTCACTCCCATAATCGTCGCAGCCGTCAAGTCCATAGCCACTATATCTTGACTGGCCATTACGAGCCCCAATCTCAACGTTCTAGAATCAGAAACAATTAATCCGTCAAGAATTGACAATTGAAACGACATTGCCTTGTTTAACGCAACTATTGTCTCATTCAGTTTAGGATGATACTCAAACTTTACCGAGTAGGGATCGCAACCAAATATGTTTCTCAAGGCGCAGGAAATTTTAGTCATCCCTCTGTATTTCATTTTGGGAACATTAATCCGCAAATCCGCGTTTTTAATGATTTTAGGCACCATAAATTCGAAGGTTTCGCCCTTCACCTTTACTTTAACCGGGTCTGACTCAGCTTCAGAAAGATTAACCAATCCTACATCGTATTGCTTTGCAAGCCTTCCGTAGCCTAAATATTTAAATGCGTATTTGCACTTCATGGCTGAGGCGTCAGACTCAACAATCGAAATATCTATGTCTGGCGAAATTTCTTCGCGAAGTAAACTTATTATTGCAGCGACGAAATTCGGGTCTGTAGTTTGCCCCGTGGAGTAATCCCAATAATAGCACATATTCGGCTTAATAACAACACTTTCAGCCTTTGGAAACGAATAGTTAATTAGTTTAAGCGCCTCTTTAACGGCTTCCTTTATCAAATCAGCAGAACGCTCTTTACATTCAACAAGACTAACTAAACTCAACAAAATCCCTCGTTTTAACCATACTTTTCCTAACTAGCCGAATCATCGTCTTAGTTTTTTTAAACGAGTTGTTAAACGCATTTTAAAATCTTCCACCTGCAATTTTTTTCAAATATTAGCTTTATGAGCTTAGTTCACTGTAACAATTTTGTGACTGTTCAAAGACTGTTCGATGCACTCAAGAAGTTTGATTGTTTTCTTCCCTTCTTCAGGTTTCACCGGGGGAGGTGAGCCATTTTCTAAACTTTCGACATAACTTTTGACTAAGTGAAAATGTCCAATGAAGTAGCCCAGTGGTGTTTTTGTTTTAACAAAACGTCGGAGGATTCTTCGCAGATCAGAATAAAAACTGCTCTCCGCAATACCTGACTGTTCCAAAAGGATACTCGTTTCAATTTTTTTAGTGTCCATAAAATAGTCTGAATTTCTTGCAACGCACCCAATGGGATAGTAAGTTTTTTGCCAATGCGTTATGTGAATACAAATTGCTGCAACCAGGACAATGCTTCATGTAAATCCGCTCCGCCAATTCTCGATGCCTTTTCGTCCCCACAATGTCCCTTAATTTGGCTTCTCGTAGGTTCCCTATGGGTTCCATAATCCAGCAGGAATAGACTTCGCCATGTGATCCAATATGTAATGCTTCGTATCCATGTACACAAGCGTAATCATCCAAATTCTCCCTTTTCAAGTATCTCCTCGCATATTCAAGCGTGTGCTCACAATGAGAGGTCAGCCCAGGTTCTTCTCTCTGAGCTTTAATTAAATAATCTATAGTTTTGTCAATTTTTTCTTTATCATCCACCAATATCTCTGAGAACAGTGTCCCTTTGAAGATATCGAGGTTAGAGTCTAAAAGATTAAAATCCCAGTGAATGCGCATGTCACGCGAAAGCTCAATTAGTTTCGGAATTTCATCGATATTCTGTTTCATTAATAGCACTGGTATTAATGTGACTAAAACATTTAGATCCATGTTCTCTTTTAATTTTTGAACGGTTTTTATGCCTCTAATCGCTTCATCAAAGCTTCTTTTAACGCCACGAATAGCGTCATTTGCGTCCCTCATTCCATCAATAGAAACAGTGATATGAGTAATTCCATTCTCCAACAATTCTTCAGCCTTTTCTTCCAGAAGAAGCCCATTAGTTACAAGCAAAATAGTCTGAAATTTGAGCAAACTGGCCTCTTTTATAATAGCCCCAATGTCTGGTCTGAGAAGCGGCTCCCCACCTAGAAATATCAGCGTATTAATTCCGATGTCTCTTAGTTGACGTAGCACGTATTTTACCTCTTCCGTGTCGAGCTCATTGACAGCTTTGTTTTTCCATGCATTACACATTATACATCGACTATTGCAGTTCTCTGTGACTCTAAACTCTACAGTCCGAGGAGTAAGAGAGACAAATCTAAGTAGTCCAGATATGCCAAGCCATTGCAAGATATGATCTTTTTTCTTTCTTAATTCAAGCTGCATTTTCTACATAACCCTCAAAAGTTCGTGGGGGTATACGATGCCTCTTTATTATTGACGCACTTGCGATCTTATAAGCTGAATCCATAGAGGCGCCCAAGACTATAGCTTGCTAATTGAGTGAAATGTACCAATTTTTTTTCCAAATTCTGAGGAAAAATTAGGGATAATAAACGTCTAATAGGAAAGTAAGAGATATGAATAATTTCCTTTATTCCTCTGTCAACATTATGTATTCGTTTCATTTGTGTAAATTGTGATCCCCATCTGAACTGCTGTTTAAAAATCGAAGTTATGTTTGCGGGGAATATGTGGTAAACCTTTATTGCTGGTTTAAAAAACAACTTTCGCTCTTTTGACGCTAATCTCCACGCAAGCTCTAAGTTTGAGCCACCAGGTTCCAAATATCCGCCAACTGACATTAAAGCTTCCTTCTTATACGCACTGTTAGAGCCAAAAATTATTCCCTGAGCTGAGCCAAATTCAACCTTTTTAAGCTTTTCAGGATAACCCTGATCTTCCACGAAGATTTCACCCGTTAATTTCTGAATCTTTTTTTGATAGTAAGGGTACGGAAGAACGGGACCGCCCACGCCGTCGGCTTCAGGCATCTTTTTGAAGAAACCGTATATTTTTGGCAGCCAATCCCTTTCTACTATGCAGTCTGAATCCGTAAAACAAACGATGCCTCCCTCAGCCATTCTAGCACCAAAATTCCTCGGAGGACCTATACCCTTCTTTGAACAGTAAAAAATCTTCACAGGATACTTTTCCGCTATCTCAACAGTCCTGTCGGAACTTCCGTTATCAACCACAAGAACCTCAAACGATTCTCTTGGAAATTCATTTGAGAAAATGGAAGAGAGCGTCAATGAAATTGTCGAAGCACTGTTTAACGTTGGGATAATGACAGAAAGCATCCACAACCACACGCATAAAAAATGTTGTAAACTATTTTATTGTGTCTCTTAAAGCGTCTGAAATAATTTCAACGCTTACTTCAATGTCTTCCTTTGAATGCGCACTTGAAATAAAGCATGTCTCAAACTGCGAGGGTGGAACAAAAGCGTCCTTCTCCATAAGCCTCCTATGATAATTAGCAAACTTCGCCCTATCAGCTTTCATTGCACTTTCATAATCAATAACCTTATCTCCAGTAAAGAACAGCTGAAACATTGAGGCTACATCATTAACTTGAATCGGAAAATTCATATCTTTGGCCAAATCCCTTACAGCCTCACAAATGATTCTTCTCTTCAAATCCAACTCTTGATAAAACGATTTCCCCTTTGCCTTAATACTTTTAAGTGTAGCCAACCCAGCAACAACACTTATTGGGTTACCGCTAAACGTTCCAGCTTGATAAACCCGACCAGAAGGCGCAATAATCTCCATTATCTCCTTTCTCCCGCCAAAAGCCGCCATTGGAAACCCTCCACCCATGACCTTGCCAAGCGTAACCATATCCGGTACTATCCCATAATATTCTTGTGCACCTCCAAGGGCTAAACGAAAACCCGTAATAACCTCATCAAAAATAAGCACGACTCCCTTATCCTTCGTCAACTCTCTAATCCTCTTTAAATACCCATCCTTAGGAAGAACCACACCAGCATTTCCAATAACAGGCTCAACAATAACACCCGCAATGTCATCTCCCTCAAGTTCAACTGTTCTCTCGAAAATTTCAACATCATTATATGGCAAAACCAATGTATTCCGCGCTGTCTCCTCCGGAACACCAAGAGAATTCGGCATCCCAAAGGTTGCTGCTCCAGACCCAGCCTTCACAAGCACGTAATCATGTGCCCCATGATAACAGCCTTCAAATTTAACGATCTTCTTCCTTCCAGTGTAGCCCCTAGCAGCCCTTATTGCGCTCATGGTAGCCTCTGTTCCAGTATTCACCAATCTAACCATTTCAGCGCAGGGCACAGCTTTGCAAACGAGTTCAGCCAGCTCAACTTCCTGTTCGGTTGGGGTTCCGTATAACGTTCCTTTTTCAAGCTGTTCCTTAACAGCTTCAATAACTTGTGAAGGAGCATGCCCAAGAATCAGAGGCCCGTAACCCATGCAATAGTCTATGTACTCTTTTCCTTCAACATCCACTATGCGGGAACCTTTTGCGTACTTGGTGAAGAACGGATAAGGTGAAAAGGCTCTCACTGGACTGTTGACTCCTCCTGGTATCAGTCTTTTTGCCCGTTCGAAAAGTTCTGCTGATAGGGACTTTGACATTTCACTTCTTCTCTTTTTCAATATTGGTGCCGAACAGTTTTTCAGCTGTAAAAAGCAGTGCATTATCGTGGTTTAAGGCGGCATTTCTCAGTTTTTCCATAGGAGTCTGCAACATTCTATCTACAAGCTCTCTTGAAAATCTTTCAATAACTTCTTTTTTCCACTCATCTGTTTCCTTCAATTTTTCATAAGCTCTTCTAAGTTCCTTTTCTCTTATCTCGTCAATTTTTCGGCAAATCTTGGAAATCACGGGTTCAGCCATTATTCTGCCAAGCTGATTTTCAAAAATCTTTAGTTCATCCTCTATTATTCTTCTAACTTTTTCAATTTCCCCACTTCTTTTCCTTATGTTTTCCTCAACAACGTTTTTCAGATCATCAATGTTTCGAAGAACTACATTTTCTAATGAACCGACTTTTTCTTCAACAAATCTTGGCTGCGATATATCTATGATGAACAACTTTTTAGACTGCGTTTTCCTAGGCGCTTGTTTTACCTCGCCGATTCTTAGAACAGGCTTTTTTGTTGAAACAGCCGCAACAACCAAATCTACGCTGGGAAGCGCTTCAGATATTTTATTGAATCTTATGGCTTTTCCAGAAACTTTTGACGCAAGTTTCACGCCTCTATTGTAAGTTCTATTCGCAATAAGCAGCTTGCCTATACTTTTTTTATGCAGGTTCTCAGCAACTATTGAACCAGCTTCTCCCGCTCCTATAACGAGCGCTTTCAACTTCTTTAAACTTCCAAACTCTTTGATTGCAAAGTCCACGGCTGCGGAACTTATGGAAGTTGAGCCTTCATTTATCCCCGTTTCAGTTCTAACTTTTCTGCCGACGTTTACAGCCTTCATGAAGGTCTTTTCAAGAATCAAACCTGTTGCGCCGATTTTTTTCGAGTTCACATAAGCTGTTCTGACTTGCCCAAGAATCTGATCTTCGCCGATAACCATTGATTCAAGACCAGCAGCTATATGAAACAGATGCAATAAAGCGTCATTACCATAGTAAATATGTAGAATGTCTTCCAAAACGTCGGAGCTGACGCCTACTGTTTTGCTCCAAAAGTTGACTATGTGTTTTGTGACGTTTTTGGTGGTGTCGCTTGTTACACCATAAATTTCAACACGATGACAAGTTTGAAGGAGAACGCATTCCTGAATAGATTCCATTGAGCAAATTTCTTTCAAGACTCTTTCTTCATCTCCAAAAGTAATAGACTCTAAAATGGGTAGACTCGCATTTTTGAAAGATGCGGAAATGCAAAAAATCACTGAACAAACCGCCTTTCAATGCAAACTAGACTATAACAGAAGTTTTAGCGTACTTGTCGCCAAAAACTCCTAATGGAACAAAATTCACTTCGTTAAAGGATACTCCAACTCTGTTTTTTATTTCAGTGATTATTTCTTTTTTAAGAGATTCCAGCGTTTCTTTCGTTAATTCGCTATTTGTCTCAACTTTCAGTATTGCTTCTTGTTTAGGCGTTCTCTTATCTACCAGTATTTGGCATCTTCCAGTTAGCTCTGAAAACTTGCTCAGCATTATTTCGATTTGACCTGGAAAAACAGCGACTCCTCGAATTTTTGCCATAAAGTCTTCTCGGTCTATGTCGACTTCAATTTCAGGGTGAGACATTCCGCATTCGCAATTTTCAAATCCTAAGTATCTAGTTATGTCTCGTGATCGATATCTGATCAATGGAAATGCTTCTCGTTGAAGACTTGTAACTGCTAGTTCCCCCCTTTCTCCTTCCTCTGACGGTTCGTGTGTTTTCGGATCAACCGCCTCGATCAGATAGTAATCAGCCCACACATGATGGACGTCTTTATTCTTTTCGCAATTAACTGAAAAGCCTGGGAACTCCGTTGCTCCATAATCTATTACAACGTTTTTGTATCCAAATTCTTTCTTTAAAATTTCTATCTGCTTCTTGCTAGGCTTTTCTGCGACGCAAATGCCTGTTTGAAGGTTGTATTCCTTCAAGGATTCGCCAAGTTTCTTTGCAACTTCAGCTATTCTAAAATGATAGTTTGTCACGGCGTAAATAACCGTGGTTTTGAACTGCTTAATTATTCGAATCTGTCTCTCCGTATCTCCAGCACCCACAGGCAATATGCAGGTTCCAATTTTTTCCGCTCCCCAGTGTATTGACCAAGCGCCTTGCCACAAACCGTACGTGGCTGTAATTTGGATCACATCGTTTTTAGTGATCCCATGATAAGTTAACTTTCTCGCGGAGGCTTCTGCAATGTTATTAATGTCTCTTTTAGTGTGCGCAATTGCCATAGGCAGACCTGTGGTTCCGCTGGTCATTCGAATGGTTGCAACTTCAGAGTATGGAACGGAAAGGATGTCTTTGAAATTTCTTTCAAGCTCTTCTCTGGTTGTGAATGGAAGCTTTTCGATGTCCTCTAAGCTTTTGATTTTTGAGCCATTAATTTTGCTTTCTTTAAACTTGCGATGATAAAATTTGCTGTTTTTATAAGCAAATTCTACTTGTCGCTTCAAAAGCTTAAGTTGCAACTTCTTTAGCTCTTTGACCGATGCTTTCTGAATCTTCAGGTTCCAAAAATCTCCTCTCACTTATGACCTCTCCAGTTTAATTAAAACATTTATTAAGAAATTTTTCCACTAAAAATCTTTTCAATCAACCAGAAATTCCTATAAAATCTGATTAGGTTCGGCAAGTTTCCTTTAATCTTCAGTTTTCGCGTAAATAATGCTCTTATCAAATTGCGCAGTCTACCTCTATTCTCTTTTAGAATAAACATAGTTGATAAGTCGCTCACCACTGTGACGTTTTCTTTTTCAGTGTCACCTTTACCAACTATAATACCCTTTTCGTTCAACTCAAGAAAGAGTGGAGGAGCACCATAAATCTCGAACAAAATTTTAAGGTTGGTTTTTGGAAGCTTTCTTTCATTTTTCACTTCTTCATTCACGATATTTATTCTGCTCTCTAATTTGCTCCAATTCAAGAGCTTAAAATATGAAGTTGTAACCGTTGGGGCTGGAATGTAACCTGCAACAGGACTGTATAGACGCTTACTCAAGTTGGAGTCAGCAAACATGTAGCTCAAAACCACATTTTTATCTCTGATGGCTTCAGACCTTAAAAACAAAAGTAACAATTTCCCAACACCTCGCCCTCGATATTCTGGGATAACCGCGATATCCGCGCCCAAAACAGCATTCGCTTCGGTTAAATCAGAAATTTTCAACTTTCTCGGAAGCCAGTGATTGCATCCGATTATCTTCCCGTTATCCTCTGCGACAGCCACCAAAGTCGCGTCAAAGTTTGGATTAAGCTTATACTTCCAATCCCAATATTTACCTTTCAGAAAATCTCTAAAAATATTCTCAACTAATTGTTTAACAGTCTCCTCGTCTCCCTGATTAAAAAATCTGCAAACAGGAACTTGTGCTTCACCCAAAATGACTCATCACCCATGGTCACTTAATGGAAAGAACCATTTTCCTTTAATCTGCATAGCTGAAAGCAATCCTAGTAAAGTGGGAATTTTCCAGAAAGGTCTTACTTTAAGTTTTAAACTTATTAGTGATTTGAACGGTTCTAAAATTCCTAGAAGCAGAGAGGAAAATGTGATAAAGTCCGTTTCCATGTAAATAGTGTGAGATTGAGTTTCATTTCCAACATGGACTCCATCTCGGCTAATTCTTATGAAAATTGTGCCGTTAACCCAAAAAGGCACATCATTTAATTTCACTATCACTACCTCATCAAATTTCTTCATCAATTCCTCTTTTTTACTGCGAACAAGCAAAAAAACAAGCTCACGAAAATTCAAGACACTTAAAAACATTTCATGAGATGGCAAAGTTGCGAAACCAAGTTTTTTGCACACTTGACGTGTAACATTGTCTTCTATCACAGCGTTAAAAGTTATAGAAGTTGCCCCGACCTTCTCCAAGTAGCCTACAGATTCGTTAAGGAGCAATGAAAGAATTTTTTCTCCTCCTTGCGTCGGATCATAGGATAATTCCCAAATACTGCCAGATCTACCTACCACGGCATAGCCTACTATATTTTCATTTTCATCGGTAACAACAAAAAGCCCCTCTCTCTCAACGTCTGGACGTTTTAAGCAGCACCAAAGCCAATACTCTGGGGTTCTCGACACAAATCCGCCGTAATTTGCATATGTTCTATTGAAAAGTCGAATGATTTCAATTTCATCTCCGTCCTCAAAATTTCTAACCTTGTATTCGCATGCTTCTTTTAACAAATTGTAAACCCTCACTTCAAAAACTAACCAAAGTTACTCCTATACTGTCAACAATAGTTATGATGCTAGCTAAGGAATTGTCATGTTCAGCCGCAGGTTAACGAAACGTCCATGATACTGAAAGCTACTTGCTGTATCGTTGTATATCCAAAGTTCAAAAAACAAATGTCCATAAAATCCTTCTCTCTCAGAATCCCACGCTATAGTGTAACCGTTCATATTTAGAGGAATCTCATTCAATCTCAAACTGCCAAATTCGATCTGTGAAACTGTTTCGTTATACTGAAAATCAAAAGAGAAAGTTAACTGCGTCTCCCAGACAGTTTCATCTGCCACAAAAGCTGTAATGTTGAAAAGCGATGGCAAACTGCTTGGAACACGATTTTCAATTGGCCCAAAACTGGTGGGCGCCGGCTGCGTTTGATTGCGAAACTTCACCTGAACCACATAATAAGCACAATATCCCAAACGATTTCCAATCCCTAAAAAAATACTATAATTCTGATTACGCGAAATGTTAAACGGGTAATCCTCAGTCCTATGATTTGCGTCAAAAATCCAAAGCTCGGTAAAGAACTCAGTCCTTGGATAAACCAGAATCCTGCTTAACACGGGCGAAGCCAAAAGCAAAGCTAGAACTCCTACAACAGTCCAAAAGAAAAGACCGCACTCTCTCAAATTCAATTAGGCACTCCTCCGCTCTTCACGCTTCTTTGACAGAAACCAGATGGCAAAACCGCCACAAATAACAGCTACAGCGCCAATAACAGACCCAACAACATTAATCATAAAATCCAAATAACCCTGCTGCAGCGCGGTTTTCTTCAAAGCATCGGCTTCTGTAATAAAACCATTCAACTCTAACATGCTCTGATTAGCAAAAGTAACGGCTGAACCAAAATCGCCCATCGCATAAGCCAACTTAGCCCTAGACAACAGCATCCCAGCCTCATTAAGAATATTAAGCAAATCGGCAACATCAGCTCCTGCCTTTGAAGCATCAGCAACAACCCCATAGCAACTTAAAACCTCATTTTCTGAATTGGCAATGGCTGTTCTCGCATTCATCTCATCATCATCAACAGCAAAGACACAAGAAAAATGGCTTATAACAAAGAACAACAAAACCAAAACCGTTAGAAAAGCCAACCCACGCCTAAAACACCACAACTCTTATACCTCCACCGCACAAAAACCAATCATACTTACAAAGTCGAACATAACTCTTCCAAAATCTTCCTCTTAACTTGAACATCATTAAGCTGTTTCTCAACATGCCTATTACGTCTCGAATAATCTTTATACTTCTCCAAAAACTTCCGACCTTTCGACGTGAGTTTGTAACATCGTTCTTTGCGTTCAAAGCGGATAAGACATGCTCTACTAACTTCACTTAAATATCTGCTTAAAAGCCTATAACTCAAATTGGCCTGATACATGATCTGGGTCTTCTTAGCGCCTTGACTTGCTACATGCAGTATGTCTGCTATAATATCTAATTTGCTCCTGTAACTGCCCAAAACTCATCCCTCTAAATGCATCATTGAAATGCGAAACAGAATCGCACTTTTGCCTACTTCAACATTCAAGCAGCTTTGGCAAAACTAAAAATGAAGCCAGCCTCTTCCACTTTTCTTCAATTGTTGCCTTTCTTTCTTAAACCCCAAATCAGGCTGAACTCGTCTACTACGTCTAGGACGATTCTGGCTGGCTATCATCGTCCTTATAAATTTCCCCCATCCACCAACACTTGGGCAAGGCGGAACAATTCTATCTAAATCAACCAGCTTATGTAACTGCAAGATTTCTCTAAAACTAAGCTGTTTAAAATCCCTCGTAGCAAAAATCACCGTGCCCTTATCGATAAACAACATTGAAAAGTCTTTGTTTGCAATTCCCTCAGCCCGCACTTTATCGTCAATCCGCTCCCACCACAGCAGTTTCCACTGGTCTTTTAACTCTTCGACAATTTCCTTGTAAGCTGGAACTTCCACTCGCTAATCCCTCCCTGACAGGAGCGGATGAGAAGAAACGAAATTCTCCAATCACTCACACCATACCTTTAATTATCTCTTCTTACTTCTCTCCCTCAAACTGTTACAGTTTTATTTGCTATACGCCTTTAAAAATCTATAAGAAAGAGAAAACCATACAAATGTTCTAGAACATTATTCCATTTTTCCAGAAAATCGCTTAAAAAATCTGTAATTTTGCCGAGAATAACCCATATCATTGATTCTCAAGTCTAAAATATCAATCACGTGTATTAAATGATTAGAGATGGCTAAAGTTGACCAAACTAAGCCTATTCTTCCAACTAATAAGTGATAATTCATGGCACAGCATCAACGAGTTGTCCAAGGCTTTGAATGTTCCACCGAACCGTTTAAGCGAAATGTCAAAACTCCTATCTGAGCATAATCTAATCAAATACAGACAGGACACCGAAGAGGTGAAAATTAATCCGAAATGGAAATTTATATGCGAAGAGCGCACTGCCCGTGTGTCGCAGAGACCGTGAGGATAGGCATAATTTCTCGGAAAAGACGTAAACTTGCAAGGTACTTAAACTAAGCGTTAGAACAGATATAGAAATCATAATAGTGTGTATTGCTTAAAATCTATAAAGAAACAAACTTTTCAGCTTCTTCTAATAACTGTAGCAAATTTTTTCCACGTTCAGTAGTTTTATACATCATCTTATCTGGAGAATCGTTAACTATGGCAATTAAACCTCTTTCAGTTAATTCACGCAGATATTTATTGAAGGAAGCGAGATTCATATTAACGGTGTACATGAGCCTCGTCTTGCATGCTTCTTCTTTTGCAGCTTTCAAGATGGCTATGATTACCTCAGTCCGACTTCTCTTCATTCTGACACCAAATCATAGTATTTACACTTAATTAGAGATAAAACTAACTCTTATTAGTGATGCGTCTAATAACCATCAAACCTTTAAAAGCATTAAACTGATAAAAGCCTAAAGATAGACGAAAAACACGTTTGAAGTCAATTTGGTGCGGTCGCCGGGATTTGAACCCGGGTCGTCAGCGTGGCAGGCTGATGTCCTAGACCAGGCTAGACTACGACCGCTTTGGGATGGACTACGACATTTTTGCTTATTTCCTTTTCCTAAAGAAAGAGTCAGCCTTAAACGTTATGTTAAAAACCCTTGCTTGAGTGCATCTTCAAGTTCTTCAATCCTTTTAAGAGTTATGTCTGAATGAACTATTATCCATGGACTCGGATTCTCAACTTCACATATGCAAATTGTTTTCTTTTTCTTAATTTTGGCATAAAAAAGTTCCATGCACGTTCCGGCAGAAAGCTTCGGCAAATAAGCAATTAAAACGTCACATCTCTCAATATCTTCCAAGTCTCTCCGTATAAAATCAGCCGCAGGAACCCTATCCCACCAATCAGACTCGTCTCCCTTGTACAGAATTCTTTCACGTTCCCACGGGTCAACTGGTTCATAACCATGACGGAAGCAAATTTCACGAATAACCTCTCTATAAGATTGCTTTTCCTCCATGCCCTGAATTGGACCAGAAATGAAAACCTTTCTTTTCATAATTTAGCTCCAGACTCAAATTTGGATAAACATTTTTAAGAATTTCTCATCTGAAAGAGGAAAAGGATTAAGAGTTTGACCGTGCATTGTGGTTTTTCTAAGGTAAAATTTAGAAAGGAAGCCTAAAAAATTTGGGATTTGTCGATCCGCTAATTGCAGTTATTGTTTCATTCTGTTTTCTTGGAGTATTGCTGTATAAGCGTGTGAATCTTGGGATCACACTTAACGCAACAGCCTTGCTTTTGGCTTTTCTTTCAATTGATTGGCAGGAAATTCCAACAGTAATTTTTAAAACTACAATTGATTTGCTCACAATTTCAGTTGTGCTCGCTACCTTCGGGATAATGTTGCTAAGCCAACTTTACAAGGAAACAGGATTTATCAATCGTCTAAGCGAAAGCCTAAGCAGAATCATCAAAAACTCGAAAGTAGTATTAAGCCTGCTTCCAGCAGTAATAGGTTTCCTTCCGGTCGCTGGTGGAGCATTAATGTCAGCACCTCTTGTAGATTCTGAAGCAGAAAAATTAAAACTTACCCCTGAAAAGAAAGCCTATGTAAACTTGTGGTTTAGGCACACGATTTTTCCAGTCTATCCGCTAAATCAAGTTCTCATAACGACTGCGGCCCTTATGGGGACAACTTTAGCGTCTATAATTATACTCCAAATTCCAGTTGTTGCAGTAATGATAATTGTTGGATACTTGATAGGTTTCTGGAAAGTTTATAACCCAAAAGGCAGAGAAAGCGCAAAAACGGAGAGCAAGTTGAACTTAAATCTCAGAAGCTTCCTTATTGCGTTTTCTCCTATTCTAGCGACAATAATTGTGTCTGTCAGTTTGGGGTTAGTTAGTTCGGATTTATCTAAGCGAGGTTTTGATGTGCTTATAGCGACATTTGTTGGGATAATTGTTTTAACTGTGATTTCTAAGTTAAGCCTCCAAACTTTTGTAAAACCTCTCAAAAGCGGTGGAATTTACGGAATAACACTTGCAGCTTACGGCGCATTTTTGTTGGGAAACGTGATGAAAAACAGTGGAATTTCAAAAATTTTTGAAACACTCGAAGCAAGCGGAAGCATCAACAGCGCCCTTCTCTTGACAATTGTTCCAGCTGTTCTGGGAGTTCTCACAGCCTCTGCTTTAGGAGGAATATCCATAAGTGTGCCAATTTTAAGCGGAATCATAGCCCTCTCGCCCAACATACCAAAGACTGCTTCGCTGATTTACATGAGCGCCTATCTTGGATATGTGATTGCGCCAACACACCTATGTTTTGCATTTACTGCAGATTATTTTAAATGTCCCCTTGGGAAAGTCTACAAATATGTGATTCCATCGTTTTTAGTAACATTCGCAACAGCATTGCTAATCTACTTCATGCTTTAGAATCCCAACCAATAATGGTGCCGAGGGCCGGGTTTGAACCGGCGACAACCCGGTCTTCAGCCGGGCGCTCTCCCAGGCTGAGCTACCTCGGCAACTTCAACGATTAAAAGAGAATAAACCGCTTTAAAGTTTTCTAAATTAAGCCAAAAGAAGGGGCGGGTGCAAGTTTTATTTTCTCACCTAATCAGAAGGTGGAGAAGGGAGAAAAGAGAAGCGTATAAGCTTCCAACCTGCACCCATACTTGATTTTCAGATGAGTAGTATAGAAAAGCTTTGTGTAACATTGTTACATGGAAAATCAGATTCGGAATCTTAATTCTCAATAAATCGAAAAGGGAAACATCCCTTAAAAACCCAAAAATAATGTAAAGCGTGATTGAGGAATAGATCCATGAAAAGAAAAAAGGCCATAATAACAGTTGAGTTGGTTGACGAAAGCTTAGAGGAAATTAATGAAAAAATTGCACGTGAATTGCTTGAGTGGTTCCGCGAAGAGGCAATCTCCATTCCGTGGGTTAAAGACGTTCAAGATATTATCGTTGAAAACAACAATCATAGCCGCAGATAATGAACTAGTATGTAGCCAATAAAAGCGGATGCCAGAAAACACAAAACTAATAGAGCCCTATCAATTTCTGGTTCACATTCTAAGTCCTTATCTTCTTCTAAGCTTACCAAATCAATTTACCCAAGCTCCTAATTGAAAGTTATTAGAAAAAGATTTTATGAAGCCAGAGTAAGTATTAGAGATTCTACAGCAAAGATTATGAAAGCCAAAACTAAATTTATGATTGAAGATTAAAAAATTGGGCCCGTAGTCTAGTTGGTTAGGACGTCGCCCTCACGCGGCGAAGGTCGCCGGTTCAAATCCGGCCGGGCCCACTAGTGTCTTGCTGTTGAACATGTATGAGAAAAGGTTTATTAAATATTAATATTTTGTATAATGTAGCCTCTGGAGGCTCAGAATGGAAAAAAGCGTAGGTGCATTCAAGCTTAATGATGATTATCATTATTTGAGAGAGAATACAACTTGCTTTAAATGTAGTGAATGTGGAGAAGAATTTCAAAAGCCAATTTTGGCAACCGTATCTTCTAACATCAGTGTTCAGAAGTATTTTGCATGTCCTCGTTGCTTTACGAAAGTTAGCGATGTTGAAGGTCGAAAAGATCGAGAAAGCAAGGAAGGCGCATTTTCAACGAAGGAAGCAAAAAAGGCTATGGCAAAACTTGAGGAAGGCGTCAAATGCAGTCATTTTTGTGGGTATTTGAAAAAACGTCCAAAAGACACGCCAATTCCAGATGAATGCTTGACGTGCGACAAAATGATTGAATGCTTGGCGCATTAAAGAATAAATACTCTAATGAACGTCTTTCACCCTTAGTGGTCGATTCTTGCTTCCGCTTAGAGACTTAAACCGATCCTCAACTACGCCCCACGTGAACCGTTTAATTTTACTCGTGAACATTGTTATTTTTACGGTATTCTGGCTTTCAAGCCAAAATATTTTGCTGAACCAAAAACTCGCAGAAAATATGTGGGGTACAGAGGACAGGCCCGGTACGTTTGTGATGGTTCCAGATGAAATCATTCATGGGCAACGTCTTTTCACTCTTTTCACTTCAATGTTTATGCATGCAGGATGGCTCCATTTACTTGGGAATATGCTTTTCCTTTACGTTTTTGGTGATAATATAGAAGATGCTTTTGGTCACGCTGGTTATGTAGTATTCTACATTATTTCTGGTTTGGTAGCGTCATTTGCACATATTGTGAGCATATTTTTTGCGCCCTCCATAGGTAATTTAATTGGCATATCCATGAGTTCGGACTTGACTGTAGGTGTTGTCGGTGCTTCGGGGGCAATATCGGGAGTTTTAGGGGCTTATATTGTGCTTTATCCCAGAGCAAAGATTGTCGCATTAGTTTTCTATTTTATATTACCAGTGCCGGCAATTATCTTTCTGGGCTTCTGGTTTATAATGCAGTGGTTTTACGGATTTTTTGATATTTCAGGTGGAGTTGCATATTGGGCGCACATAGGCGGCTTTATCGCTGGAATGATTTTAGCTTCAACTATAGGGCTGAAAAGGAAAAAGGCTCGAGAAACACGTCTCCGCTTGTAAGTGGCTTGGATAAGGGGTCTGCCCGTCATGAGTTCCTCATCTGCATAATCAGACTGGGACGGCGACATCATCCCCCA
>CAZLCE010000021.1:0-17724 GCA_964558305.1 uncultured Candidatus Bathyarchaeia archaeon
CCGCCAGCAGCATCCAATATCTTGGCGTTTTTGTTTTCGGGAAGATATCCTTTTAGCAGTTCCCAATCCACACAATGTTCAACAGCTCCATGAAAAGTCTTGTACCATTCATCATATCTTTCTGCGTGCTCGTCCCACTTCTTTCTTATATTTTCAACAGTTCTGGCTCCATCCTCTATTATCTTTCCTCCTCCAAATGTTCGTTCTTTCTCTTTTTGACAAATTGTATCGAGTTTATAATGGGATGTTTCCGTGTTTTCTGGCTGGTCTTGGCTCACGCTTTGTGGTTAGACTTTCTAGTGCGCTGATTAGTTTTGGTCTTGTTTGGGCGGGTTCTATTACTTCGTCTATGTAGCCTTTTTGCGCTGCGATATACGGGCTTGCGAATTTTTGGCGGTATTCGCTTACGAGTTCTGTGCGTTTTTGTTCTGGGTTTTTGGCTTCGGCGATTTCTTTGCGGAATATTATGTTTATTGCGCCATGTGGTCCCATGACGGCGATTTCGGCTGTTGGCCACGCGTAGTTTATGTCTGCGCCTGAGTGCTTGGAGCCCATGACGTCGTATGCGCCGCCGTATGATTTGCGTAGTATTGTGGTGATTTTTGGCACTGTTGCCTCGCAATAGGCATAAAGCAGTTTGGAGCCGTGTTTGATTATGCCGCCGTGTTCTTGTTCTGTTCCTGGCAGAAAGCCTGGTACGTCGACGAATGTGATTATTGGGATGTTGAAGCAGTCGCAGAAGCGTATGAAGCGTCCTGCTTTCATGCTGCTGTTTATGTCTAGGGCGCCTGCGTAGTGCATGGGTTGGTTGGCGATTATGCCGATTGGTTTGCCGTTTAGGCGTGCGAAGCCTATGACGATGTTCTGCGCCCATAAAGGCTGGATTTCAAAAAAATCGCCATTGTCCACTATATGAGTTATTATTTCCTTTACGTCGTATGGTTTGTCTGGGTCATCTGGAATTATGTGGGCTATTGCGTCGTCTGTGCGGTTTGGATCATCTGTGGGCTCAGTTACTGGCGGATCTTCTAGGTAATTGCTCGGCAAATAGCTTAAGAGCTTCTTTATTAGCTGTATGCAGTGTTCTTCGTTTTGGGCTATGAAGTGGGCTACGCCACTGGTTGTGCTGTGCACCATTGCTCCGCCGAGGTCTTCAAAAGTGACTTCCTGTCCCAATGCGGCTTTGACCACGTCTGGACCTGTGATAAACATGTGCGATGTTTTGTCTACCATGATGATGAAGTCTGTCATGGCTGGCGAGTAAACAGCGCCACCTGCGCAGGGGCCCATGATGGCGCTTATTTGTGGGATTACGCCTGAGCTTATCACGTTTCTGAAGAATATGTCGCCATATCCAGCAAGGCTTGCCACGCCTTCTTGTATGCGAGCGCCGCCAGAATCATTTAACCCAATCACGGGAACCCCTGTTTTTAGGGCTAGGTCCATGAGTTTGCAGACTTTTTTTGCGAACATTTCGCCCAGTGAACCGCCAAAGACTGTGAAGTCTTGGGAGAATACGTAGACGAGTCTGCCGTCTATTGTGCCATAACCCGTAACAACGCCGTCGCCGGGAAATTTCTTTTCTTCCATGCCGAATTCTGTGCACTGATGAACTACGAACTGGTCAAGTTCGTTAAAACTGCCTGGATCTAGCAATATTTCGATGCGTTCGCGGGCTGTTAACTTGCCTTTGGCGTGTTGGTCTTCTATGCGTTTTTTTCCGCCGCCGAGTTTGGCTTGTTCGCTCAATTCGCGTAAACGTTTAATCTTCTCATCAACAGTAGGCTCTTTAATAGCTGACATTATGGACTACCTCAAGTTGTTCAGTATTATTTCTTTAACGAGTATTTAGAACATATGGAAAACTATATGAAATTCTATCTTGATTATCAAGGATTTGATGGTGTTAGGCTTGAGGAAAAGTTTGATTCTTGTTGGCTTCGTTCTTTTTGTTGTTGGCATAGCTTTGGGCTTTTACGCTCCTCAGAGAAACTGCCTAATAGCATTCTTTACAAGCGGTTACATGAGTTTCTGGACAGCCATAGAACTTCTGGGCGGATTAATAGCGTTAGTTGGCATAATAATCGCACTAATTGGCATAATCAAGAAAAGAAACTTACCACAGATGTCAACAAATCGCACATGCTAACCTTCTACCGCATGGAAATGTCTCCAACAAAAACACGCTTTACCGCGCCATCCTCAAGCCTAACAACCAAAGCGCCATCACCGTCAACATCTAAAGCCAAACCGCACAGCCTTTTAGTTTCACCCGTAACAACCACTTGTTTACCGAGAAAACCAGCGTAACTTTTCCAGACCTCAAGAATAGGATTAAATCCTTCTTTCAAAAACAATTCGTAAAGATTTTCCAGTTTTTCAAGCAAAACCACAAACAACTCTTCCAACTTGACACCTCTGCCGAGTTCATTTTCAATGGATGTCACAACGGCTTTTAGCTGTCCTTGGAACCTTTTTTCTACGTCAATGTTTACGTTTATTCCTATGCCAATTATTGCATAGTTGACTTTTTCTCTTGTGATGTTCATTTCCGAGAGTATGCCGCAAATTTTCTTTCCGTTCACTAGCACGTCGTTAGGCCACTTTGTCTCTGCTTTTAACCCGTACACTTCATTCAAAACTTTCGCAACAGCCAAACCAGCCACAAACACAAGCCCAACCGCTTCGCTTGCAATTAGTTTAGGTCTTAAAACAATAGAGAAATACAATCCGCCTTTCGGCGAAACCCATTCGCGTCCAAGCCTTCCACGTCCAGCCTTCTGCGTTTCTGCTATTACAACAGTTCCTTCAGGCGCTCCATAACTGGCTAATTCCTTAGCATAATCATTTGTAGAGCCAACTTCACGCAAAAAAACAATCCGCTTACCAAACCATTCAGTGCGCAAGCCTTCCTGAAGTCTATCCAGGTTTATTCTTGCTGGCATGTCTTTGTCAGTCACCACTTTACTCTTGCAAAATCAAGTATGAACCCACATAAAAGACTGCGTAAGTCAAAGCCGCAGACAAAAACGGAGCAGCAAAACCCCACATTGTGATGAGGATTCCAGACAAGGCTAAACTGGCTGTTTCGCCTATATGCAATCCCATCATCAACAAGCCAATATCAGTTCCATACGATTCTTTATCGCAAATCTTGGACAAAATCCCTTCCTGACCAATGGCACTCATACCCTCAGCAACACCATAAACAACTACAAGAACAGCGGCAAAAACAAAACTAGAAAAACTAAGCAACAAAAACACAATTGAGAACAAAATTCCGCTCCAAAGGATAAGTTTCCTCATTCTGCTGCTCTTAGAAAAGAGATAGGCAAAGAAGCCAGCCAACAAAACCTGCAAACCGACAATGAGCCCAATCACCTCAGCACCAAATCTGTTCTCTTTGAGGAAATAAGGAATAACATAACCGCCAATAAAACCGAAAGTCAATCCCAGTATAAAAAACAAAAACAGAAAAATCTTGAACACCCGCGTTTTCTTTCTAAAGTCCAAAAAATGCAAAGCCTTCGCCATACTGAACCGTTCCTTTCTCTCACTAACCAGCAGCAAAGAAAAGAAAATCACAAAAGCTCCAAACAAAGCACAGAACAGCATCGTCCCCTCATACCAAAGCCAAACTATTAAAAACCCCGCCAACAAGCTTCCTAAAGCGTAGGCAACATAAACAACCGCTCTTAAATAAACCAGAATTCTCCAATGTCCACTGCTTTTTTCTAGAAGAAAAGCCCGATTCACAGCCCAAACCGCGCCTTCCTTGGTTCCCTCAACAATCTTACCGAACAAAAACTCCAAAGGCGTGTGAGCAATGTAGTAGATTAGACCCGAGACAACGCCCAAAACACCATTAGACACAAAGAAAGGTTTTCTTCCCAAGAAATCAGAAACCGTAGCAAAAAACATTCTCCCCACTTGCATAATTAATGGCATGGACGCAAACACAAACCCAATCATAACAATGTCAATTTTCCTATCTATCATCATCAATGGCAAAGCAACAGTGAGAATCCCACTAGCAAAGGAGTGAAAAACCTGAATTAGGAAAACAGTTCTAACCTGATTCAAACATCTCACTCACAACTTTTTACAAAACTCTAACGCTTAAAACCGTTGCTTCATCAAACGCGCAAATCTTAAGAATATAGGCTATTTCATCACAAGCTCTAAAAGCACGCCTCTAGTGCTTTTAGGATGAATAAAAGCAATCTTCTTTCCTTCAGCACCCGCTCTCGGTTTCTCATCAATCAATGTTACGCCTTTCTGCTTAAGCTTTTCCAAGACGTCTTCAATGTCTTTAACTTCAACAGCAAAATGGTGAATGCCTTCTCCGCGATTTTCAAGAAACTTTGCAATTGGATTTTCACTGTCAAGTGGCTCCAAAAGCTCTATACGCGTTTCGCCGCCAGTAGAGAAAAATGCCACTCTAACTTTTCGCTCAGTTAAAACATGAACTCCCTCAAGCTGAAAACCTAAAACGTCACGATACAGGGCGATTGCCTCGTCCAGATTTTTCACGGCAACACTAACATGATCAACACCAACAAACATCTAAACATCAAACCCCTTAAAGACCGCCCTAATGGCTTTGCAAACACTCTATAAAAAAGTTTCCAAACCAAACCAGCTATTTCTTCTTTGGTTTACCTACTCTACGGATCGTCTTCTTCAGCTTGGCAAATCTCCGCTTTTTCTCTTCAATTTTACGAAAATCCTCAACCACAGGCCGCGGAATATCCGTCCTCGGAAGATACATGTCTGGTCTTCCTTCAGGAGGCACCAAAGGATACCGCGGTCTCGTTTTATGAACGCGTCTAAAATAAAACGCGTACACACCAAGGGCTGTAATGACAAAAACTAAAAATACAAACCAAACATTCTGCAAAAGAACGGCGCTAGCAAGCGCAAAAACATCAGCAACAAAAACAAGAAGTATTCCAATTATAGCCAGTTTTCTCTTCCTGACCAACTAGTTTCCCAGACAATATTTACAAAAAGCAACTATTACGGTTTACGTTTTTTAATCACCCCCATCCCCCAACACCTTCAACATGAAAAATTAATATTACTATAATCGAAAAGTTTGGAAAAGCTATAAAGCATAGCTCATAAACCTAAGTTATCTTCAAAAAGATAATCAAACAGGTGAAACTTGATGGAAAAGTACACTCACGACATCATAATCGTTGGAGCCGGTCTAGCCGGTCTCAGAGCCGCTGTTGCTGCGGCTGAAAACAGCAACAAACTCGACATAGCAGTGCTTTCCAAACATCATCCTCTACGCTCGCATTCCGTCTGTGCACAGGGCGGAACAGCAGCAGTGATGCGAGAAAAAGACTCCTTGGATTTGCATGCGTTTGACACTGTGAAAGGCGCTGATTACCTCGCAGACCAAGATGCAGTAGAATTCTTTGTCAGAAAAGCGCCAGAAGAAATCGTCTTAACAGAACACTGGGGATGCCCATGGAGCCGCACAGCAGAAGGAAAAATAGACCAACGCCCCTTCGGCGGTCACACATATCCAAGAGCATGCTTTGCGGCTGACATGACAGGCTTTCACGAAATGCACGCAATTTACGGAAAAGCCACCTCATACAACAACGTAAAATTCTACGAAGAATGGTTCGCCACTTCAGTAATAGTAGAAAATGGTAGGGCAATAGGGTTAACAGCCATAGAAATGACAACAGGCGAAATGCACGCGCTAAGCGCAAAAGCAATCATAATGGCAACAGGAGGCCACGAACGCATATACGAATTCACAACATTCTCGCATACTACCACGGGCGACGGTATGGCCATGGCATACCGCGCAGGTGCGCCCCTAGAAGACATGGAATTTGTGCAATTTCATCCCACAGGCTTGGTTCCATCAGGCGTCTTGATAACAGAAGGAGCTCGGGGCGAGGGAGGATATTTAATAAATGCTAATGGTGAACGCTTCTTGAAAAAATATGCGCCGGAAAAAATGGAATTAGCCCCTCGAGACGTGGTTTCCAGAGCGGAACAGACAGAAATCCTCGAAGGCCGTGGATTACAAGGACCTTATGGGCCATACATAGCCTTGGACCTCAGACATTTAGGTGAAGAGAAAATAAATGAACGTTTACCGCTCATCCGTGATGTTGCAATAAAACTTGGCGGAGTAGACCCAGTTAAAGAGCCTATTCCAATACGCCCTGCAGCCCACTATTCCATGGGAGGAATCAAAGCTAACATAAAAACCGAAACTCCAATCGCAGGGTTATACGCTGCAGGCGAATGCTCATGCATCAGCGTGCACGGCGCAAACAGGCTCGGCACAAACTCGACAGCAGACTGCCTAGTCTTCGGAGCAGTTGCAGGTGAAGAAGCCACAAAACACGCACTTGAAAATAGCATTCACGAAATTCCAAAAGAAAAACTGTTGGCAGAGGAGAAAAGAGTATATGACGGGATATTGGGAAGCGAAGGCAATGAAAAAGTGCCAATCATTAGAGATGAAATGAGACGCGTGATGAACGAGAAAGCGTGGATTTACCGTAAAGGTGACCATCTCCAAACTGCTTTAAAAGAGGTAAGAGAACTCGAAGATAGATTCAAGCGAATAAAAGTTGAAGATAAAGGAGAAACCTTTAACACAGGGTTATTGAACGCGTTGCAGCTTGATTTTATGCTGGATTTGGCAGAAGTCACTATAGTTAGTGCGCTAGCAAGAACAGAGTCAAGAGGCGCCCACTCAAGAATTGATTATCCCAAACGCGACGACCAAAACTGGCTGAAACATACACTAGCCTACTACACGAAAGAAGGCCCCAGACTCGAATACATGCCGGTGACGATAACGAAGTGGTCGCCAGTTACAAGAACCTACTAGGGAGTATGAGATTTATGAGCACAAAAGTTGAGAAAATTGTTGAGCTTAAGATACACCGTTTTGACCCGGAAAGCGACAGGCATTACGTGTCCACGTATAAAGTGCCCATCCGCAAAGGAACAACTTTGCTTGATGCTTTCCTTTACATAAAAGACAATTTGGACGAGACGCTTACTTTTAGGCATTCATGCAGAATGGGAATCTGTGGAAGCTGCGGAGTCAATGTAAACGGAAAACCTATGCTTGCTTGTTACACGCAAGTTTTGGATCTTGAAGCTGATTCGTTGACGATTGAGCCGCTTGCAAACATGCCAGTAATTAGAGACCTGGTTGTTGACATTCAACCCTTCTTTGATACATTTAAGAAAATCAAGCCATTTCTGATAAAGCCTGAAGAAGCCTTAAAGAAAACCGAAGAATTTGTGCAGATACCAGCCGACCTTAAGAAGTTCTGGGACTTAACGTTGTGCATAAAATGTTCAATCTGTTATTCAGCATGTCCAGCGGCATTAGATGAAAAGTTCCTTGGACCTGCAACTTTAACAGCTAATTACAGGTTTATCGCGGATTCAAGAGACGAAGGATGCCCAGAACGGTTAAAGCCTATGGCGGATAACATATGGTTATGTACGCAATGCAATTCATGCACGTTGTTCTGTCCTAAACTCGTGGGTTGCGCAAACTCGATAGTTGACGGCCACAGTCTTCTGGTGGAAGCTGGGGACATCCCAAGAACGGTTAAGGATGTGCTTGAAAGCGTCTACAAATACCACAATCCGATGGGAACGCATCAAAGCAAGAGAATGGCATGGGCTGAGGGCTTGAATGTTAAGGCTTTCCCAACGGTTGCGCAGGCAGATGTCCTATTTTTTGTTTGCTGCTCAACAGCTTACGACCTTAGAAACCAAGAACTTGCCAAAATCATGACGTTGATATTCGATAATATGGGTGTTAGCTATGCAACGTTAGGCACAGAAGAATGGTGCTGTGGAGATCACATGCTCAGAATGGGCGAGAAGGGGCTATTCGAAGAGCTAGCCAAGCATAACATTGAAATGTTCAAAAAATTCGATGCAGAAAAAATTGTTACGTTGTCGCCACACTGCTACAACACGTTCAAGAATGACAAGCCCTATGTTGAGGAAAAATTGAATGTTCAGCATTACACGCAATTCTTGGCAGAAGCCATACGCCAAGGCAAAATAAAGCCCGCAAAGCCAGTTAAGAAGAGAGTCGCCTACCATGATCCATGTTTCTTGGGCAAACGCAATGAGGTGTACGAAGCTCCAAGAGAGATTTTGCGGGCAATAAATGGTTTGGAAATAGTTGAGATGAGGAGGACAAAGCAGAGCAGTTTCTGCTGTGGTGGAGGCGCTGGAAGAGTGTGGACAGAGGAGGCGACTCCAGAAAAAAGACCTTGCGTAGACCGGGTTAAGGAGGCGCTGGAACTCGGTGTTGAAGTCATAGCTGTGGCTTGCCCGTTCTGTGTTACAACTTTAGAGGACGCCGTGAAAGTGCTTGAAGTAGAAAATAAGATTACTGTCAGAGACATACTGGGACTCTTAAAAGAGGCAACTTAAATCTGCCTTTAACCCTCTATTTTCTCTTTTGTTCTTGTTTATGTAGTATGATGCGAAGAATTTTCATCTTGGGTTCGTTTTCGTCTGGTTACATGGGTTTATGCAGATACATTAATATATTTATCAGATTAATGTTATAATTCTCTTAAAAAATACGTTAAGTATGGAGGAAAAATGTTTGCACGGCTATGCTGGTCGAATTCTTCATATAGACTTAACAACGGGAAAAACCCACGTTGAACCTTTAAACGAGGAGTATGCAAGAAAATACATAGGCGGAATAGGCTTAGGTATTCGACTTTGGCTCGACCAATCTAAACCAGGAGTTGCCCCCTTCGACCCAGAAAACCCATTAATCTTATCAATTGGACCAATATCAGGCACGATGTGGCCGACAGGCGGAAACGGACATGCCTTCGTCTCAAAGTCACCACAAAGCTTCGGAGTAGGTGAAGCCAAAGCTCACGGCTCTTTCGGAACAGAGTTGAAAAGGGCTGGATATGACGCTGTAATTTTCAAGGGCAAAGCTGAGAAGCCAGTCTACGTTTGGATTGATGATGATTCAGTCCAGATTTTGGACGCTTCACATTTGTGGGGTAAGTCGCCAAGCGACACTGAAGACGCTATAAGGGAAGAACTAGGCGATTATTACATTCGCGTTGCAGCCATAGGCCTTGCAGGAGAAAAACTAGTTCGGATAGCATGCATCATAAACGACAAAACAAGAGCAGCTGGAAGAACAGGATTAGGCGCAGTCATGGGCTCAAAGAATCTTAAGGCTATTGCTGTAAGAGGAACACGCGACATCACAGTAGCGAAACCAGAACAATTCATGGAATTTGTCAAGGAATTCCATGAAAGAATGAAAGGACCAGCCACGCAGAAATACAGAACCTTAGGAACCCCAGAAAACGTCCTAGTGCACAACGCGTTACATTGCATGCCCACAAGAAACTACAACAATGCAACGTTTGACGGCGCAGAAAAAGTCAGCGGAGAAAACTTGAACGAAAGATTCGTTGCAAAAATTATTGGATGCAGTTCTTGTGCAATGCGATGCGAGCATGTTTGCGTAGTTCCTGAAGGCCCCTACAAGGGAACTGTGACACGGATGGAATACGAACCATTATGGGCAATGGGACCATACTGCGGCGTAGACCGACTTGACGCCATCATAAAAGGAATGGACCTTTCCAATTATTACGGAATAGACGCAATCAGCGCTGGCGTAATAGCTGGCTTCGCCATGGACTGCTACGAAAACGGAATACTGACAGAGAAGGATTTTGATGGATTGGATGCTAGATTCGGCAATCATGAAGCTATGGTTAAAATTATCGAGAAAATGGGCAAACGTGAAGGAATAGGCGACGTGCTTGCTGAAGGCGTGAAAATTGCCGGGGAGACTCTAGGCAAAGGAGCAGAGAAGCTTGCGGCGCACATCAAGGGCGTTGAAATTACTGGTTACGATTTGAGATGCCTAAAGACTGCCGCGTTGGGTTTTGCTGTCTCCTTCCGAGGAGCAGACCACAACAGACATGGAGCATACGCCTTCGACGTCAAAGGAAAAGTTAACCGTCTAAAAGCAGAAAAGGGCAGAGGAAAAATGGTCAAAGACATGGAGGATCTGTATAATCTTATTGATTCGTTCATTGTCTGCAAATTCTCAAGAGGCACGTACTACAAAGAGCTTGAAGACATGACAAAACTCTACAGTCTAGTAACGGGATTTGAGATGACACCTCAAGAGATGAAGATGGCTGGCGAAAGAATAAACAACGCTGCCAAACTATTCAACATCAGAGAAGGCTTAGGCAGAAAAGACGACACTTTACCATACAAAGTCATGCATCAGCCAATCACGGATGAGGGCCCATCTAAAGGAGCTTATGTGACGCAAGAAGAGTTAGATTTGCTTTTAGATGATTATTATGAAGCCCGCGGATGGACAAAAGAAGGTGTACCAACTGTGGAAAAGCTCAAAGAACTTGGCATGGACGACTTAATCCACATCGTTGAAGAGAAGGAGGAATAGTCAATGGTGAAGATTCATGAGAGAAAATTTGTTTCAGCAGACCCCGACAAGTGCGCTGGATGTCAAGTCTGCGAATACATTTGCTCATGGGAGAAAGAAAAAGCCTTCAATCCACTAAAATCACGAATACGAGTCGTTCGATTAAACCCCCTGGTGAACATCTCAATCACATGCCGACTCTGCGAGAGCCCACCCTGCGTGGATGCTTGCCCAAGAGATGCCTTGACACAGTCTGAGGAAACTGGGGTGATAATGGTGGATAAGGATAAGTGCAACGGCTGCGGATGGTGCATCGAAGCATGCGATTATGGAGCGATAATGCTGCATCCAGAAACAAAGGTTGTTTTCGCTTGCGATCTTTGCAAAGACAAAGGTGAACCTCAATGCGTCAAATGGTGTCCGGAAGAAGCCCTAGACTTAGTTACAGCCGATGTTCTAGCGCAGAAGGCAAGATTTACAGCAACGAAGAAACTGTTTAAAGAAGCTCTAAAAGCGACTACAGTAAGCTCCTAAATTTTTCCTTTTTTCTAATTAGCTTTGTCAGCTCTTCATGAACTCGATAAACTCTTCAAGCGTCCGCTTTTCCAACGTATAATTTGTTTTTTTCTCCAAGCCAATTGTTGAATGAGGACATAGCCCATAATCGTGGCCGGGATAAACTTCAACATTTTCATCAAGTTTCATTAATTTGTGGAAAAGACTGTAGTACATGTCTTCCGAACTTCCACCGGGCAAGTCGGTTCTACCGCATTCTCCCACAAACAGCGTATCACCAGTAAGCAATTTACCATTCACCAATAGGCATATGCTGTCGCGAGTGTGTCCTGGCGTGTAAATAACGTTAATGGCAATTTTACCCAGCATTAGAATGTCACCATCGTTTACGCTGATGTCTTTGTTTATCTTAGCAAACTTGTGAGCAACAACTTTGCCGCCGAAACTCGATTTAATGGTCTCATTGCCGGCTGTATGGTCGCTGTGACCGTGGGTGTTAATAATGTATTTTAAATTGAAATTATTATCCTTTAAAAGCTGCTTTATTGCGCCAGTGCTAAAACTGGGGTCAACAACTGCAGCTTCTTTGGCAGCTTCGTCCGCGATAATATAGGAAAAATTGTCACCATGATTTTTGATTTGCTTAAAAAACATGAAAAACTGTCTCCATTTCATGCACGAATAAGATTTGAGGCTGGAATGGCTTCTATTTTCATGCCTCTCTTTGCCAATTCACTCAGATTTTCGACGCAACCTATACTCGCGTCTATATTATGATGCACTGGATGACTCCACATGTAATGTGGCGTTAGATTGAATTGCAGAGGGAGTTCTGTGGCTATACCATATTTCTCTTTCAAATTCTTTATTAATGAACCTCTGTTGCATGCCAAGCGAACTGTAAGGTAACTTTGCACCAGTTGTGAAGCACCGAATGCTCCAATGCCGTGCCACAAAGTCGCGTTTTCCGGTGAGGCTAAAATGTATAGGAAGAACTGTGGAGAAGAAGGGGTTTCACCAAAATTGTAGTTGACGAGTTTGTCGCCTTCAATTATGAAGTGATCATCAGCCTTCGCAACACTAATGTCTGCGGGGTCAATTGCATTCGGATACAGCGTAGTTGTCGTGTAATCTACTTTGACGTTTTTCAGTTTTGTTTCGCTGAAATATATTTTACCTTTGACTGCACGCTTAGAGCCATAACCTTTTGGCGAGTGCGGAATCGTTAAAAGTGTTGTTCGACTTTTCATGCTTCTACCTATGCAGTTGTAAACACGTTCAATGGATTCATAGTCTTTATGCACTTCTTTTATGACGTGATGCAAGAGTCCCTCAGTTGTTTCTTTTTTCATGATTGCAAGTGGCATTCGCATCGTGTAGAACGTGAGATCAATTCCGAAAGCTTCAGAGAGATGTTCCATTTGTTCATACTTTACGGCGTCTACCATGTCCACGTAGCTGTTTCCACATATTTGAAGGCAGTGATTGATCAGTTCTATTTCTTTCTTGCAAATTAGTGAGCCTTCATATTTTTGTGCAAATTTTTGGTCTATCTCCAGTCGCTCGGTGGTGACGTTTGCTGAGGGAAAGGCGCTTTGTCCGCTTTCAACTATTGAGGTTTTAAGAGGGTTCATTGAGTATCTGTCTGGTTCTATGTCGTCCGTGTTGAGAAGAAATGGGATGATTAGTCCTTCTGAGGGTTTTTTCAATCGTTCGCATATTTCGTCAATGTCTTTGCTATCGGCTTCATGCAGCCCACAAGAATAGAAGTGGTTTCCGCAAGCCTCAAGCAGTCGGGCAGCTATGATGCCTTGAACTTCTTCCACGGTTAACTGCGGGTTCGAATATTCAACAGAAGCTCTCAGAAAGAAGTGCGATCCTTCCACTGTAACGTCATTTCTTCGTCCGTTCTTGAAGTAGAATAGTTCGATGCTTCTTTTCTTGCTTCCATTTTCTCTTTCCTTAAAACTAGGCAGTTCCTTGGCGATGGTTTCAATGCTCTGCCATGAACTTTTAAGGAAATCTGTAACCAGCATTCTTGCCATGTCTGAGGACACTTGAGTATCAACCTCGCTCCAAGGACTCCGCCATGTAAATGCAGTCTTTAGCACTGAAGGATTTAAAAAACATTCTTGCCACATGGAAACGTTCTTTCATTCCGAATTTCATGAGAAAATTGAGTATGTCTGAGTCCTTTTTCGGTACGCAGAGAGACACTTTGAAACCTTCAAGCTTGTTAAGGACAGCCCTTACCAGGTCTACAGCAATGCCGCTCCGTTCTTGTTGACATACTAATGGTCCTATCTCGGCGAACCCTTCATACACCTTTGCCGTAATATATCCCAAAAGCTGCCCATTTTCGATGGACAAGTAACATAAATTATTCTTGTCTTGGAGTATTTTTTCAAGTAACTTTTTTCGAGAAGCACCAAAATAAGTGGAATCATAGTCGATGATTTTCTGGAAGTCCTCTTTTTCTGCCTCTTTTAAGCTGGTTTTGACTGGTGAGGAGAAGGCTTTTCCGTCAAGGACTATGAAACAAGAGTCATATTTGAAACCGAGTTTTTCGTAAAAGGGTATGGTATCCATATAAGCGTATAAGCCAACAGCTTTCACATTTTTGCTTGTGAGGTGTTTGATGACGTGTCCAACCAGAAGCGCTCCAGCACCCTTTTTTCGATATTTATCTGCCACTATCAGGTTTCCAAGCCAGCCTATTCTGTCAAAACTGATTGACGTCACAATGCCTATTCTTTCTGAATTGGCAAGTAATACAAAACAGCCTTCTGGCTCCAGCTCCACCATAAACTTGAAATCTTGTTCTATAAAATTCCAGCCTTCTGTGTCAGTGAGCCTTACAGCAAATTCGAAATCTTCTGGAAGCATCTTCTTCACGTTGAACATGTAATTGCAAATCCTTTTTATGACTTTGTCGAATTGCGGCAATCTTGATAAAAAGTCTTATACGGGAATAAGTTTTACTAATCGTTTGCTTTTCAGAAATTATTGATAAGCGGGAACAGGCGTCGATAGATTTGCGATTGAAAGTTAAGATGCAACGCAACGCCAAAGTGGCAACGCATCCTTTTACTGATTATTTCAAGAATTTTGACAAGGTTGAAGCAGTGCGGCGAATTTTCGGAGAACAAACAGAAAAGGTATTGCAAAACCTTAGAGTGGAATTTTTCGGGAGAAGAGGGTACATGGGAGTCAGTGATGATGATGGACACCTTCTGATAAGCGCAGATTACTTGAATAATGGTGACTTGATTGACATTTATCTTGACATAATCCATGAGCTGGTGCACGTGAAACAGTTTATGGAGGGGAAGAAACTTTTCGACGATAATTTTAGCTACGTGGACAGACCAACCGAGATTGAAGCCTACACCGCTGCTGTTGAAGAAGCACGGAGACTGGGATTGAGTAACGAGAGAATACTGGACTACCTCAAAACCGAATGGATAACTGACAAAGAATTAAAACGACTGACTAAAATCTTGAACATCAAATCTACGTGCAAAGGAGTTCGAAATAAAGTTAAGAAAGTGTAGCGCTCTATATCATGAAAGAATTCTGATGAGAGAATCTGTAATATGGCAAGCAGAAAGCTTAATCATAGGTGTTAGTCCTTCCCCAAAATCGGTTTGAGCGGGTTCTATTAGCAATAAGGCGATTTTTGCTTTTGTTGCTTTCTCAACATATTCACAAAATATTCTCAGTGGCAGTATGTGCGTCGAAAACGCGGGGAACGTTGTCAATTGTTTTGGATTTATGAATCTTGATTCTCCAGGTTTCAAACCCAATATTGCTGCGTCTATTAGAAGGATGTGCGTTGGGTTGAAATCTATGATTCGCTGAATAAAGCTTTCTGGCACGGTTTCGCATTCAATCAAATAAACCCTATCAGAAACTTTTCCACGCAAATCTTGAACTACTTTAACTCCGACAAAATCGTCCATGCGAATTGGGTTTCCAATGCCAGCTATAACGACTCTCTCAGCATTCGAAAACCATTTCTTTAAATCTTTCTGAATGTTACATTCTCCTTTAACCACTAGAAATCGCCATAAAACTTAACAGAACATGAGAAAGAGAAAAAGGTTTATCTTTGCACTGTTTTGAGCAGTTTCTTTTGGCTGTTGTAGATTTCTATGGTCAATGGCATTTGTCCAACAGCAAAATGCGTTGCGCATCCGAAGCATGGGTCATAAGCTCTGAAAGCCATCTCAACCATGTTCAAAATGCCTTGGTCCACTTTGTCGCCGTGAATTAAGCCTTTTGCTGCGTTGCGAATCGACATGTTAATCGCTGGGCAATTGTTTGTTGTCGCCACAATCAAATTTACATCTTTAATGAGCGCATCCTTATCCAAAACATAGTGATGGATTAGTGTTCCTCTAGCGGCTTCAACGATTCCTACACCTTCGCTTGGCTCGCCTGGCTTGTGGCGAACATTCGTGCTTGTTATTTCTGGGTCTTTGCTCAGTTCTAGAGCGCGTTCAGCAGCGTAAAGAAGCTCAATAAGCCTAGACCAGTGGAAAGCCAATGTCGAGTGAACGGGTTTTCCGCCCAAAGTCTTGTACATAAGCTCATACTCTGCCTGCGCAAGCGGTGTCGTCATACCGTTTGAGGCGTTAAGTCTTCCAAGCGGTCCAACACGGTATACACCATTGTCTGGTCCGTCAACGTAGCCTCTCCATCCAACCTTCTTCAGATATGGAAATTTAACGTAAGTCCATTCTTCCACGTGTTCAGCAAGATGGTTAAGATAGTCTTTAGGTTCAAATTTGAGAAATTCCGTACCAGACGGATCAACAACGCGGACTTTGCCGTCGTAGAAGTTAACTTTGTTATTTTCGTCAACCAAACCCATGTAATAAGTCTTCAAAGTATAAGCGTCGCTTTTAATCAAGTCTACATATTTGCTGTTTCCCAGAACAATGTCGTGAAACAGTTTCAAAGTAAATTTTGCAAATTCGACTGAAGAAGCTGCCATCTTTTTGATTTCCTGTCTGCCTTCTTCGTTCAACGGTTTGGACATTCCGCCTGGCAATCCGCAGACTGGGTGTGTGGCTTTACCTCCGATGATTTCGGTTATCCGTTGTCCATAAGCCCTATGCTTAATGACTTCTTTGCCAATGTCTAATCCAGCCTTCTCAATAACGCCTATGATGTTTCTTTTCTCCGGTGGAGCATCTGGACCAACCACAAAGTCGGGTCCGCCAAGATAATAGAAGTGCAGTGTATGGTCATAGATGAAGTAGCCGCAGTACATGAGTTCTCTGAGTTTTTTGGCTGCTGACGGCGGTTCAACTTTGAATGCGGCGTCTAAGGCTTTTGTTCCAGCAAAATGATGTGCAACTGGGCAGACGCCGCAGATTCTGCTAGTCAAAAGCGGCATGTCCTCAGCTTTCCTTCCAATACAAAATCTTTCGAAGCCTCTAAGTTCAGGAACCTGCAAGTAAGCGTTTTCCACTTCTCCAACATCATTCAAAAATATGGAGATTTTTCCGTGACCCTCAAGCCTCGTTATTGGGTCTATGAGAATCTTTTTCATTGTTTCATCACCCTTCTCCTAAGGATTGAGGCTGGCAGAGCGTACATGTAAAATGTTCCGAGCGGATCTTTTATTTGGCTGATTAATTTTTCAACTTCTTCTTCTGTATACTTTTCTTTTTCTTCTTCTAAGCCGAGTATTGAGGCTAATGCGCTTATCATGGCTGCTCCTTGCTCAGGCGAGTTGGGGCACGGTCCACCGCATCCAGTGCATGGCATGTCAGCATTTAAGCATCTGGCACCGCATCCGCCGCGAGTTGCTGGACCCATGCAGATTATTCCCTGCTCAAGCAAACATCGTTCGGGTTCTGGAGTTTTTTCATAAACACGGTATATTTTGGAGATTTTCTTGTTCTCCTTCTTTCTCGGACATTCATCACATACGGATTTTAGTGGCGCAAGTACGGAGCCTTTTGGCGGCAATTCTCCCTTCGCTATTGCTTCTACCGCGAACATCGTGCGCTCGACTGCTGGCGGACAGCCCGGAACGTAATAATCCACATCCACAGTCTGGTCTAAGGTTCTGACAGCATCATAGAATTCGGGAATGTCTATTTCTCCTTCCTTAACATGTACAGTGGTTTTGGGCGTTGTCTCGTCTGAGTTGGCTGTTGAAAATGTAGTCATGTAAACTTTTTCGAAAACTTCTTTCTTGTTGGCCAAATTTGCTAGTCCTGGAACTCCGCCGAGGTGGGCGCATGCTCCGTAGGCGACGAGGATTTTTGATTTTTGATTTTTGTCTCAGAAGTTTAGCCATGTGCTCTTGCTCCGAGTTTCGGATTCCGCCATTGAAGAAGCAGACGTCTATGTACTTGTCTGGCATGTTTTCAACGTCCTTATATTTGATGTCCATTGCTACAGGCCAGAAAACGATGTCTGCTATTTGTATCACGTCCAGTATTTTCTCGTTTATGTCTAATACTGCAATTTCGCAGCCACCACAGCTTGCAGCCCAATAAGATGCGATTTTCAATTTATTTTCAGCCATTTTTTTCTTCCACCTTAGACCACTTGGTTTACGATTTTTGAAGCATCAACTCTCAATTCGTTGAGGGCTAATTCGTCTAGTGATATGCCCATCGCTAAGCCAAGCAATTGAGTATAGTGCAATACTGGAATGCCGTACGTTTCGTTAAACATCTTCTCAATGCGCAGTTCGTTTGTGTCATACATTATGTGGCAGA
>CAZLCE010000022.1:0-17634 GCA_964558305.1 uncultured Candidatus Bathyarchaeia archaeon
GTGGGGTCGCTGGGATTTGAACCCAGGACCGCCAGCGTTCTGTACTGCTATGCGTTCCCCAGGCTGGTATCCTAGACCAAGCTAGACGACGACCCCACCGGGATAGACGAGTACTCTTAAGTGTCTTATTTTCTTTTTCCAAAGAGTTTTGTGTGTCATTCTATTTTTTGGCTCAAAAAATAACCAATAGGCTAGCCTATCTCTAGGTTTTTGCGGTTTATTATCTTGGTCATTCACGTTCTTGTTTTTCGCTTCTTTCTTTTTTGAGGGTTTTCGTGGATATTTCTCTGATTAGGGGTTCTTTTTTGCCGCCTTCTATCTCTATTTGTGCGTTTGGATATTGGCTTTCAAGCTGTTTTCTGAGCGCGTTTGCATCTGTGTCTTTTCCGACTTTTGCTTTGACTTTTGTTCCTTCTGGAGTTTGCGTGACGCTTATGGAGTATCCGCTTTCTGGAAATTCTTCGAATAATTTTGTTTCGTCAAAAAGTGATTCGCCAAACAGTTCGTCTATTATGCTTCGCTTGCGTTTTCTTTGCGAACTCATATGTGTTTTCCCTCAAAAATTGAAAGTTACATCTCTTGCTTAAAAATTTAATTAGTACATTGAGCTTCTGTAGCAGTGTAATCGCCTTGGTGGAAAAATGAAGGGAAAAGTTGTTGTGTTGATGGGTTCAGAGCGGGATTTGGAGTTTTGCCATGAAATAGCCAAGCATTCAAAGGCTTTAGGGCTGGATTACGTGTTTCGTGTTGCCTCTGCCCACAAGACTCCCGAGAAGGTCTTGGAGATTCTCAGAGAGTTTGAGAAGGAGAAGATTGTTTACATAACTGTTGCTGGAAAATCTAACGCTTTAAGCGCTTTTGTTGATGCGAACACGACGAAGCCTGTCATTGCTTGTCCGCCGTATTCGGAGAAGTTTGGTGGAGCAGACATATACTCATCGCTGAGGGTTCCAAGTGGAGTAGGCTCGCTTGTAACGATTGAGCCTGAAGGCGCGGCAATTGCTGCTGCGAAAATCTTCGCTATAGAAGATAAAGAGTTGGCAAAGCGCGTAAGGGATTATCAGCTTGAAAAGAAAAGGGAGATTGAAAAGGCTGATGAGTCTGTGAAGAAATTGAAGAAGTAGTGAGCAAGGACAATGGGTAGCGTAAAAGATTTAGAAGTTATCAAGAAACCGACAAGAGATAAAATGGGTGTTGGTAGGTTTCATTTTTCTGATCGGTATTCGGTTTTTGATTGGGGTGAAATGCCAGACCTTATTGATGGGAAAGGCGCAGCCTTGTGCATGATGGGAGCGTATTGTTTTGAGAGGCTGGAAGAGAAGGACATTAGAACGCATTATCGTGGATTAATTGATAAGAACGGAAAAGTTGTGCATTTTGACGAGTTGGAACAGCCTTCAAACGTTATGGAAATCAACTTGGTGAACGTGTATAGACCCAAACCAGTCACGAGAGAAGGCAAACTCTGCTATGATTACAGTTTTTATACGCCAAGTTTGCGGAATTTTTTGATTCCGCTCGAGATAATCTATAGAAATGGTTTGCCCGAAGGCTCTTCAGTTTTTAAAAGGCTTGAGCAGGGCAGGGTTACTGTTAAGGAGTTGGGGTTGGACCATCATCCAAAGGCTGGTGAACGGCTTAAGAAGCCGATTTTTGACGTAAGCACGAAGCTCGAGGAAGGGGATAGGTATGTTACTTGGGAAGAAGCAAAGGGATTGGCTGGCTTGACTTATGGCGAGGTGGTTGAGATTCAAAATTTGCTTTTGAAAGTTGACAAGACTATAACGGAGATTGCAGCTAAGGCGGGTTTGGTGAATGAGGATGGGAAGATTGAGTTAGCTTTTGACCCGCAGCGTAGGCTTATGGTTGTTGATGTGGTAGGCACGCTGGATGAGTGCAGATTTACCTTTGATGGTTTACATGTGAGCAAGGAAATAGCTAGGCAATATTATAGGAAGACGGAGTGGTATAGGGATGTGGAGGAAGCGAAGAAAAAAGCAGAAAAAGAAGGAGTAGAAGACTGGAAAAAACTAGTCAAAACAAAACCACCAAAATTAGACCCAACATTAGAAACAATAATCAGACAAATGTATTTGGCAACTGCAAACGAACTCGCAAAAAAGAAAATGTTCGCTGTTCCAAAACTCGCGGAGATCGTCAAAGAATATGAAAAAGACACCAATTGTTGAAAGTCAATTAAGAGATCATAATTGAGTGATCTCATGAAATACAAGTTCCCTAAAAATACATCCAAGTTTGTTAGAGAGGTTCTAAGCGAGACACTCTCAGGTGTTCATTCTGTCCTCCTGGATAATTTGATAGGTATATATCTGTACGGTTCGCTTGCCATGGAATGTTTTAATCCAAAATCAAGTGATATTGACATCATTCTTGTTGCGAGGAAAAGACTATCAAAAGAGCAGAGAAAAAAGATAATTGGATATTTAAAAGGAGTTTGTTCAAAGAACAGATGCATAGAATTGAGTATAGTCTGCAAGGATGTTGTTCAAAATCCACGATACCCAATAATGGTGGATCTGCACTTTGAATACTGGGGAGACATTTTAGAAAATGGAAAGGACAGCGAAATTCTATCCAACTTATACACAACGAAAAAGAGAGGCTTCTGCGTCTGGGGCATGCCGATAAGCGATGTTTTCTCAGAAATCCCTGCACAACACCACCTTAAATCAGTGATAGAAGACATTGAACACACAAGAAAATACTTGCATGAGAGCCCTGGGCGTGTTGGATACGATCCTGCAGTTTACTGGGTACTCACTTCATGCAGAATTCTAGCTTTCATAAGAGAAGAAAAAGTGCTTTCCAAACTCGAAGGAGGACAATGGGGATTGGCTAATTTGCCTAAAGAATACCATGACTTAATCAAACAATCACTCTCCTGTTACCAAGGAAAAAAGAAAGAGCGCATTTGGAACTATGAGAAATTGGAGGCTTTTGCCGATTATATGACCGTAGTCATTCTGAGAGGATCAAAACTTAAGTAACTAGCTCATGCAACTGTTTTGTCTTCAATGCCCTTTTGATTTCCATTGCTATCCGATCACCTGTGCTCAGTCTCTTTTTGTACTTCGCATTAGCATACTGCGAACCCAAACCCATATGCACATTCGTCCCACCACCATGCCTCAAAGCAACATCCTGCGTCACCGGAATATGCATATACGGATCCTTTTCGCCGTGAATATCATACAAGCCATAATCCACCACCCTCTTCGCTTCTGCACCAGCAGTAAAGTCTAATTTAACTGTAGGCTTTAACTCATATTTCGAAACTCTATCCCATGTTATCAGTGTTTGTAAGCACCATGCGCCGATTATTCCTGGATTTGCGTGTTCTTTGCATGCAAGCAAGAAACGATCAGCATAACGATGCAAATCCTTCAGCAACGACTCTCTGAGGCTTAATATTGCGTGGGCTGTAACCTCAAACGAAGGCACCTTCCTTATCTTGTTCTGCACGTCAGTTGGCAATCGTTTCAAACCGTCAAGAATGGTTTCTCTCCGCTCATCGATTGAAAGAAACTGATTAGCCAGGCAAATTCTCGCTTCTTCAGCGTTCACATTGTAAAGCTTCGTAAACCACTCTTCAGTGTCTCCCCAATCGCTTTTCGCATCTAAAGGCGAGAAGAAAAAGTTAAAATTCGCATGCGGACCAAGCACAATCTGCTCCACACGACCATTTTCCAAAGCCTCTCTGCTCAAGTTTCCAATCTTAACCTCCCTAGCAACTTTTTCCTCCAAATCATGCGAGTCAGCAGCAAAGATAAATTCTCTTTCAAAAGCCCTGTGCGCATGTTCAGCCTTCAAAATCATTGGCTCATCAATCGGCTCCTTAAAACTGATCCCATCATCATGGACCTCATACTTGTAAGATTTCGGATAAGGAACGCCAGCTTGCTCCGCAAACCAGTAATAATCCTTTTCAATTTCCCCTCGGTTCTCTATCTTCAACAAATTTCTAGAGCCAAGTATGGGAACCCGATAATCATTTTCAATTACGCTGCAACGTTCGTCTCCACCAACATAAACTGCAAAAGCTCTGTTTGTAATTTGTAGGCATTCCAAATCAATAAGCTCACTAGCATACTTGACTATGTCTGAATACTTGTCAAGAATCAGTATAGTGCTTCTCCAATCACCATTTTTCTTTATATCCTTCGGATCGTTGACAACACGCAAATCTCTCCTAACAAGCATCGGTAAATCTTCCACGGTTTCATCTGACTTGCCAACCATGGGATTTTGAAGATAAATCCTAGCTCTACCTGGCGTAGTGTAAATTATACTTCTTATCCCATAGTTGCGTTGTCCCTGCCAAGCATCCAAAGCTGAATGGGAACCCAAATTCAATCCTATAGGCTCTTGGTACCTTCTGACTATTTCCTGCATTTCCTCTCTACTAATCACCATAATATTTCACCAGTTTAGTTACTGATTTCCTTTATTCACTGTTTTAAACTTTTTTCACACATAACCGTAAAAACATTGTTTAAGCCAATTTTACTTCTAGAATTTTCTTCTATCAGATTTTTACATACGTAGTTATAAGAAATGAATGGACCTTTTCACTTTTTGAGGAGAGAAAGGGAGTTGGCAGAGGAGACCTTCAACTGGCTGTTTGTCGACTTCATTCCATTGCTTTGTGAAAAGAGAAGAGTTGCAAGGCAGCTTCAGATAGAGACGTGGCTTGATTTAACTCAGCTTGTCAAAGAATTAAACATCCAAAAAACAGAAAACAAACGAAACGCACATTCAGAAATTAGTTATGTGGTTTAGAGACCACAAGCCTCAAGCACTTTTTCAAAATTTTCGCGGTTTCTATCATTCTTGTAACATCTTAGCGCCCCAACAATTGCCTTCTTACTCTTTTCACCGAGTTTTTCTGCTACCATTTTGGCAACTGCGCTGCTGATGAAAAGATACTGGCAGATTGAAGTTACATTTGCCGGTCTTCGATTTGGGCTGGCGGTTTCAAAATCAACTATGAACGGCTTGCTTCTCTCATCAATGATTATATGCTTTGGAGCGTGGCTTAGCTCCCCATGGTCCAAACCAGCCTTGTCTAAGCGCCAGCACTGCTCCAAAATCTCGCGTAAAACTTTCTTTATCTGCACTTTTCCCTCATGCGTCTCTAACCATTTTGGAAGTAAGTAACCTTCAATAAACTGCATTAAAAGAAAGTTTTTGCTTACGCCTAAAAGCCTCGGTCCAACATCCACTGAATTTGCTTTTTTGAGCATTTCCGCTTCATGTTGCATTCTGGAGCGATCAGCATCAACCCTTCGAATTTTTAAGGCCACTTTTTCTTTGTTTCTATAGGCTATTGTGACTATGCCAACGCAGCCCTTACCCAGAATAGGCGTGTTGAATGCTTGTTTTTCTCCACTGAATTCTATGGCTTTAACGCCTAGCCTTTGCAGTTCTTTTATGCGTTTTTGTAATTCTGCCTTGCTTGGTTTGGGATAGCATATTATGGAAGCGTAGGGTTCTTTGCTCAATTCTTCAATAGTTAGCGTTAGTGCGTTTTTCAAGATTTAATCCTCTAGGTACTCTAATTTCTTTATTCGCTGAGATAAGCATAACAACGTCAATGCCCTGGTTCATCTGTTTTTTCGCAATGTCTTTTAGTCGGTATCGCTGAAAGAAGAAATTTGGGAGACATCTTCACTGTGCCAAGGTTCAAGCAGACGGCTGAAATACTTAAGCTAATGAGCAGAAAAGAGTGCATCCGCAACATTGGCATAGTCGCCCACATAGATCATGGAAAAACAACGATGACAGATTCGCTGCTAGCTAAAGCTGGATTGCTGTCGCCGCAAATTGCAGGCAAAGCTAAAGTCCTTGATTATCTGGAAGAAGAACAAAAGCGCGGAATTACAATAAAAACGGCTAACATATCACTTTTACACGAAATGGACGGACACCCATACGTAATCAACCTGATTGACACGCCAGGTCACGTAGATTTTACAGGCAAAGTGACAAGAGCCTTACGCGCCATAGACGGCGCAGTTGTTGTTGTGGACGCCGTGGAAGAAATCATGGTTCAAACAGAAACCGTGACCCGCCAAGCTCTCGAAGAAAGAGTGAAGCCCGTTCTCTTCATAAACAAGGTAGATCGTCTAATAAAAGAGCTGAAACTTTCCGCAGACGAGCTTCAAAACAAGTTTATTCGCATAATCAACAACTTTAACAATTTGATTGAAATTTATGGAGAACCAGAGTTTAAGGATAAATGGAAAGTGGACCCTGCAAAAGAAACTGTTGCTTTCGGTTCAGCTCTTCACATGTGGGGTTTCACTTTAAACATAGCCAAACAAAAAGAAATAAAAATAAACGAAATTTTGGACGCATATAAAAAAGGCAAGCCCCAAATGCTTCAAAAAAGGATTCCGCTTCACAACGCAATACTCGACATGACAGTCAAAGGCATTCCCAATCCCGTTGAAGCCCAAAAATACCGCATATCCAAGATTTGGAAAGGCAAAGTAAACTCGGAAATAGGACAGGCAATGTTGAACTGTGATGAAGATGGGCCAACTGTTATGTGCGTGACCATGGCTCAAGCAGATCCAAAAGTCGGTTTGATTGCAACTGGAAGGCTCTTTTCAGGTTCAGTGAAAGAAGGAGACAAAATCTACCTAGTAAATGCAGGCAAAGAACACAGTGTGCAGCAGGTTTCCATGTATATGGGTGCCTACAGAGAAAATGTGGAAAAAATGACGGCTGGCAACATAGCCGCTTTGCTTGGACTCGAACTAGTAAGGGGTGGCGAAACACTTGTTGATGTGGCATATGAAAAGGGCATGATTCCGTTTGAACGTATAAGATATGTTTCTGAACCAGTTATAACAATAGCTGTAGAACCCAAAAATCCCAGCGATCTGCCGCGACTAATCGAAGCCATGAATAGACTGTCCATAGAAGATCCGAACCTTTACACCACCATAAACAAGGAAACTGGCGAGTATCTTCTAAGCGGAATGGGTGAGCTGCACCTAGAAATTGCCGTCAAGTTTTTGAGGAATTATGCTGGCGAAATAGAAATCACAACTTCCCATCCAATGGTTATCTATATAGAAAGCGTTGACGAAAAAGGCATCATAGCAACAGCGAAAAGCCCAAACAAACAAAACAAGTTTGTAGTGCAAGTAGAGCCGCTGGAAGAAAAATTTAAAGAGCAAATCGAGAAGGGCGAACTTGGAGAGATAGGAAAAATTTTGGCTTTGGATGAGCATAAAAACGTATTCATAGATTCGACTGAAGGAAGCGAATATTTTCTCGAAGCCAAGGACTTTATAATCTCGGGTTTTCGTTCAGCGTGCAAAGCAGGTCCATTGAGCGGTGAGCCGCTGAGAGATGTGAAAGTCAAATTATTGGATGTTCAGCTCTCTGAAAATCCAGCATTCCATGAACCAATTGAAATTATAAATGGTGTACGCCACGCAATTTTCGGCTCTTTCCTAACAGCTAAACCAACACTTTTAGAGCCAATTTACAAAATTAGTGTATCCGTTCCGATCCAGTGGATGGGTGAATGCCTAAACATCATAACTCGCAGACGTGGTAAAATATTGGCTTCCGAACAGAAAGACATGTTAGCAATTATTAGTGGTTACATTCCAGTTGCGGAAACCTTCGGTTTAGCTGCAGAAATAAGGTCAGCGACTTCGGGTCGTGCCTTCTGGCAGAGCGCATTTGATCATTGGGAAAAAGTCCCAGAAGATGCAGTGGCAGAAGTTGTTAAAAAAATTCGCAAGAGAAGGGGATTCCCGCCAAAAATTCCTTCAGCAGACAGATTCATAAACAAAACCTAAAAGGTTCAGTTTGGTTCAAAAATGCTTATTACAGTTTTGACTTAAAGAAGAAAATTGAAAGAGAACTATAATCGAAGAGGTGGAAATTTGGCGGATTGTGACAAAACGAACTTCATCAAAAACAGTTTTTCCATGGCTTTTGCAGTACTTAAGTCTCCATTAAAGACCCTAGAAGAAGTTGGTTCAAAAACAGCACTAAATGCTTTTACTTTTTTATTGACAATTGGCGCTGTTACAGCTTTACTGACGCCTTTACAAATCTATTTGGGTTTTGAAGATATTAATGGGCTTCATGCAGGAGGTCAAGCCGAATTTTTGGCAAAAGATATTTCCACAATGTATACGCTTGGCATTGAATGGCGCCCTGTATTGATTGAAATTCTCTACATTTTCATTCTCCTATTTTCAACTGGATATCTTCACATTATTTTGAAAGCTGTCGGTGGAAAGGGCACGGTAAAGGATACGTTTAAAATGATAGCCTATGGCGACGCCCCGGGACTGCTGTTTGGATGGATACCCTATTTTGCCACGATAGCTGCACTGTGGGCTGCGGTTATTCAGCTACTCATCGGACCCATTGTGTTACATAAGATATCTTGGACGAAAGCCAGCATAATATTTAGCTCGCTCGTAGGCTTGGGACTCATCGAAATAGCATTGTCCTAATGTGTAGGGTTAACATGAAAATTCCATTAAGCCCTTCATGCCCATTCAACTTGGATTTCACCCTTCACTGTGGACAAGTTTTCAGATGGAGTAAGCAAGGTGAATGGTGGTATGGTGTTGTTAGAGAAAAGATTTTCAAAACGCGCCAAATTAGCAATCAATTGGAGTTTGAGAATGTAGATCCAGATTTTATCAAAGATTATTTTGGCTTACATGATGACTTACCGAAAATTCTGCAACAAATCGCAAAGGACAAGTATATTGAAACTGCAGCAAAAAAGTTTAACGGATTGCGAATTCTCCGTCAGGACCCTTGGGAATGCCTAATCTCTTACATTTGCGCAACATACAAAAACATCTCGGCAATAAAACAAATGCTCTTCAACCTTTCCAAAAAGTTTGGAGAAAAAGTTTGCTTTGATGGTTACGATTTTTACACTTTTCCAACTCCAGAAACGCTGGCAAAGGCAACCATCGCGAAAATAGCTGAATGCGGTCTTGGTTACAGAGCCAAATATGTAGCTAAAACGGCAAAAATGGTTTATGAGAATGATTTCGAATTTAAACGTTTAAGAGAAATGCCTTATGAAAAGGCGAGAGAAGAGTTATTAGATTTTCCTGGGGTGGGTTTGAAGGTTGCGGATTGTGTTTTGCTTTTCTCTCTCGGTAAGCTCGAAGCTTTTCCAGTAGATGTGTGGATAAAGCGTGCTATTCTGGAATATTATGCAAATCATTTTCCAAAGGAATTTATAAGAAGGATTTCAGGCAAAAATTCGTTGACCACTTCAGAATATGAGAAGTTGAGTTCGTTTGGGCGTATATATTTTGGGGAATATGCTGGCTATGCGCAAGAATATTTATACCATTATGAACGGACGCGGTGCTAGATTAGATCTTTCTCTTTTAGGGTCTCTGCTGCTTGATTCGCGTTGGTTGTTGCGATGGATACGGCTTCGGAAACAAGTTTCACGGCATTGGCATAGTTATGGTGTTCCGTCTGCACGATGGCTTCCTCTAGCTTCGCGCTAACGTCTCTAAATCCTTCAACACCAGAAGCGTTCGCAGCAATATTGACTTCACGAATTAAAGCATTAAAGTAAGCAACCATAAACTTCTCAGCACCAACAATTTCCTCATCCCGCATACCGCTTAAAACCTCCAAAAGACTGGCGGTTAAGATTAGATTCGACTTTATTTTTTCCGCATAATGAAAAATTACTATAGCCTTTCTAATGTCTAACAAAGCTTTTTCTCTCAAGCAGAAGATGCACTTGTAAAGGAATAAGTTTTATGATGCCTAAAAGCAGAAAACGTTTAAATTAATTTGGGAATAGCATATTAAATAAGCATTGATAAGGCTTGGGGCCCGTAGCTCAGCTAGGTTAGAGCGACAGGCTCATAACCTGTTGGTCAGGCGTTCAAATCGCCTCGGGCCCACCACTTTCAGTTGTGGCTTCAATTTTTTGACTAGATTTGCGACTCTTTTTCCGAGTTGTCTGCACTGCGCAAGCTCCTTTTTACTCGGGGCTTCTACAGCTGCGGCTCCATAATGCTTGTTAGCAGCCCGTCCTTGGACAATCATTCCGTGAACTAACATGGCCTGTATTATAGATAGCAAGGTTGTTTCTGCGCCTGTTGCTGTTCCACCGGAGCTCGTGAAGGCTGCGCCGACTTTTCCTTCAAGCTTTCCATGAATTTTAACTGATTCATCAATTAAAGCCTTAAGTTTAGCGGACATTTGCCCATAATATGTTGGCGAACCCATTATGATTCCGTCAGCTTTCAGCAAATCGTCAAGGCTTGTTTGGTCAACCTTCTTTACGATTACGTCAACTCCGCTTGTTTGTTTGGCGCCTTCAGTCACGGCGAAAGCCATCTTCTCAGTGTTTCCAGTCTTGGAATCATAAATGACTAGTATTTTCGCCATCTTCAATTCCCACTCTAAAGATTAAAGGTTCATGAAGCATCGTGATATTTTAGACTTTAGCAGATAAAATATCGCTATTTACATAGAAGATTGAGATAGAAGATTTTTCCACAAGCTATAAGTGGGTAAAAGACGCATTAAGACTTTCATGAGGAGAATGGTAGAGTCGCTTACGAGGGGAGAAAGGAGAGAAGGAAAAAACTTATTGCTCTACCATTCCTCCTCACACATTATTCATTATCCATACACATGTTGCTTTTAAACTTTTTCCTTAAATTTCGAAGTTAACCTCGAAATTCTCCCAGAAAAAAAGGCATTTTAAGGATTTAGGCTTGCTCCTTGGGTTATTTTTTGCTTTAATTTTTCCATTTTCATGAGAATATAACGCGCGCAAAATCTGCCTCTAATAACATGTTTTAACAGAATTCTTTTATGATTTCGTCGACGGTTTTTATTTTTGCGTTGTAAACGTTTTCCAAATATTCTAGTCCTTGTTCATGGTCTTCCTTTGTGAAGGCATCTGTCCCGTCTTTTGCTATTATTATTTTGTATCCTCTGAAGAAGGCGTCTGCGGCTGTGTGCCTAACGCATATGTTTGTGTGTAAACCGCCTAGGATTACGGTTTTTACGCCTTCGCCTTGGTGTAGGCTTTTCAGCAACTGGTCCAAGCCTGTTTCGTAAAAGCCACTGTAAGTTCTCTTTTCTACAATGTAATCTTTGGCGGAGGGCTTAAGTTCAGGGATTACTTCTGCCCCTTTCGTGCCTTTTATGGCGTGTTTTCCCCATTTTTGAACAACCTCAAAATCATACGGATAGTGGGCGTCATTGCTGTAAATGACAGGTATTTTGTGTTTACGTGCAGCTTCGATTAGCTTTTTTAGCCTTGGAATTATGGGTTTAGCCCTTTTACATTTCAAATCGCCAGTGACAAAATCGTTAAGCATGTCAATTATTATTACAGCCATGCTGTTCAAGGAAACCACTTCCTAAAGTTTAACTATACTCATGACTTTATTTAAATTACTTCATCACTCAGCTTCTAAACTGTAGGGTCCTTTCGTGAGTTTTTCTGTTTTATGCGCTTGCACTAAAACCGTATCTTCTATGCGGATGCCGCCGAAGCCCACAATGTAAATGCCCGGTTCATTCGTAACAACATTTCCAACCGCCAACTTATCCTTGCTTTCAGAGTTTAAGATTGGTGGTTCATGAACTTCTAAGCCTACACCATGACCTAAGCCGTGGACGAAATATTCGCCGTATCCAGCGTCTGCTATCAATTTGCGGGCTATTGCATCTATCTCTTTTGCCTTTGCTTTTGGTTTTATGGCTTGGAAGGCTTTTTCTTGGGCTAACTTGACTGTTTCATAGACTTTCCTTTGTTTTTCTGAGGGTTTTCCAGCCACCAGCGTTCTTGTCATGTCTGAACGATAAAACCGGTATACGGCGCCTATATCAACAACCACCAAATCGCCTTCTCGGATTTTTCGATCCGTGCAACCGCCATGCGGGAACGCAGAACGGTCGCCAGAAGCTACTATGGTGTCAAAGGCTGTCCCCCAAGAACCTTTTCTACGCATGACATATTCAATTTCTGCAGCAACTTCATACTCTTTTATTCTTGGCCTTATCACTTCATATGCTGTTTTCATGCCTTCGCTTGTCAGCTCTCCGGCTTTTCGCATAAGCTCAAGCTCTTCCTCGTCTTTTACTTTGCGCAATTCCCATACAAGGTTGCCTTGAGTTTTCAGCTTCACTTTGTCTCTCAACATCTTGGTAAGATTGCGAAAGTTTTCAAAGCTAAGCGCATCGACGGCAAGTTTTTTTATTTGGAAAGCCTCAACTTGAGTGGCGACTTTTTTCATCCAGTTTTCGTTGCGCTTCACCTGTTCGACTTTGAATCCTTTGCCTTCAGCTTTTGCCTGCTCGTAGTTGACGCTGTATACATAAATTGTGCTTTCACCCTTTTTAGGAATTAATAGACTGAATGCTCCTTGAAAACCAGTGAAATACAATAAATTAGCCTCGTTGAAAATTAAAAATCCGTCAAAGTTCTTTTTCTCGAAGGCCATCTGTTTTAGGGCTTCTATTTTCTTCAAGGGTTTTCACCTGGGAAAGAAAGATTGTTATGCGTTCTTAGGCTAAAATGTTTTTGTTTTTAACCGCCACTCACGATAGGCAGTAGGGTTATGTGGTCTCCGTGTTTTAGTTTGGTTTTAACGCCGCTCAACTGGTTGAGCAAGTAACCGTTTACCGTGATGATATAGTTTGATTTTACATCGGCGCCGCTTTTTTCGTAAACAGCCTTTCTGAAGGGTTCTCCATATTTTTCGGAAAGTGTCATAAGCAAGTCGGCGATTGAGGCTTCATCTTTAATTTCAATTTCTTCCTCTCGCACGCTGCTAATAACATTCTTAACATGACCGATGTATTCGACTTTTACCTTCAACGCCGAATCACTAGAGGGCCTCTGTAATATTTTAGATTTAGAGTCGCTATATATCCGTTTTCAGTTAACTTAAGCAACCTTACGGAGAGTCTGATCCTCTGGATGTTTTGTCGATAATTCTTTTATGCATCTCAACCAGTCTTAGTTTCTAGGGTGTCTATAATGGTGTTTGACAAGCAAACGCTTGATAAAATTCGGAGACAAAAGGAAAAGTGGGAGAATGAAACTATTTTTAAAAGTTTTGAAAAGCTTCCAGAAAGAGGTGAATTTTCAACAAGTTCAGACATTCCAGTCAACAGAGCTTACACTCCGCTTGACATTGCGGATTTTGATTATCTGCAGGATTTAGGTTTTCCAGGTGAATATCCTCTTACGCGCGGCGTTTATCCTACGATGTATAGGGCGAGATTCTGGACAATGCGTCAATATGCGGGTTTCGGCACTGCGGAGCAAACGAACAAGCGCTTCAAATACTTACTTGAGCAGGGTCAAAAGGGCTTAAGCGTGGCGTTTGACTTTCCAACTCAAGTGGGTTATGACTGTGACCATCCAATGGCGCATGGCGAAGTTGGCAAAGCAGGAGTAAGCGTGAGCACTTTGCGAGACATGGAAATTGTTTTCGACGGAATCCCATTAGATAAGGTTACAACTTCTATGACGATTAATGCGCCTACAAACGTTTTGCTTGCCATGTATATTGCAGTTGGACAAAAGCAAGGAGTTGACCAGTCTAAGCTTGGCGGAACAGTGCAGAATGATATATTGAAAGAGTACATCGCCAGAGGCATGTATATCTTCCCACCTAAGCCATCAATGCGACTGGTCACAGACATTTTTGAATATTGCTCAGAACACATGCCAGAATGGAACACGATAAGCATAAGCGGTTACCACATTCGAGAGGCTGGCGCCACAGCAGTACAGGAAATCGCATTCACATTTGCAAATGCAATTGCCTACGTGCAAGCAGCCATTGACCGAGGCTTAAATTTGGACAAGTTCGCAGGCAGATTATCCTTCTTCTTCGCAGCCCACAACAACTTTTTCGAGGAAATAGCAAAATTCCGCGCGGCTCGTAGGCTGTGGGCGGAAATCATGCGAGAACGCTTTGAAGCCAAGAACCCAGCCTCGTGGATGCTACGTTTTCATACGCAGACTTCAGGTGTTGCGCTTACGGCTCAGCAGCCCTACAATAACATCGTCAGAGTGGCGCTTCAGGCTTTGTCAGCAGTTTTAGGCGGAACCCAATCGTTGCACACAAATTCTTTTGACGAGGCATACGCATTGCCAAGCGATCAGGCGGTAATTGTTGCGCTTAGAACTCAACAGATAATTGCCTATGAAAGCGGGGTTGTTGACACAGTTGACCCGTTGGCAGGGTCGTACTATGTTGAATATTTGACAAACGAGATTGAAGAAAAAGCTGCAAAATACATTGAAAAAATCGACAGCCTGGGAGGAGCTGTTGCCGCCACTGAGAAGGGCTTTATGCAACGTGAAATCACAGAAAGTGCCTATCGCCATCAGAGGGAAGTTGAAACCAAAAAACGAATAGTTGTGGGCGTAAATGAATTCATAACAGAAGAGAAAAATCCAATAAAAACTCTGAAAATAGACCCGAAAATCGAGAAGAAACTTGTTGAGAAGCTGCAGCAGATAAAGAGGCAGAGGAACAAGACCAAAGTAAACGAAGCCTTAGGCAAGTTGCGTGCAGCTGCTGAAAGTGAAGATGAGAATCTTATGCCTTTCGTGTTTCAAGCTGTGAAAGAATATGCGACTTTGGGTGAGATTTGCGGCGTTCTTCGCGAGGTTTTTGGTGAGTACAAGTCTTCCTCAATTTTTTAGCCGATGATGAATAGGACTTCGCCTTCGCTTACTGACGACCCTTCAGAAACACCTACTTCTTGAACAATTCCATCTTTTGGCGCTGTTATCTCGTTTTCCATTTTCATGGCTTCGATGATACATAGAATCTGGTCAGCTTTCACTTGTTCGCCTTTCTTAACTTTGATTGATACTACTTTGCCTGTCATTGGCGCAGTTACAGCACCTTCCACAACCTGTTTCTGCGCGACAGTTTTCTTTACAGGCGTCAACGGAGCTTGTTCAAAGGCGGTTGTTGTCGTTTTTGCTGTGGGAGTTTTTACTTCCGCTTTAAATGCGGCTTCTTCAATTTTTATTTGGAACGGCTTTTCACGGTCGATTTTTGGCAATTCTATTCGGTATGTTTTTTCGTTTATCTTTATTGAAAACTGCTCTTCTAGATCGAGCTTTTCATTTTGCAATTCTACATTTAAGGGTTTGTCATCAATTTTTACTGTAAAGGTTTTGTCGCTGTTTTTTGTTAGTTCGATCCTTCTGGGTTTGTCGTCTATGAAAATTTCGTAAGTTGGCATTGTTATGCACCGTGTTCGATTAGGCTTTGTCTACCTGTCAAAACCCAATTTGACATGGCAGCTTTCGTCCTAATTGGTATTAACGCTTTTGCTCCTTGAGAACTTGTTAAATACGTGACTACTGCAACTGAGATGGCAGCAACTTGCTCGAGTTCCATGACTCTTTCGGGCTCTATTCCGCTTTTGGTTTCTTCTTGTTTGGCTTTTCTTTTCTTGAAAAATTCCGTGGCTATTTGCGGAAAAAGCGCATATGTTAGTTTGTCTTCTTCGCTTTCTATGTATGGTTTTACATCCTCAGGAATCTTGTCAAGTGCGGGTTCCAGAAGGTCTGCTGGACGGGTTTTTATGGGTTGCTCGTCGCCGATTATTTTCTTTTTCACCTTTGGGTCGATGGGTGCTGGTGGTTTTCCGTACAAACCTTTCACATAATCCTTTATCTCCTTTGGTACTATGCTGTAGCGTTTGCCAGAAATCACGTTGAGTACTGCTTGAGTGCCGACAAGCTGGCTTGTAGGCGTAACTAACGGCGGATATCCGAGTTCTTTTCTAACTTTTGGAACCTCTTCTAAAACCTCTTTCAGTCTGTGGAGGGCTTTTTGCTCTCTTAACTGTTCGAGGAGATTGGAGAACATTCCGCCTGGGATTTGGTGAACTATTATTGAGGCGTCTATGCGTTCAGATTTTGGGTCTATGAGCCTTATTTGGTCGTAGTATTTTTCGCGTATTTCCCTGAAGTATTCTGTAATCTCACTTAGAAGCTCCAAGTCTAGTCCCGGATCGTATGGCGTTCCTTTTAATGCAGCTACAACAGATTCAACGGGCGGCTGGCTTGTTCCCCACGCTAATGGCGAAAAGGCTGTGTCGATTATGTCTACGCCAGCTTCACATGCTCGCAGGTATGTCATCATCACCATGCCGCTTGTGCTGTGAGAATGCAAATGCACTGGTAGGCCTATTTCCTTTTTGAGGGCGGTTACGAGTTCGTAGGCTGGTTGTGGCGCAAGCATGCCTGCCATGTCTTTTATGCAAATTGAATCGCAGTTTAGCTGGGCTAGTTGCTTGGCTATTTTCACGTAGTATTGTGTTGTGTGGACTGGGCTTATGGTGTAGCAGATTGAGCCTTGAGCGTGTTTGCCGCATTTTTTGACGGTTTTTATGGCTGTTTCCATGTTTCGTATGTCGTTTAAGGCATCAAAAACTCGGAAGATGTCTATGCCGTTTTCTGCTGCTTTTTCGACGAATTTTATTAGAACATCGTCTGGATAATTGTGGTAACCTACAATGTTTTGTCCACGTAAGAGCATTTGGAAGGGTGTTTTTTTGATGTGCTGTTTTAGTGTGCGGATTCGTTCCCAAGGGTCTTCGGCTAGAAAGCGGATTGCGACGTCGAAGGTTGCACCTCCCCACATTTCAAGCGAGAAGAAGCCTACTTGGTCTATTTTTTCTGCTATGGGGAGCATGGTGTCTGTGCGCATTCTCGTAGCCATTAAGGATTGATGCGCATCGCGGAATGTTGTGTCAGTGATTTTGACTGGCTTCGTCAGAGTGGCTAGACCCTCCCTTATATGTAGGTTGAACTTGGGAGTAGAAAGGTTAGTGAAGCGGTATTAATCTATTTAGGTGTTGAAAACGCTTTTGCATTGATGATTATCTTATAAAAGCGATAGTCTTGAAAAGATGAAAATTAAATTCGCTCTCCATATAAAACCAGATGTTTTGACGTTCCTTTTACGGAAGGCTCTTTACTTAATCTTAATAGCATCTCAGTCACCTGTCTGAAGAATTTTTCATCCCAACTGCGAGATTCTTGAATTTCTTGGGGAATGGATAGTAAATCTAACATACCACAAACGGCGTAGACATCGATAACCTTGATTCCTTCTTTTTCAAAGAGCTCTCTCGCCTCTTCCACGCTAACAGCCTTGTATTTCTTTTCTTCATCGTAGACATAACTCGATTTTGACTTGAGTAAAGCAAGAGCAGAAGCAGCGTCTTCGCGAAACTTCCTAATAGCAGCACCATATTTATTCACTAGAAAAATTGAAACTGTTCCGCCCTTCTTTGTCACTCGAATGAGCTCCTTTGCAGCTTCTGCCATCCCATCCCAACAGATGACAGAATCAAAACTCTCGTCGGCAAAACGAAGTTTGCAAACATCGCACTCCAAGATCTCTACTTTATCTAAGACGCCTTCTCTAAGCATTTTCTGCCTTGCCACATTTAGCATTCCAGGAGAGATATCGCATAGAGTAACCGAGTATCCCATCTTAGCTAAGGGAAGTGTTATTCTTCCAGTGCCGCCAGCAGCATCCAATATCTTGGCGTTTTTGTTTTCGGGAAGATATCCTTTTA
>CAZLCE010000023.1:0-17421 GCA_964558305.1 uncultured Candidatus Bathyarchaeia archaeon
CCCATCTCCGGGCTCCCGCTCCCACGGCCCGTACCGGTTAAAGGCTTGGTGAGCCGTTACCTCACCAACAACCTGATCGGCCGCGGCCCCATCCTTGGGCAACGCCTAGAAGCATGCTCTAAGCGTCTTTTAAGCGAAGTTCCATTCCAGGAGTCCTCACCTATCAGAAATTAGCCCCAGTTTCCCGGGGGTGTTTCCGTCCCAAGGGTAGGTTAGCCACGTGTTGCTGAGCTGTGCGCCGCGCCTCCACCATGGCTAGGAAGCGCACGACTAACATGTCTTAATCCCATCCCGATAGCAGTGGGGTCCGGCAGGATCAACCGGAGTTGCTTACTCCTCGGCGATCGCAAGCCGAACGTTTATTGAAGTACAGCCATAAAGCTGACTGGATTTGGAGGATTAACCACAAAAACGTCAAAGCCCAATTCAGACCTAACAATGGTAAGCGTGTCAGGTCTACATGTTTGTCCCCGCAACTGGAGGCCAACCATCCTCATCCTGTAGGGCGATTTTGTACGCCTTTATAGTTGGGGTTGAGCCGCCGCCGTGAAATTGCGGGGCTAGTTCGTTCGCCAAAATGAATTTGAAGGCGTCTCAGTCGATATAAATGTTTCTTTCCACCCTAATAGGCATTGTTATCTCGCAATCAACAATTTTCAATCGCAACCAACAACTCGCTTAAACTTCCAATAACTTTGTCAGGCTTAAGATTCGCGTCGTCCTCCCGTGGTTTCCAAATTAATGATTTTGGACTATCTATCTCAGAAGCTTTTCTTTGAATGAGAATGCTCTTCATTCCAATGGCTTTAGCGCCTTTAACGTCCAAACGCGGAGTGTCGCCAACAAAAACAGCTTCAGAAGCGTCAACACCAATCGCCTTTAACGCTTTTTCAAAGATTTCGGGGCTGGGCTTACGTTTGTTGATGGCGCCGGAAATCAAAACAACATCAAAAAATCTTGTCAAACTAAATTTTTCCAGCAATTGCCAAATACATTCTGGGATGGCAAAGTTTGAAATTACGCCAAGTTTGTATTTTCCACGTAGTTTCTGCAAAACTGTAATGGCATTTTCATCTAAATGCAAATAACGCATGAACTCGTCAGCAAAAGCCTCTGTGGCTCCTACCACAACTGCAGCAGAAGCATCAACCTTATAGCCTAATTTCTGCAATGTCTGCGAAACTCGAAAATTGAAGTGCGGCTCTTCCAAGCTTTTTTCAGTTTCAGCGTAAAGTTTGTCTCGAATTTCAAAATAGGCGCGATTAAAGTCTTCAAAGGAAACATTAATCCCATTATTAACCAAATATTCATAAAGCTTCCTTAAAGAGGGCATGTAGAAAGCATCGCCGCCCTCAATTAGCAGTAAGGTGTCAAAAAAGTCAAAAAGGACAGCCTTGATCCGCATCTGTACACCACGCAGTTTATGGTTCGCATCAAACATAAAACGGTTTTTGCAACAAACAATTAAAAGCAATCTTAAAGTTTAATCTTTATTTTTTTGTGCCAGTTTCCATGATCGCCTAGAACATACTTAAAAGAGCTTGTCAAACGTGCAAGCACGTTGATTAATCTTAAAATTGGATAGAAAGGCGTGTAGAAAAGCAAAGTTCTATAATTGTGGCTGTTGTAAGCGTATTTTAAAGCTATAGCCTGATTTATACCCCCTATTAATAAGCCGAAGGGCACAAAAACGAGCATGTTGAGGACAAAGAAAATTTGGTCAGGTGCGAACCAGAAAAGAAATGGAAAAGCAGACAAAGCAGCCAAATCGATGAAGGCTCCACCATACTCGAAAATGTAGCAATACCACAAGAGCAAAGTCATCCAGGCTTTTTTAAAGAGCAAATCTTTATGGATGCTTAAAGTGTTGTGAAGCCAGCCAGTGAACCATCTTAATCTTTGATTCCATAACAAATTGAACGAGGCTGGAACAATCGTTGAACTTTTGGCAATGCCAACATAGCCAATTCCTGCGCCTCTTTTGTGCATTTCCAAAGTGATCTCAAAATCCTCGGTAACTGAGCGAACACTCTTTTCATTTAAAATTCCGCGCAAAACGTCTGCGTCATACAAGCCAATAGCTCCAGAAACAACCAACACATTGTTACCTAACGACTGCGCGCAACGAGCTATACCTAAGCCTTGGCTGTACTCAAGCTGCTGCAAAACCACGTAGGGATTAAGCTCCGCATTTCCGTCAGAAGGATGCACGTAGCCAGTTACAGCTTTCTTTCCATTCAAAAGCATATGATTGACAAGCCTTTCAAGCGTGTCGGGCAGCCACCAAGAATCCGCGTCAACAACCGCTATGATACTGCCCAAGGCTTTATCTACGCCTGTTCTTATTGCTTCAACTTTGCCCAAATTTGCAGAGTGCCTAACGATTTTTCCTCGAACTTGCGGATGTTTTCTACGATTTAATCTGATGGTTGACCAAGCAATTTCGTATGTGTAATCGCTGCTTCCGTCATCCACAACGATGATCTCGCATAATCCGCGGTATTTTTCTGTGCATTTGAAAAGGCTTGTTATGCAACGTGAAACATTTTTTTCTTCGTTGTAAGCTGGGACGATGAAAGAAACCATTGGATAATATTTTTTGCCATCTCTTTTTCGCTGTTTTCTGGCATGTGTGGCGGCGATGGCCCAAACTCCTGCAACGCCAATGGCTAAGAAAGTGTACCAGCTATAAAAAAAGTGGACTATTGCGTACCAAAGCCAATTTGGTGGTTGCTCTACTTCATAATGGAATATGTTGGTTATGAGCCAATGGGCGAAAATTGGGAAAAACTGCCAGTAGACGTAAGCCAGAATAAATGGTATGCAAAAAGCCAAGTAAATGAGCCTAGAATTTTTTAACGGCTTCATGGATAAACCTCTCCTCTAACGGTTGAATCTGGCAAATTCTTCTCCTTTCTCCCTTTCTCAATTGTAAGCACGCTTTTAAGGAATAAAGCGAGTATTCCCGTAGAGGTAATATTCTCAACAGAAAACCAATCTTTCTTACGCAAACTGTGACAGGCATTAATTCTCTAAAAAATGTATAAATACATCGTTAAAGGACACAGTTCTAAGAATTATGAGGGAACCTAGCTAATGGAAGACTTGTCGCGATATTACACTTTGCTCAGAGACCCAGCGCGCAGAAAAATAATTGAAATTCTGGGCACGCAAGAGAAAATTGGATTTAAAGAGTTGAAAGAAACCTTGGGGTTAGGTGTAGGCACGGTTTATTATCACTTAGACATGCTTTCAGACTTTATAACACAGGATAAACAGCGTAAGTACAGGCTTAATGATCGGGGGCAAGCCCTTTACAGGGTTTTGAAGGAGGGGAATGTTCCAGCAACTCTTGGAATAAGTGAGGCTTTTAGTCATCGTTTAGGAAAGTGGATTTTTCTTTCGCCTGTTTTCGCCAAAACAGTCAAACCATTAAGGCTTTTGCCGATTTCGATACTGATATTGCTAGTAGGCGCGTGGGGCACATCCTATGCAATGCTTGATCCAGCCTTATTCTTTTATTTTCCATTCTCCACCTATAGCTCAACAACAATAATAGCTGTGTTTTTCTTCAACTGGATAGGTTTATTCCTCTTTGCTGAATTACTGATTTATCTGCTTTATCGGCGTGTGGGCAATGACCTTCAACTTTTCACGTGTATAGGACTTGCGACATTTCCTTTGGCGATTTTTCCATACGTCTACCTCTTCACATCCGAAATTATCTCACAGTATGCCATGTTTGTACTGCAAATTTGGAGTTTGCTACTTGTTTCTGCAGCTTTCTGCTTTGGTAAAGGCATAAGGCTTGATAAAGCCATAGTCATAAGCCTGACAGCCATTTATCTAAACATAGCCATATTGTTTATACTCGGACGCTTTACATGAAATTCGAGATTTCTAGAACTTTAGAAAGGCAATATTCGAGTTTTTTCGAAACGATTTTCTTAATAAGCCATTTTGCACATTTATTTTCGGTGAAAAACCGTGAAAAATACGAAAAATGCAATAATAAGCACGGCTTTGACGTTTCTGTTGCTGTCAATAGTGATGCCAATGCTTCTGATAAATAATGTGAATGCCTCAGATGGTGATGAAGTTGACGATGTACAAGTTGAGCCTTACGGGGCCCATTGGTGGCGAATCAAAACAGACCTTATCACTATACTGTTTCCTGCTGGTGGAAAAAAGCCGATGTTTCTCTGGTGGTATTCAAATGACACAAACAACATTTATGTTGTGAAATACAAAGGCCTAATTGAATACATGACAATCGACTACCCATACTATAATAACTTGTACGAAGCAAACAATCTGACAATACAAGAACGATTAGAAGCAAAATATGCCTCGCAAGGTCCATTTCAAGTATACGTAAAAAATAAAATCAGAAATTACTTCGGATGGCTTTTAGGCTTGCATCCAGCTTTTCTACCTTTTAGTGCTTGCCGTTGGAACCTAACCGGTCCAGTTGATGTCACCAGGGAAGATGGCGTTTCATATATTTCCTTCAATTTTACACTTTCCGAAGCTCCGTCCATATTCGATTTCGCTGAAGGTAATGTGATAATCCGATGCAGATTCTACGCAACAGAAGCCACAGAAAACGTCTATGGCTTATACAACTACACAGTTAAACCTGGCGAGCTAAAAATGGATTTGGTAGTACAAGGTTGGGAATGGAATATTGACAGACTTAATGACCTCTTTGATGCTTTACACAATGAATTTGGCATAACTGTTCCAGTTCTACGTGCTGGTTTGGCGCTATGGATTGACATGGCATCAATAAATATTACAGACATATCAATCGCAGAACAAGATGCAAATTCAATGACACAAGTCTTGCCTCAAAGCAGTTCTGAGGCTCCACCCGAGCCAGTTGAGATCAACTCGGATACATCGGATATAATCGCAGAAGGAAAAAGGATTCAAGTGCACAATAGAATGACTAGTATAGCAGCACCTTTAAACATTAGAACTAATTTGTATGAACGCTTCAGACTGCGCTTTGCTAAAGGAAGCCAAACATTGGCAGGCTTCTTCGACTTCGTGAACACTGCAGTTATCATCAATTCCACAACTCAAGAGAAATCGTTAGTCAATGTAACAGCAGCCTACATTACAGCAGGAAACCACATGCGCTTGTTTATTGGTTATCCATACTTTGGCAGCAATACCTTGGAGCATGACCCTTCGCTTGGTGTTGAAAACGTAGTTCCATGGCTACCAACTAATCTACTGATGATTCTGATTGGAGCCACAATCGCAATAGCAATCGCAGTGGCGGCTGTCAAGCTACGAAAGAAAACAGTGAACATAGTAAACGTTCATTAGCTCTCCTTTTTTTCTTTTTTTAGGGTGATATATCGTATTTGGAAATAAAAGTTTATATTGTTTATTGCTACATAATACATTGGAATGTCTGAAAATGGGTGATAAACAGAAAAACGAGGAAATCCGCTGGCAAGTCATAAAGGTTATGTTAGACGAGTTTCCGGCGTTGAAAAAGAAAGTTAAGAGTTATCTTGATGAGCAAAAGACTGCGATTGCTTAAATTTTGTTGTTAACTGATTTCTTGCGTAGAGTTTTAGGAAAAAGTCAAGTTTTCTGTTAATTTTTAATTTCTTTTCAACAGGTGTGGAGGTGGTATCTTGACGTTGTTTTTGTAGCTATCGTTTTCGGTTTTAAGAAGTTCTGTTATTTCGCGGTAACGTTGAAGAAAATCTAGTCCTTTCTCGGTTGCCTGATATACTTCTTTATCGTTTTTTGTGATTTTGTCTAACAGGTTAATTTTCAACATAAATCTGAGGTAATCGTTAAGCTGCGTGAAGCTTAGGTTTGCCCTGTACATGATCTGGGTCTTTAAGGTTCCTTCTTTCGCTATTTCTAGAACTTCTGCGATTATGTAGAGTTTATCTCTTCTTTTAGATGCGGGATTTGAGCCCCAAGCATTCATTTTCTATATTCCTCTTTTAGAACAGTCTTCTATAATGGAAAAGCGCCAAAGAATGTTTTAAACGGTGTTTCGCATGTTTGAGTATTACGAGAATCGAAATATTCTCTAGAACTTTGTTCTAGAAGTTAAAAACATTAGAAAAGGCTTTATTTTGTGCGTAAATGAAAAATGTTAGGGATTGGTGAAGAGAATGTTGGTTGGTTTGGTTGCGGATACGCATGATTGTCTGTCGATGGTGGATAAGGCTGTTAAAAGATTGAATGATGAAAATGTTGAGCTTGTGTTTCATGCTGGGGATTACGTGGCGCCTTTTGTTATTCCAAAATTTAAGGGTTTGAAGGCTAAGTTGATTGGTGTTTTTGGCAATAATGATGGTGATCGTGAACTTTTGAGGAAGCGGTTTGGTGAATGTAAAGGGTTAGAGTTGCGTGGGAATTTTGCGGATATAGCTGTTGATGGTTTGAGGGTTGCGTTGTTGCATGGGCATGATGAGGAGCTTTTGAAGGCTTTGGTTGATGGTGGGGGTTTTGATGTTGTTGTTTATGGGCATACGCATAAGGCGGAAGTTTATCGAAAAGGCAAAACGTTGGTTGTGAATCCAGGCGAAGTTTGTGGGTATTTGAGTGGCAAATCCACTATTGCGTTGTTTGACACGGTTAAGCGTGAAGTAAGGTTAGTTGACTTGTAGATTTGTTGAAAGCTGAATTTTCTTTTGTTTAACAACATACGAGGATCTGTTGTTCTCTGCGGAGACTAGACCCCCTTATAAATAGATTGAACTAGGCTTTGACTGTGAGAGTGTCTTCTAGAAGGGTTTGCAATTGGCAAGTCGCTTGACATCTACCATTCTTGGAGAGCAAAGGAGATTTGCGGGAGATATCTATTTTTATTGATAAAAAAATCTTTAGCATACTATTTTAGATTCTTGTTATAGGGTTGTCTTTTTTGATTTGCAAGCTTAAACAGCTCTGTTAATTCTTTGTCGTCTACCCCGTTTCTCATGGGCGTCAAAATATCCACGAGATTATCATTCCTCATTAAACACGGCTTCAATTTCCCATCACTTGTCACGCGCAAGCGTGTGCAGCGCATACAAAACTCCGTGTTCTCAGTTGGATGTATAACCTCAACCTTCGCGTCTGGCAAGTGGTAGATGCGACGATTCTGCATATACTCCCTAGTCTCAACCTTCACCGCTTTTTGCTTCAGCAACTCCTCATATTCGTCCAACGATTTATGGTTCGCAGAATAATATGTGCTGCTTATGTTTATCGGCTCAAGCTCAATCAACTGCAAAATCGTCCCCGTTTCCCTGGCAAAATCAATCATCTCCAAAACACTGGAATTGTTCACGCCTTTCAAAACAAGCATGTTCAACTTAACTGGACAAAGCCCCACATCAACAGCAGCCTTAACACCCTCAAGAACATCGCCTAACCTGCCACCAGTCAACTTTTCATAAACTTCCTCATCCAACGTTGGAAGGCTAATGTTAACACGCTTCAAGCCGTTTGCATGCAATTCTTTGGCTAGAGAGGCAAGCATCGTCCCATTAGTTGTCATAGAAACATCGCCCAAGCCCCGAACAGCAGCAATGCCCTTAACAATCTCTATCACGTCTTTACGTATGAGAGGCTCTCCGCCAGTAAGCTTAACTTTAAAAACGCCTAACCCAACAGCAATCCTTACAATGCGAATAATCTCGTCAACATTCATTTCTCTTGCAAAATTTTCCCTACCTTCATCTTCGCCTTCCATGTGACAAAATTGACAACGCAAATTACAACGTCGTGTGATAGCTATGCGCAAGTTAAGTAGAGGACGCCTAAAGCTGTCTTTCAACACCATCGTTATTCCCGCGCATGCTTAACGATGTGAGCCGCTTCCGGCAATATAAGCCTTTCAAAACAAAGTCTCACAGCATCAGGCGAACCAGGAATACAGAAAATTACCTTGCCCTTCGCCACACCAGCCACAGCACGAGACAAAACAGCCGCAGAACCAATCTCATCAAAACTCAAACGCCTAAAAATCTCCCCAAACCCAGGCAAAACCTTCTCCAGAAAAGGCGAAACAGTTTCAATCGTAACGTCAGAAGAAGCTATACCAGTGCCACCACAGAACACAGCCACATCTAAATCAGAAGCCAAAACTTGCCGCACACCTTCTTCAATTAAAGCCTTATCGTCTGGAATCAACCTTCTAAAACTCACTGCATGCCCAGCATCTTTCAGAAAAGACTCAATCAAATCGCCTGAAACATCTTCCACCCGCTCGCCCTTTTTCAACTGTTGATGGCGAGACGTGCTACATATGAAAATGCCGAACCTAAGCCTTTTAGGAGCCTCAGCCTTATGCTTTCTTGCGCTTTCGCTCACTTGAAACGCCCTCCTTAACCTTCTTCACAACACGAATGCCCTCAATAGCCGTAAACGGATACTGCCCCTTCGCATCCTTTTCATACTGCTTAACCATGTCCCAAATCGTTAAGAGGCAGACAGCAGTCGCAACCAACGCCTCCATCTCAACTCCAGTCTGCGCTTTTGTCTTAACGGTGGAAAAAACCTGCACAACAGACCCACCTAAAACTTTTATGCCTATTTCCACGTCCGTCAACGGCAACGGATGACAAAGCGGAATCAAAGCACTTGTTTTCTTAGCTGCCAGAATCCCAGCAATCTTCGCAGTGTGGAATGGGTCTCCTTTTGCAATTTTCGCCTCAGTAATCAAACGTATAGTTTCAGCTTTCAATTTAATCGTTCCCGTTGCGGTTGCTTCACGAAAAACTTCGGGTTTACCAGATATGTCAATCATCGCCATGTTCCCTTCCTCCCAAGTTTTCTTCTGCCTTAAAGTTTGAGAGGGAAAGCTGCTTCTTTTCCGTTTTGTTTTCAGCTACTTCAGACTGCGTAGAAGCCTCGCCAGAAAGAATTTTTAGGCTTTCTTCTTGAAGTTCCCGCATAATCCTCTTCAAATCATCAACTCTCTTTTCTAAACCTATTAAGGCTGTTCTAAAATTGTCAATGCGACTTAAAACATACTTAATAACAGGCTGAACGTTTTCTGAGGCTTGTATGCTTATGACAGAAGCCTTTGTTTCAGACGCTTTCTTAAAAGCTAATATTGTCTCTATCAGCGGAGAAGGGGCATCCCTGATTTCCCTCATCAAAAACAGAAAATCTGAGCCATCTGTTAAGGCTTTTCTAAGTTGCTCAAAGGCTAAACGTGAATTTGCGAGAGGATCAGCCGTGTTCTGAAGTAGGATATTCTTGAAGGTTACTAGGGTTTGTGTCAGTTTTTTGCACATGAATTGGATGGTGGGAGCCTTCTCTGGCTTGAGAATAAGCATAAGCTCTTCGCTGCTTGTTGCTAAATCACTTAAACGATCCACGTACTGCTCGGTCCTTTTCAGAAGCTCTGAGGGTGGAAGCTTTTCAAATATTGCGCCGCTGGTTATGTCACGTGCAACATTCTGCAAAACCTCTTCAAACTCGCCTATCTTCTCGTTGAAATCCTCTTTAATCAAACCTCGTCACCACCAATAAGGAATAATTAGTACAGTTTATTGCTTATTTACATGTTCCCAAACGTCTATGAGGTTCAGCACCGCTTTAGCCTTAGGCGAATGCTCATTAAACCTGTACATGCGTATCCTTCCGAAAACTTTACATTGAAGAACGCCTTCCCCTTCCAAAATTTTCAAATGCTTACTCGTCACGGCATGGTTTACACCGACTCTGCGGACAATTTCAGAAACGTTAAGTTCGCCCACCTGTGCGATGACCTTAAGAATTCTCATTCTCACTCTCGAAGAGAAAACATCCTCTAAATCCATAAATTTTTTTCACACCCGTCTCTTTTCTAAAAGCGCCCACAACTCCTTCTCCAACTCACTAGCAGAAACTCTAGGCAAATAAATAATGGTTGACCTTCCACGAGATCCAGTCGCAGAGACCTCCGTTTTCAAAACGCCAATGTTCGAGAGATTCTGCAAATATTTCCACAACTGCGTGTGACTGTGCGACTCTTCATCAAATTCTTCGCATACAACAGCGTAAGCTTGCTCAGCTTCCACAAGCGAAATGGAAGCCTTCTGACTTTCCTTGAATAATCTGGCTATGCCAAGAAGTAAAAGTTTCTCATGCAGACTCAGAAAGGCTAAATCGCTTTTCCTCACTGCTGGAAACACGCTTGAAGCAGCTCTTCGAACACACTCCGGCGTGAGGACGCCTAAGTCTTCAGCATCCGCATATTTTCCAGCCATCCAGAGCATTTCAATGCCAAAACGTGCGTTTCCGTTCTCCGAAAAAGCAAGTTCAGCAATTAGGCTTACTGTGTCATCTGGCACTGCTAAGGGCTTGAAGGCAAGCGAAACGCGATCGTTAAGGATGTCTGTGAGCTGCTGTTTGGAATAATTCTCGAGCCTGATTGTATTAAACTGCAAGGTGCTTCTTGTGCTTGCATCCAACTGCTCAAATACCTTGAAGTTTCGCAAAACGCACAAGAGCGAAAGTCTCTGGGGTTTATTCTGCCTTATCTCCTGCAAACGCGTAAGCTTGTACACAGCATCTGATCCAGCCGCTTCAACAAGGCTGTCAAATTCATCCAGAGTCAAGATCATGTGAGTGGTTTCTGTGTCTAAAATCTGCATGAAATTGCGCAGAAGCTCTTCAGCGGAGTAGCCGCGTTTCGGAAAGTTTGGATGGAAAATGGAAATTATGTGGTGTAATATGAGAAAGAGGTTTCCACGGTATTCGCGGCAATTAACATGAATGTACCGAAGATTTATACCATGGGTTTTTGCTTCGCGAGTTATGTCAGCTCCAAAACGTTGGGAAAGTGCAGTTTTACCCGTACCAACATCGCCGGTTATTATGACTCTTTGAGCCATTTTCTCTGGAAAATGCAAAATAAAACTGAAAAATTCCATCAATAAACGAAGTTCCTTTTCTCTGTGGGGAAGCTTGTAAGGAATGTAATTTATGTCAAGTTTTGTTTCATCTTTGAACACGCTTTGAGAGAGCGGCACTTGGCTAAACCTCAGATTAATTATGTGTAAAGCTTGTTATTCTTTTCTCTAACGCAGCCAACCTTAAACAACCTTAAACACACCTCAAACTCCAATAAAAACCACAACTCAACGGTACGACTTGGACCAGAATCGCCAGATGACATAAATAAATGTGAACAGTGCGGCTGATAGAAGCGAAATCCAAAAGCTACCAGAAAACTCAACGCTCCAATCTGAGCTAAATGTTAAGCTGAAAAGCCACATGAGAAGAGGCGCGGAGACGCTGGAAACAGACGAGCAAAGAAGTATTGGGGACTTAAGCTTTAAAGCTGCCAGCAAAGCACATAAAACAGTAACCAGCTGAAGAGTAAACAAGAAAGCAAGGGCAGGAAATTCGCTCCAATAATCAAAAAACATGCTTCACCCACCTTCAAATCCATGCCAAATCTGAACGATATAAAATGCTTTTTAAAAGACCAGAACGTTTCCCTCATAAAAGTTCCCTCGGGAATCTGCATAAACGGAGAATATGTCGCCTCCAAGAAAGGAGCAAAAATTGAAGGTATGAAAAGCGAACATGGCAACACAGCAAGAACGCGGAGGAGAACTACCTTAACCTTCATGATAACCAAGACATCAAAACAACTAACCTTAATAAAACTACAGTTTAGAACAAAAAAGCGGAAATATACAAGTGCGAGCGCTGTCTTTCCCTCTAGGGAAAAGCATCCCTAAACACGTCTCCTTTCTGGCTTTTGAAATGTTTCCACTTTTAAGCCTTTCTCCCTCAACCAAAACAAAAAACTAATAAGTATATTCCGTTATTCTTATTGCAAAATGATTCCAAAATATTTCTTCCTAACAAAAGGTGTGGGCAAGCACAAGGAGCAATTGCAATCTTTTGAGTTAGCCTTACGAAACGCAGGCATACAACATTGCAACATAGTGAATGTTTCAAGCATAGTGCCGCCAGGATGCAAACTCATTTCAAGAGAACGAGGCTTAAAACTGATAAAACCTGGAGAAATAACGTTCATTGTCCTAGCCAGAAACTCTACCAATGAACCGCATAGGCTTATAGCATCGTCAATAGGTGTGGCAATTCCGTCAGGCAAACATAATTACGGCTACCTTTCCGAACATCATTCTTATGGGCAACCTGATGATAAGGCTGGAGATTACGCTGAAGATTTAGCTGCAACCATGCTGGCTACAACCATGGGTATTCAGTTTGACCCAGAAAGTGCTTGGCAAGAAAAAGAACAATTGTTCAAAACCAGTGGAATGATAATCAAAACAACAAACGTTACACAATCTGCCACAGGAGATAAAGGTGGCCTATGGACAACAGTCATTGCAGCCGCGGTTTTCGTGCCAGGAAGGAACGTGCTGAAACATTAGAAACTCCACCTAACATAAACAACCATTTTTTATTCCAAAACAATATTAACAATTAGTATTAACGCTAAAATGGTGAATAAGCATTTGGTCGAAAAATTTCAAACACCAATGATTATTGTCAACTTCAAAACATATTCGGAGGCAACTGGACGAAAGGCAGTTGAGCTTGCAAAAAAAGCCGAAAAAGTAAACAACGAAACCAATGTTTCCATAGGAGTTGCCCCTCAATTTGCAGACATATCAGCCGTTGCAAAATCCGTAAAAATTCCAGTTTTCGCTCAACATATAGACCCAATAAAGCCTGGCAACTACACGGGGCATGTGCTTGCAGAATCTGTAAAGGAAGCAGGAGCAAAAGGAACACTGATTAACCATTCTGAAAGGCAAATTAAACTATCAGAAATTGATGAGATAATTAAGATAACACGTGATAAGGATATGCTCTCTGTTGTGTGCGCCAATAACCCAACCATAAGCGCAGCAGTTACAGCCCTCAAACCAGACATCATAGCCATCGAGCCGCCAGAACTTATCGGAACAGGCATTCCTGTTTCAAAGGCAAAACCCGAAGTGGTCACAGGCACAATTAAGCTCGTGAGAGAAATCAACAAAAAAGTCACAATACTATGCGGAGCAGGAATAACCCAAGGAGAAGATGTTACAGCAGCTTTGAAACTTGGAACCCAAGGCGTATTAGTCGCAAGCGGCATCGTAAAAGCAAAAGACCAATATAGCGTCTTGCGTGAATTTGCAGAAGCAACAAAACATTAAGGCGAGTCGAAAACCCTTGAAAGTCGAAGCAGAATGCGCCGCATGTATACTCAGCAGAGCAGCAGCAGAAGCAACAGAAGCAACGACAAATCCTGCATTACGCTTCAGAGCAATGGCAGAGCTTCTAAGATTATTGAATAAAGAGTTCAGACCAACGGCGGTTCCCGCAGACTTGGGAACAAAAAGAGACCGCCTAATCAAGAGACTCACTGGGAATAATGACCCTTATAAAAGAAGTAAAAAGATAAGCAACGAAAAAGCCTTGAAAGTTTTGCCCTATGCAAGAAAACTTGTTGAAGAGGGCTATACACAGCAGGACAGATTTAAGAAGGCTTGTTTATGCGCCATAGCTGGTAACATAATGGAATTTGACATTCCAGGTCACAGGTTTACATACAATGGTTTAAGGAAGAGTTTCAGAGATGCTGGAAAAGATCTGGTAATAGATGACGTTAGCAAGATTTACGAACTGACCAAAAAAGCGCGCACGGTTCTTTATTTGACGGATAATGCTGGAGAAATCGTCTTTGACACGTTGCTTGTTGAACAGTTGAAGAATATGGGTTTAACTGTGATTGTTGGTGTTAAGGGTGGACCAGTGATTAATGATGCAACTTTAGAAGATGCTGAAGTTTCTGGAATGACCAAGATTGCTGATAAACTGATAACAACTGGAACCGACGCCGTTGGATTATCTTTGAAAGAATTTTCCGCAGAATTTCTTGACACTTACAATTCTGTTGACTTAATTTTTGCCAAGGGAATGGGCTATGCCGAAACCCTCACAGAATACAAACTGAAAAAGCCTCACGCCTTGCTCTTTAGAACTAAATGCAATCCAGTGGCAAACTTTTTCGGTGTGCCAAGAGAAAAGAATGTTGCAAAGCTGATGCCTTAAATGAAGTTGCCATCCATAAGTCTCGCTCAAGAAATGCTTTCCCGTTTTGAAGAAGCAATCCAAAAAGAGTGGATCATAACAAATGGTTTGGGCGGTTACGCCTCTTCAACAGTTTTAGGCATAAACACAAGGAAATATCATGGTCTACTGGTTGCCGCTTTCCATCCGCCAAGAGAACGCAAAGTATGCCTCGCAAAACTTGATGAAGAAATGTGTATAGAAAACAATTTTTATCCGCTTGGCGCCAACGAGTTTCAAAGGGGCGTTTTTCCGCGGGGCTACATGTTCCTCAAAGAGTTTTCAACTTCGCCTTTTCCAAAATACGCCTATATTATTCAGAACGTCGAAGTGGAAAAAACTATTTTTATGCCTCATGAGAAAAACGCTGTGATAAGCATTTACAAGGTTTTGAATAAGAGTGATTTTGACGTTAAAGTTCGAGTTTTTCCGCTTGTAAATGGGAGACATTTTCATTCAGTGACGGATAGATGGAAAATTCCATGGAAATTTGTTCAAAGACAAGGCGATAAAGAGGTAGAAGTGCACTTTGGCATTCCTGAGTCTGCGCTAATAATGAAGATGACAAGCGGACATTACCGTGTCAAAGAAGAATGGATTGAAAAAATTTATTTCCGCGAAGAAGCCGCACGCGGAGAAAGTTGCTTAGACGATGCTTACCAGCCGGGATATTTTGAAATAGGCGTAGATGCAAATGAAAGTGAGAATTTTGCAGCGATCGCGATTGCAGATAAAAATGAGGATGCCGCAAGAAAAGTTTTGGCTGAAATGCCCGTTACCATGTATGATGTTGAAGGCTTATACCAGAGAGAAATAGCATATCGCGAAAATTTATTGGCGAAATTCTATGAAGAGCACGAAGGCATTCCCAAAGATGGTTGGTTAAGCTGGGTTATTTTAGCCGCAGACATGTTTATAGTTAAGGGATTAAATGATGAGCACAAATCTGTGATTGCTGGTTACCATTGGTTTGAGGAGTGGGGAAGGGACACATTCATTTCTTTGCCAGGATTACTGTTAGTGACTGGAAGATTTGGAGATGCAAGAAAGGTTTTCTTGAATTTTAAGAAGCATTGCAAAGATGGTTTGATTCCCAATTTTGTTTCAGATCAAAGTGAACAGTTAGCCTATAATGCTGTTGATGCAACGTTGTGGTATGTGAATGCCATACTGCAGTATCTAAAATATACTGGAGATTTCAGGTTTGTTCAAGAGCAACTTTGGGAAAATCTAAAAACAATTATTGAAAGCCATACGAGTGGAACGGCTTTTAGCATTCATTTGGACAGTGACGGCTTGCTTTCTCATGGTTCCCAGCTGACATGGATGGACTCAGCAGTAGATGGTCAGCCAGTAACTCCGAGGGTTGGAAAAGCGGTTGAGGTTCAAGCGTTGTGGTATAACGCCTTAAAGATTATGGAGTTTTTGGCAGATAAGTTCAAGGAACGAAGTGGGGCTGAAAAATATGCTTTAATGGCTGAAAGGGCGAAGAAAAGTTTTGTTGAAAAGTTCTGGAATTCAGAAAAGAATTGCTTGTTCGATGTTATAAGTGAGCATGAGCGGGATGATTCTTTGAGGCCTAATCAGATTTTTGCGGTTGCTTTGGATTTTAACATGTTGGATAAAGTTAAAAGTGAAAAAGTTGTTGATGTTGTGCATCACGAGCTTTTGACGCCGTGTGGTTTGAGAACTTTGGCAAAGAATGACCCAAGGTATGTTGGAGCTTATGTTGGAGATAGAAAAAGCAGAGACAAAGCCTATCATAATGGCACTGTTTGGCCGTGGCTGCTGGGTCCTTTCACTACGGCGTTTCTGAAGGCTAAGGGTTATGCAGATTATAGGCGTGAATATGCGTTGAAGAATTCTCTTTTGCCGTTGCTTACTGAGCAGATTTTTAGGGCTGGGCTTGGAACGATAAGCGAGATTTTTGATGGAGAACCGCCGCATACTCCTAGAGGGTGTATTGCCCAAGCATGGAGCATAGCGGAACCGTTAAGAGCTTACGTGGAGGACACGGTGCAAGTTAGACCAAAACACGAAAGAGAAGTTTTGCGTGGTTCAGCATGAAATGGTTTTTCTTAGGCTTTCTGCTGCCACTTCAGGAGTCATAGTGTTTATGTATATGCCAGTGTTTTTCTCGAAACCAGCCCAAATCGCCAGTTTAGGATAAACTTCCAAATGCCAATGATAATAGTTGCGTGTGTCTTTGTTTATGGCTAGGTGAAAACCGTAATTGTAAGGCGGATCGTTCACTAACTGCTTTAATCCTTTAAGGCATGTTTTCAGTGTTTTGGCAAAGGTTTTCACTTCAGTTTGCGACATGCCAAGTAATGTGGTTTCATGATTTTTTGGGATTATCCAAAACTCCATGGGATGGACACTTGCGTAAGGAGCGAAAACTGTAAACTGCGAGTTTTCGAGAATAAGCCTAGGCCCGTCAAGTTCTTTTTCCATGATATCGCAGAAAACACACTTCCTATGCTGTTTCCAGAATTTTTTGCTGGCTTCAAGCTCTTCTTCTACAGTTTTCGGAGTAAATGGTGTCGCAATTATTTGGCTGTGAGCATGCGAAAGTGAAGCGCCTGCTTCTAGGCCGTGGTTGCGGAAAATTGAAACATATTGCACGTAGGGTTTTGCTGAAAGCACGCGTAGTCTGCCAATGTAGCCGTTTATGACATGTATTAGCTGGGGAATTTTGGCGTCTGCTGGATGCGCATCGTGATTTGGCGATTCAATCAAAACTTCATGATGCCCAACAGCCACAGCTAAATCAGAGCTTTTCATAATTTGTTTTTTGGCGAGTTTTTCTTTTGGCGGAGCAAAAGCGGGAAAGAGGTTTGGAACGCAGCGAATCAGCCAATTCTTATACCTAAAATCATCCTTGTCTTTTGCTTTTCTGATGCCTTTGCCAGATTTAAGATAGACTAAAACTGCAGGCGGCGTCATGTGCTCATTGCCTGGACACATTGGACAAACGCCTATTTTGGCTTGTTCTCTTCCTTGTTTAGCGAAGTCTGTGGGTCTGCGTCCACGTTCTGTTGCGATTACGACCCAGCGGTCAAGCAAATAATCTTTACGAACCTCGTTAAAGCCCATAGCCTAGACATCCAACAAAACTAGATTAATGCACATTGCATTTAGCGTTTTCCAAAACTCTCAATCTCTAGAATAGGATCCCTATAGTTTTTCAGACCCCTATCCCTCTAGAATTTCTCCATGTCACGAATATTAGATCCAAAAAGGCGGTGGGCCACTGGGGTTCGACATCCAGAATCCGCCGAATCCCCCAAACCCTACACTCGTACCCGCACCCCCCTGAGCGCTGAACGTCCAGACTTAGGTTGCTCCCTCCCGGGCCTGGCC
>CAZLCE010000024.1:0-15535 GCA_964558305.1 uncultured Candidatus Bathyarchaeia archaeon
TGATTCATGAGTATTTTGGTGTTGATGTTGAGATTTTGTGGAAGACGGCGAAGGATGATATACCGCCGCTTAGAAAGGTGATTCAGGATATGCTGAAGAGCCTAGAAAAATAACGTATGTTAGGTGGTGGGGGATATTCAGAAGGTTAAGACCCTCCTAGATATTGACGTGCGAAAGGTTTTGGAAATAGTTGAGAAGAGGTATAAGTTGAAACTGCCGAGGAAGGTTATTACGGTAGATTATGGCTGTGATGTTGGCGACCTTTTCATAAGGTTTAAGTATGTTGAGCATAGCGAGGGTGAGCCTACTGGGGATGGGAGGGTGATAGTGCATTATGACAAGAAAGGGAAAGTGGCAGCAGTGGAAACAACAAACATAACAACCCTATGATTTGAGAAAAGTCTGGGTTGCTGAAGTAAAGTAGCGCATTATCCCAAATTTATAAATAACTTTGTTTAATTCAATTATGACGTGGGTGCGATGAATAATCAAGAGATTCAAACTGCAGTTAAAAAGAAGGAGAAGCTCAACGAATTAGATGGTAGAACATGGGAAAGATATTCTATCAGTGTATGGGATATAGTAAAATCTCGTGAAGAAAGCAAGCTTGGACATCCTGCAATGTTTCCAATGGAGTTGTGCCAAAGACTAATGGAAATATACACCAAAAAAGGTGATGTTGTTCTCGACCCTTTTATGGGCAGTGGTAGTGCAATAATTGTTGCAAGAGATATGGAAAGAAAGGGTATCGGTTTTGATATTAACCCGGATTTTGTAGAACTTACAAAAAAGAGATTATCTCAACAAAAATTAGTACATCTTGGGATTGAAGAACCTAACATCTATTGCGAAGATGCGAACAACTTGCTAAAGCATGTGAAACCTAGTTCAGTAGACCTAGTAATAACGTCTCCTCCATATTGGAATATTCATACAAGAAAAAGAACAGCTGACTATAAAGAGCCAAGACCTTACTCATCTTTAGAAAAAGACCTTGGAAACATACCTAATTTTAGCGAATTCATGAAAGAATTAAAATCCATTTTCTCTAAAGTCCATTCAGTTCTAAAAGATGCAAAACGATGCGTGATTATTGTAATGGATATTCGACAAGGCTCTCAATTCATCCCATTTCATATACATATATCCAATATGATGGCGGAAATAGGATTTCTACTTGAAGACATAATAGTTTGGGATAGAAGAAAGGAATATAGCAATTTACGACCATTAGGATACCCCTACGTTTTCATAGTAAATAAAGTTCACGAATACATCTTAATATTTAAAAAGAATAAGGTTGAAGAAATTGAGGAAACCCTCTCTCGATTATATTGACGAAGACGTAGCATATTTTATCGGGCAGGTAACCGCTAGAGGAGAAATCTCCGACAAGGGTGGGGTAAAACGAATTTCTATTGAATTTCCTTTTAGAAACTTGGAAGTAGAAGGAATAAAAAAGAAGATTACTCAAAGAGATAAGATACTGTTGAGCTTAGATCGTGCTATAAATCGCATTAACGAACTTGCAGATGTTAATGTTCGAAAGAACGAAAGTGAACGTTCAGTATATTTGATACTTGAGACACTAAAGAACACCATGTTTCTCAGAAATATTAAAATGCTGATGAAAGGAAAAAGCTCATATTATGAATTTGAAGTTCCAGACCAAATTTTTGAATCTGATGATTCGATAAAGAAGGAATTTATTCGAGGGTTTGCAGACGTCGCAGGATCTGCGAGGTGGGCGAACAGAAATAGATGGGGAAAGTGCAGAGTTTACCTAGATGTTCTCAACAGTCCCTTGAACTGGCGCCTACCAATTCAGATTTGTCACATCCTACAAGACCATCTAGAAACTCCAGTTGATGTTATACAATGGGGACATCCCAACACAAGAGACCCAAATTTAAAAGAATACAAAGAAGGAAGAAAAGATGCGTGGGCAAGAGAGCATCAGATTAAAATTTTTGCAGACGATTTTGAGAACATTGGATTTTATATGTCTCATAAACAAGAAATTCTTGAAGAGCTTGCTGAATACAATCGAAAAGAGGGATTTGACAAAGCAAAGTTTTGCAATCCACCCAAACGAAGGAAAAGTAAGCCAAGGCATCCATCCGAAAATTCCGAAAAATTGCCTCTAGAAATAAGAAGAAAACATTATGATTCTTCCTGGGAAATTTGTGCCGATTTAGGCTGTATTAGGTATGCAAATTTCATGAAAGATCAAAAGAAGTTAAGTAAATGGGTAAAAACAGAGAAGAAAAAAGGTAAAGAGAAAACAAGAAGTGAATAATTTGTATAAAACCGAGAAAGAAATGTACTCGGATGTCTGTTCATGGTTTAAGAAAATCCTAGAAAACAAATTCAAAGATGCCAAGATATGTGTTGAGGATACTTCTAAGAAAATTCTTTCAAAATGGCTCCTTGATAAAGGTTTTCACGATTACTTTCCGGACTACCAGACTTATGAAATTGAAGTAGATGTTGCCGGGGTAATTAAAAAATCTGAAAATGATGAGGCATATTTAGGATTTATAGAATGTAAACTTGGTAGAATTAATTTAAGGGATGTGTCCCAATTATTAGGATACAGCAAAGTTGCCTTGCCCTTGTATTCTGTTATACTCTCACCTAAAGGAATTTCTAAGTCTCTAAATCTTCTTTTTAATGTTGCTAGAAGAAACGACATTCTCTATTATTCAGTAGATAGGCACATCGTTATTACTAACTGGAATGAGCGAAAAAGGGGAATTGACTTCACAACAATCATCCCTAAAGGCACTCGAATTTTGTAAATTTGTGAATTGGTGAATTTCACTCTTCTTTATATTCTGTCTACGTTCTCGTTTTCTTTTGATGATGTATATGAAGGAGGTTGTTAAACAAGTTAAAGCCTTAAACATAGGCGACCTTATCCGCGTAGAATGGTTTGACGCCAGCATTGGCAAGAGTCTCAGCGGCGGCTTAGCTGGCATAGACGTGCCCGTCCAAAGCTGGGGCATATTCCTAGGCGTTTTAGGCGAAAAAAACAAGCACATAATCCTAGCCCAAAACAGTTTCCGCTACGCTGATGGCATATACGACATAGACTACACAGCCGTCCCAACCGCATGGACAGCCAACATAACCGCCATAATCAAAAACCATGTTCCACCAGAAGACGCTAAGCAATTATTAAACAGTTTCCTCGCAGACGGAAAACGCACAAGCGCACGCGGAAAAAAACAGCAGAAGATGAGAAACCATGAAAGACTGGATTAAACGGGCTTTAACAAAAACCACACGCGAACCAACAGCAATCACTGAACCAAACCCAAAACTCGTCTACGCTGTTAAATTCGCAATAGCCATAACCCTAAGCCTAACCGCACTAGAAATCACCCACATAGCCTTTCTACACACATGGAACAGCGAAATCTTCTCCGCCATAACAGGCTTAACAGGCACAATAACAGGCATATTCCTCACACAGAAGGCTTGAAACACATGACCGAACCAAAAGTTCAATCTATATATAAGGGGGGTCTAGACCAAGCAGAGAGCAAAACCCGAACCGCTAAAGAACTCATCCAAACAGAATGGAAAATCATAGACGCACTCCAAAATCTCGCCGAAAAAGCCCGCTACGAAAAACAAAAAGCCTTCTACTACCAAACCCTCGCCTCACACATCCGCACACTATCAATGCTCCTCAAACTCCACGGACAAAAAACCGACACAGAAGACCTAGCTAAACTCCTAAGCCAAATCCAAACCCAAGCCAAAACACTCGCAAAAAGGCTCAAAAAATGCAAAACCACACAGACGCACTCGCAAAACTAAAGGAAAACCCAACACTCTTCGCCGAACTACTCCTAAACTTCAAACCCTTCCCCTACCAACAACACCTACTCAACGACAAATCAAAACGCATCATCGCCTGCATGGCAAGGCAAACAGGCAAAACAACAACAATCGCCACAAAAGCCATACACTACGCATACACAAACCCAAAAACAACCACACTAATCATAAGCCCATCACTCAGACAAAGCATAATAATGTTCGACAAAATACTCGCACTCACCACACAAAACCCACTACTCACAAAAAGCATAACCCGCAAAACCCGCACAACCATAGAACTCACAAACAACTCACGCATAATTGCACTACCATGCAGCGAAAACCTCTTACGCGGATACACAGCCCAACTAGCAATCTGCGACGAAGCTGCATTCATACCAGAAAAAACCATAACACAAATAATCTTCCCAATGCTAAGCACAACAAACGGAACAGCCATATTCCTAAGCACCCCATGGGGCAAAGACCACTTCTTTTACAGAGCCTTCGTCAACCCAGCCTACAGTATACACAAAATAAAATCAGCCGAATGCCCACTGATCACGCCAAAGTTTCTCGAAGAAATGCGGCAAAACATGACTCGCGAAGCCTACTTAATGGAGTACGAAGCCGAATTTATCGAGGCTCTAAACAGTTATTTCAGCCAAGACCTAATCAGAAAATGCGTCGAACTGGCAGAAAAGCTCGGCTTAGAACTTTGCCTCAGCATTGAACGTGATTTTCCCCACGGCGAGTACTATGCAGGAGTGGATTTTGGCAAACTGCAAGACCATTCCGTTTTGGCGGTTGTGAAGGTAGAGGATAATACTATAAAATTGTTCTATGTATACGAATTTCCACTTGAGACGACATACACGCAAGTGATTGGGCATCTTGCCAGAGCGAATGAGAAATTTAGTTTTCAGAAAACACTCGTAGACCAAAGTGGAGTCGGAGAACCCATCCTTGAGGAAATTCGCAATCAAGGCATAGACTGCGTTAAAGGCGTAAAATTCACGGCAGAAACTAAAGAGAAGCTTCTTTCATGGCTTAAAATAGTCATGGAGCAAGGAAAACTTGCAATTCCCTATGAGAGACGACTCTGCCAACAAATAAACGAGCAACAATACAGCTACAGCAAAAATGGACGTTTACAGTTTAATCATCCAGCAAACAGCAAAGACGACATGCTGTGGGCATTGGCACTCGCAGTAGCAGCATCAAAAACAGAACCTGCGCCTAAACTTTGGGTCTTTTCAAGAATGAGCCAAGGCAAGACGAAACTGCAGCAATTGCGAAAAAAGCTTGTGAAACACAACTTTGCAGGTGTTACAAGGTGACAAAAAGGCGCGAATACTTCAGAATCACAAAGTTTGCAAAACGGTATGATAGGCAGATTGGCAAATTCACATTCAACATAGCCTATGAAACAGCCACAGAAATAACCCCACGCACGATTGATGTGGCTGAAACCTTCGGATTAGGCATAGACCAAACCCAAAAATTCATCTTATACGACAATGTTGAGCTAAAGATGAGCCCCCGAGACATTGTTTACGTAACAGGTGACAGTGGCTCAGGAAAAAGCGTTTTGCTAAAAGCCATAAAGCAAGATTTAAACGAAGAAACCATTGACATGGCAGAAATTCAGCCAAACCCAGACAAATCGATAATCAACACGGTTGGCAAAGATTTCAACGAAGCCCTGGAATTGTTGAGCAAGGCAGGGTTAAACGATGCTTTCCTATTCATAAGGCGTTTTAAGGAGTTAAGCGATGGGCAGAAGTATCGTTACAAAATTGCGAAGCTTATGGAAAGCCAAAAACAATGGTGGATTGCCGACGAATTCTGTAGCATGTTAGACCGTGACACAGCGAAGATTGTAGCATTTAACATTCAGAAAATTGCGAGGCAGATGGGCAAAGCAGTTATAGTGGCGACAACTCACACGGATTTATTCGAAGATTTGAAGCCAAGCGTTCACATACACAAGCGTTTTGGAAAAGAAATAAACGTAAACTATTACACAAATCAGTCAGCAAAAGAATGTAGTCTAGCAAAAGAAATGCAGATTGAAGAAGGCACTTTTGCGGATTACAAGAAGCTGAGCGTTTTTCATTATAGAACAAGTCGTTGTCCGCCGCCGAGAAAAATTTTCACTTTGAAGCGTGGAGATGAGCTTTGCGGAGTAATTGTTTACAGTTATCCGCCGCCAACGACCTTCGGAAGAAGCAAGGTTTGGAAAGGAAACTTCAGCAAACTTCAGAAGGAAATGAGCACTATAAGCCGTGTGGTTGTGCATCCAAAATACCGCACTATCGGTTTGGGCGCTAAGCTTGTGAGAGAGAGTTTGCCTTTAGCTGGCACGCCTTATGTGGAAATGATAGCGGTTATGGCGAAGTATAATCCCTTTGCTGAGAAAGCAGGAATGCACAAAATAGCCGTGCAATCTCCGAGCATGGAGGCAATGCGGATTTCTGATGTTTTATCTCTTTTAGGATTTAATCTTCAGCTTTTGAGTAGTATGAGCTATGTTAGGAAGCAACTTGAATTTTTAACGAAAGAACAGTTAGCCATGTTGAAAGAGGCTTTTATTAAGAATGCTCATCCGAGGCTTATGAAAGGATTTGAAGCGTGTCGGCATGGGGTTTATTGCAAAAAATCCGAATATATTAAAGGTATCAAAGAGGCAGACATGCTAAAAATGGCTAAACTGATTAAGATTGTAGGAATTCTTCTGCAATCGAAAGTTTACTTGTTTTGGCAGTTTGACAAAGCCTAGTAATACAAAATAATGCGCAAAAGGATTAGAAAAGAAAGGTAAGAAAGTTTTAGCTTGTTGGTGGTTCTGGTGGCTGCAGTAGCGTTTGTTTAGGCTTTCTTCGACGTATGATTGTGGCAGCAACTATTATGACTACAGCTGCTATGGCTCCGATTATGAGTAGCCCGCCCAAGTTTGGTGGTGTGGCTGCTGATGTGGTTAGGTATATGGTGAAGGTTGGGTCATGTTCCACTCTGTAGCCGCTGTAGTCAGCGTAGCCGATGATGTAGAAGTAATTTGCGCAGGTCATGTTTGTTATGGTTTCTTTGGCTCTGGCGTATATTTGTGGGTACATGTTTACGACCAGTAGCGGTAGGAATTTCATCAAGCCTATATGATATGTGAAGAGGCCTGCGTTGCCTGCGAAGCCTGCGGCTTTGGCGGTTCTGGCGGTTGCGTTGTAGATTGCGTAGTCAATTTCTGTTGGATCTTGGGTGTAGTTGTATAGTTTGTATGTTTTTTTGGCGCCGAAGTCGGCGTTGCAGATTTTTTCTCCGTCGTCTGCGTATGTTGTGATTGATGTGTCGGTGACTGGGGTTTCGGTGTCTGTGACGTTTTGGCCTGTGGCTGTTTGGCTGTAGGTTTCTCTGTCAGCCATTATTGAGGTTTGGAAGTTTACGATGCTCATTTTTATTTGATTGTCTTGGATGAAATCGTATATGGTGTCGTTGCTTATTTTGGCGCCTAGGAAGTATGTGCCTGTACTGTTGTAGTGTATCCACAGTAGTGGTAGCCATTTTAGTAGGAGATGGCGCATTCTTCCGATGATGTGGTTTTCGGTTAAGGTAGTCGTGTTAGTGGCTGGGTTTATGGTTAGGTTGTATGTGAAGGTTAGTTCGTCGTAAACTGTTACAGCGATTGGCCAGCTGTTGTCAAAGTGTGGATAGTTTGGATCGATCCATGTTCTCCACCAGAAGGCTGTGAGGTTTGTGTACTTCATGCCCCATGACCATTGTAGTTTGTCCTCTGAGTGTGTTAATGGGATGATTTCGGTTTTGCTGTTGAGAACTGGAAGAGTCGCGTTTAGGGCGCTTAGATCGAAGCCCATGCTAAAGGACGCCCAAAGCGTGTCATTCACGTCTGGAGAATTGGTGTGGATTGAGTTCGAGGTTTCGTTGAATGCTAGGAGCATTAGGAATGTGGAAGCCATGAGGACATCGCGTGTTTTGTTGTTTGTCTTGTAGTGCATCATGAAAGTCTGCATTGGTATGGTGAAGCATGCGTTTCCGCCGAAGGTTATGTTGGTTAATCCTGCATAAAGCACTTGTAAGCCTTTAGTGTTTACGTAGGTCATGTAAAGATAGGCATGATAATTGCTTGGCGGCGCATTCATTCCATGAAGTGTGGCAAATGCTCTAGCATAATCGTAGAAGTCAACTGTTTTTGCCCAACTTTCCAGTTTAAAGTCTGAAGCGAGTAGCGTGTCTGCGGCAAGAATTGGTGCTATGGTGCAGGTTAAAGTGATGCTGATGAGTAATATTCCAAGTAGATTCTTATTTTCCATAAAATCCCTCTTTTAATATTTTTTGTTTCAATGAAGTTTAAGCAATTATTAAAGAATTATGAACTTCCAATCTGAATCCGAAAACGAAAGGCTTTGTCTCTCTGCGGAGACTAGCCCCTCCCTTATATATAGATTGAACTTTGGGTTAGAGTTTGGATTGAGAGGTTTTTCACCTCCTTTTAGTAAGAAGGACTTAGGGGGTTGCAGAAATTTAAAGGTGGTATCAAAAGCATGATTAGTGACTGGAATGTTATTCTTGCATTTGGGGTTTTTAGTTATTGGATTTCTTTGGCTAGTGCATTTGTAGCTGTCTGTTTTCTTCATAGGAAGATTATTTGTTTGTGCATTTCTTCTGGAGTTTTGGTTTCGGCTATCGTTTTGAGTCTTTTTATGATTTCGCCGATGGTTAGTTTTTGTTGGTGGACGTAGATTATGCCAGGGTGGTCTCTATGGATGGCTAATTTTGAGAAGTCTACATCATGTGTGAAGATTACGGCTTGTTCTTGAAATGCGGTTTTGAGTTGTTGTTCGTCGGTTAAGCCCAGTTTGCCGATGTCTTTGGCGGAGAATGCTTCTATGCCGCGCCTTTTTAGGCCTTCGACGATGGCTATGTTGACGCTTTCGTCAGCGTAAATTTTGATGCGTTTTGATGTTATGATTTGTCATCTGCCTTTTTGGCTTTTGGAGAGTCTTTGGATGAATTGTTTGTCTTCTCTTATTTTTTTGTCGAGTTCTGCTCTATTTTCGTAGTAGTATGATAGTGCGTCATGTATTTGTTCTAGTTTGAGATGGGGGTGGGCGTTGATTATTTCGTCTGGTGTATGGTTGAGGTGTTCGTATTCGATAGCTATGTCTACTATTCTTATGCGTGTTCCCTTTATGATTGGGGAACCGTTGCAGATTTTTTGGTTAATCTCCACGTAAGGATGTTTTACTTTAGTTTCTTGCAATGTTCAACACTCTGTGTTCTTGATTATGTTTGTTTTTGAAGCTCTTAACCTTTATCATGATAGTTTATCCTTGCATAGGGTTTTTGGTTGTTGGATTTCGTTGGCTAGAAAGGAATAGAAATAGTCAAAAATAGGGTTATTTTCGTCATCACCAAAACCAAGCACGATTCAGCTTCGTGTAATTCAAACCTAGAAAAGTCTAAGGGAAATACCTCCGTTAACCACTCTATGCTAATCTATGCTTCAACCAAATTTAAATCTTCATGTCACCTAATATTGCTAAAGGGACACCGTTGCGCTAGAGGTTATGAAAATGATGAGTTTAAGAAAGGCATTATGGACATCCGTATATGCTTTTTGGATTCTCATATTGCTATGGTTTCTCAGATTATTCAACGTTCTAGGAAGCGAATATGACATTCTAATAAACTGGATATCAGCAATCAGCCTAATCCTACTCGGAGTATTCATAGGCATACTAATCTCGCAAAAGAAAATCCAAATCCGACCAACAATACCCTTCCTTCTCATCTTCACAGCAGGCTTCCTCGCCGCCCCACTCGTCGCAACTGGCATACTTATGCTAGCCACCAATTTCTCCTTCAGCAGAGGAATCGAACCCATAATCTTCGGAGGAAGCATCACAGGCTACCTGTTACTTTACATGATATTCTGGTTCTGGCTCAAGAAAGAAGGCATCGTTAAACTTGGAGAGACAGATTAAACGTGGAATGCAAGATGCGCGAATTCATTCTTTATTCTCGTTTGGGCAGAACAGATGCAAACTGGACAAACCTACACGATGCAGGACGCCTAGACATAGTCTACGAATGCGCAGTCGCAAGCCTATTCCTATCCCACGCCATCCGCAAAAACACAATCTTCCACACCATACTAAACGGCCCACCACAACCACCACTACACCTAAAAATAGAAGGAGCAACTCTTCACGACGTACGCACAGATCAACAAACATGGACAACCATCCTTAAAAAAATCTTATCTGGCAAACCACATCCAGGCATAACCACAGCCAAAACAAGCTTCGAAACGCTGATAAAGGCTAAGGCAAACGCATCGCAAATCTACGTCCTCGAAGAAAGCGGAAAAGACATCTCTGAAGCCACTATAGGCGAAAATCCCACCTTCGTACTAGGCGATCATGTGGGTTTACCAAAAAAAGTCGAAGTCTTCGCACTGCGATATGGCGAGAAAATCTCACTAGGCAAACAGCCCTACCTAGCTGCATCATGTATAACGGTCCTAAACTATCTACTCGACAGAAACCAAAAGTGAAATTTATATTACAGAAAAATTCTCAATATTTTTGGCACATTACTAAAACAAAACGAGGTGAATTATCACATGGCATCAATAAAAGAATTACCCACAACACCAAAAACCAAATTCGAAAGAATAGGCGCTCACACACACATCAAAGGTCTAGGATTAAGCGAAAACCTAAACGCCATCAAAATAAAAGACGGAATGGTCGGACAAGAAAAAGCCCGCGAAGCCGCAGGTCTAGTTGTAAGAATGATAAAAGAGGGAAAACTCAGCGGAAAATGCATAATCCTAGCCGGTCCACCAGGCACTGGAAAAACAGCCATAGCGGTGGCTGTGTCACGCGAATTAGGCGCTAATGTTCCCTTCATCCAAATGAGCGGAAGCGAAGTCTACAGCAGCGAACGCAAAAAAACAGAAATCCTCATCGAAGCCATCCGCAAATGCATAGGCATCGAAATCCACGAAATGCGCAAAGTCTACGAAGGCGAACTCACCCACGTGGACATAAAAACCGCACCGCATCCATACAACCCATACCAAAAAGTCCCAGAAAGCGTACACTTAACGCTGAGAACAAACGAAGAAGAAAAATCAATAGAAGCCGGCGCATCTATAGCGCAGCAAATAATCCAAGAAGGCATATCCGAAGGCAATGTCATCCAAATAGACGCAGAAACAGGCCGCGTAGCCAACCTCGGACTAAGCCTAGAAAGCCAAAAAGGAAAAACCTACGACGTGGACACAACACGCAAAATTCCACGCCCAAACGGAAAAGTCCTCAAAGAAAAAGAATTTGTCTACATGCTAACGCTCGCAGACTTAGACGAGCTTAACGCTAGACAACGCCAAGGCGGATTCTTCTCAATGTTCTTCGGCGGCGCAGAAACAAAAGAAATCGACACAGAAGTCCGCATGGCAGTAGACCAACAAGTCAAAGAGTGGATAGACAACGGAAAAGCCTTCATCCACCCAGGAGTACTATTCATAGACGACTCGCATCTACTTGATTTAGAAGCCTTCAGCTTCCTCGGAAGAGCCATGGAAAGTGAACTCGTTCCAATAATAATCCTCGCAACAAACAGAGGCATAGCCAAAATCCGCGGAACAGACATAAAAAGCCCATTGGGGTTCCCAATAGACCTAATCGACCGCTCGGTAATAATCGCAACTCAACAATATGACACTGAAAGCGTAAAAGAAATACTAAAAATACGCTCTAACGAAGAAAAAATAAAACTGGAAAAAGATGCCATTGAAAAACTCGCCGAAGTAGGAGCAAAAAGCTCTCTTCGCTACGCAGTGCAACTCCTAAGCCTAGCCGCACAAAACGCAAAATCCGCTAAAAAAGAAAAAGTCACACTAGAAGATGTGCAACGCGTAGACGACCTCTTCATGGACATGAGCGAAGCTGCAGACTACTTGCGAAAATACGAAGAAAAAATGATGATACACTAACCCATAGAGAGTACAAATTCAAATTCAAACACAACAACCCTTTAATCTCTACTATTCCCTTTTCTAAAAATGTGATCAGCATGGCAGAACATAAAACCAAACGTGGATCAGGAAACATCATTGCGTTAGATTCTGAGGATTCAAGTTTTATCCTAGAACCAACACAAGTCGAAGTAGGCTCAGGCTACACAGTCGCTGTTAGTTACGATGAAAATGAAAAACAAATAATCGACGTAAAAACCTACGGAGAAGTAGATGTCACAAAACTGCGGAGAGAAATTGAAAGGATATTTCCAAATGCACGAATCAGGCAGCTAAATCCAAAACAGTCCGTAACAATAGTTAAAAAACGTAAAAGGAAACACAAAAGCAAAAAATAGAACAAAATTCCACCCAAAATTCTAAATCGCGAACCGAGATTGATATAAAAGCTAAACCACCTCCATATATATTTTCTCTTTAAATTCGCAAAAATCAACATGCAACAAAGGAGATTCCGAGAGGTAATCAGTAAAGCCATTTTTTAACTGGAATATGAATTGTATCTTCCCGTTATTGGAATATCCATTCCACACTTTGGACACGTTTTATTCTCAGTAATTGCGTATCTAATCATGTAAGATCCATACCTTCTGATGAGCTTTTCTCCACAATTAGGGCAGTAGGTGTTTTCATATTTATGCCCGTCAACGTTCCCAATATATGGATAGAGCACGCCTTGCTTTTTCGCCATTTCATAAGCCTCTTCCAAAATTTCAATTTTGGTTGGTGAATTGTTGAATTTGTAAGCTGGAAAATAGCGCGTGAAATGCAAAGGTGTTTCAGCTTCAACAGCCTTCAAATGCCTTTCAACAACCCATTGCAATGTTTGCTCATCATCATTAACGCCTGTGATGACGAGGTTTACAATTTCTACATGCAAACCAAGTTTCTTAGCCTCGGCAGCGTTTCTCCAAATCTTTTCTACATCAGCACCTCCGCAATATTTCTCGTATGCGTCGCTTCTGCCCTTAATGTCAATTTTAAGCCCATCCATTCCAGCCTCGTAAAGCGCTTTAAGAACATCCAAAGTCATGTAACCATTGGAAACATAACAGCAGTATTTTACCCCTCTTTCTTTACTTAACTTGAAAAGTGGAATTGCCCACTCAGACAAAAGTGTGGGTTCCTGAAAACTTGCACACAAACCGACACTGTCATTGTGAATAGCGAGTTCAGCAACTTTTTCCTGCGGATAATAAGTGGCGCTGGCTGGTTTTGGTTCAATTTTTGAAAGATGAAAGTTTTGGCACCAATCACAGTTTAGGTTGCAAGACCATGTTGAAAATGTGAGGGCTGTAGAGCCTGGCCAGTAATGGAAAAATGGTTTAATTTCTATTGGGCGGCTTTCAATCGCGCTTACATCGCCATAAACAAGTGTGTACAATTTGCCATCTATGTTTAACCGTGTTTTGCAGAATCCCTTAGAGTTAGGCGAAATTTCACATCTTCTTTCGCATAGGCTACATTTAACCCTTTCATTTGATAGTTTTTCATAGAAGGAAGCTTCTCGAACAGTTGGATGGGTAGTTGAGCTTGGCATTAATGTTCAATTATATGTTTGGTTTTCTCCCTAATTAAATCTAACTTTTAAAGTGCTCCCAACCCCGCGGTTCTATTAAACGTCTTTTCCTGTCAATTTCTAACAAAACCTGCTTCTGATCAGTTACTTTCCCTATTGTCAAAAGTTTACCACCAACATTGCTCACAGACCTTTCCGCTTTTTTCCAAAGCCTAGGCTTTACAGTTAAGACCAATTCATACTCCTCCCCTCCGTAGAGCGTTAACTCTAATGGATCTAAATTGTTGATTTTCGCGAATTTTTCCACTTCCTTGGCTGTCGGAAGCTTATTGATTAGGAAGCCAACATTACTCGCCCTCGCAAGTTCATGAAGGCTCCACGCTAAACCATCGCTAGAGTCAATGCACGCCGTTATAGCCTTCGTCTGGTTTAGAGCCAAGCCTTCCTTCAGCCGGGCTTGAGGCATAAAAACTGAGTTAACAAGGATTTTGCAAAATTTTTGTGGCGCCTCCAAATTGTTGAGCAGAATTTTTAAGCCAGAGGCTGTTTTGCCAAAAAAACCCGTAACTGCGACAATGTCTCTTGTCTTTGCTCCACTGCGCAACATCAAAGAATCTTTTTTTGCTATTCCGAAAAGTGAAAGGCTAATTATGATGTCTGAGGCTTCATTCGTGTCTCCACCAACGATATACGCGCCGTATTCACGTGCTCCAGCGTTTAAGCCTCTTCCAATATCTTTTACAGCATCTTTTTTTGCCAGCTTTCTAGGCAATCCAAGTGAAACAAGCATTACTTTTGGCTTAACGCCTTTTGCCGCAAAATCGCTAACATTCATTACAACTGCTTTGCGGGCTGCTTGCCAAAGACTCATGCCATGTGGAATATCAGTTTTGCCTACCAACATATCTGTTTTTAAAATCAAAAGCTGATCATCATTTATTGGATATGCCGCTACATCATCGCCAAAAGAAACAGACATACAAGGCATTTTTTCCAGCTGCTCTAAAATTAGCTCGATTATCTTTCTCTCTCCAACAGTTTCCAAACTGGTCAAAACGGTGCACCCTTTTCATTTAAAGAATAGAGTTTATCGCCTTAAATATTCTCAGTGGAGCCATGAAATGTCGAGGGTTTTTCTGATTTCTATGCATAGGTGATATCTGTTAATGTAATGGTTTTTCTTGAAACTCACATTAATCTTTGAGAAATTTTTGCTTTCTGAGAAACTCCATTAATTTTTGGTTCGTAGTTTTCACAAATTCTTCCGTATAGTGACTTGAATAGGTCTTTCCATAACTTCTTTCCTTGCAGATTCTTTCAATTTCTTCGGCAGAAGCTTCTTTTCCGCCACGTTTCAAATCACTTGAAACACGTTTCTTCCAGTATTCAACAACATCGTCTGCGTCTATGTCAGTATAATGGTTTTTGCAAACCATCACTTGATAATCCCATTTTTCCCTTATCGCTGGTTTTTTCTTCGGATAACCAATACACAAGATGCAAAGAGCAAGGCAATGTTCGGGCAGCCTTAAAATGTCTTTAACCTTACCCGGATGTTCTATAACTGACCCAACCATTACGCTGCCCAGCCCAAAAGATTCTGCAGCTATGGCGATGTTTTCAAGCGACAAAGCTGCGTCTAAAACGCCAAAAGTGTATGGAAGAATTCCCGTATAATCATATTCCACACAGGTCAGTTTTGCAGCTTTCAAGTGACGGTGAAGGTCTAAGCACACCACAATCCAAACTGGAGCATCTTTCATAAACGCTTGATCTTCGCAAAGTTCGTACAGACGCTCCTTAACAGTTTTATCCTCCACAACTATGAATGTTCTAGGCTGGATGTTTCCAGCAGAAGGCGCCCTAATTCCAGCAGTCAAAATATTTCTTAAAACCTCTTCTGGAATTTTCTTGCTTTTGTCAAAATTTCGAATAGAAGTCCTATTCAATATTAAATTTTGCAGATGGGAACTTTCCATAGATGTTTCACCATAATAGGCTTTTCCGAACGTCTTAAAAATAAGTGCTTCCCTCACTAATTAGCTGTTACTGCGCCTCGGTAGCTCAGCTCGGTAGAGCGGCGGTCTCGTAAACCGCAGGCCCCGGGTTCAAAGCCCGGCCGAGGC
>CAZLCE010000025.1:0-14032 GCA_964558305.1 uncultured Candidatus Bathyarchaeia archaeon
GCGCCGGGAGTGGGATTTGAACCCACGCGGCCCCGAGAGGCCACAGGCTGTTAGGCACTTTCGCCTTTTTAAGTGTCTCCAGGCCTGCTCCCTACCTGACTAGGAGACCCCGGCTCTAAACATGCATCAAACTAACTCGGCATTGTAGTCTATTATAGGTTTTCCAAAAAGAATTAAAACTTGCGAAGAGAACAAACTCTTGACAAAAAGGCTTAATACTAAACTTTTAAGCTCTTCAAAAAAGGTGAAGTTACCGTGAAAATAAACAAGAAATATTCTAATGTGCTTTTTGGTGCGTTGATGTCTATGGCTATGTCTTTCACCATGTCTTTAACCATGACAATCGTAAATGTGGGTTTCGTTCCAAACTTCTTTCAAATATGGGGCGTAGGGTTTCTCATCGGCTTTGTTGTAGCTTTTCCAACATCCTTAGTGGTAATGCCTCTAATAAGAAAAATCGCGAAAAAAGTAACTAAAGAGTAAAAGTTTCGCATCACTGTTTTTCTGATACCAGAACGCGGTAACCACTTTTCCTTGCAAGAACTTTAACATTCCCAAAAGCGTCTTCAAGAATCTTGCACAGCCTTTTTCCGCCAATTTTAGACCGCACAACCATTTGAAAAAGAGCCTTGCTTACCATGTGTTTAGGCGCTTCTGCGATTATGGCTTTAACAGTTTCCAACCCTGCGCTGACAGGCGGATTTGAAAGCACACAGTTAAAGCTCAAGCCGCTAACTGGCTCGTATAGGTGACCTTGTCTGACTTCCGCGTTGCCAACACGGTTAACCTCTATGTTTTGTTTTGCAAGCCGAACCGCCCGTTCATTCACATCAACCAAAATAACGCACAAGTTAGGATTAAAAACTGCGGCTGCAATTCCAACTGCGCCGTAACCGCATCCAACATCCAAAACACCGCCTTCTTTAGGAAGAACCATGGACTCGATTAACAGTCTCGTGCCCAGGTCGAGACGTTTTTTGGAGAAAACGCCTGAAGCCGTCAAAAACTCGAAAGATTTTCCGCGAAGGTTTGTGCGGATTATTCCAAGTTTTAACTTAGATTTCGGATGCGCTACGTAATAGTGGTTTAAGCCTTTGATTTTCCTTTGCATCTATGTTTCGCCGCTTTTCCAACATTTTGGATATGTGCCCCTAGGCATAAGCACTCTCTTGGTTTCGGCGATAATCCCGTACTCCATTTTCATAATCTCTTCTGTGGATGCAACAGCTTTAGCCAGAGCCACAGCCTCGCTCTTCAAAGTAAATATGGCAACCATTGAACCTTTGCTTATTTCAGTTTCAAGCGATAAAGCGCCAGGCGCTGTCAGATTTGCACCATGACAGATGGCGTCAACGGCTGAGTCTCGAATGTAAATCTTCGGAACCAGAGCCAAAGCCTTTTCCATTGGATGGATGAATTTCCTTAAAATTTTCTCGTCTTTTTGTTGTTGCCATTCCATAAACCAGTAAGCCACATCATGCAAAGTTACAAAGTCACCGCTATTTTCAATGAAAGGCCCAGCTCTGGTTCTGCGCAGTTCCTGCATGTGGGCTCCGCATCCTAAAACTTCACCTATATCGTAGCAGAGTTTACGTATGTATGTGCCGCCTTCGCATCCAACCTTGAAAAGAACGTTTCGCCCGTCCATTTCGAAAAAGTCCAAATAGTAGATTCGCCTTGTCCGTAATTGCCTCTTAACCGACGCTCTTAAGGGTGGTCTCTGGTATATGGTATCCTCAAACTCTTTCAGAACCGCTTTAACATGCTCTTCTGTTGCTTCACCGTGAAGCTTCATCACGCAAATGTATTCTTTACCGCTGTAGAGTAAAGCCTGAACTATCTTGCTAGATTCCTCGAGAGTTATGGGCAACACGCCGGTCACGTGGGGATTTCTCTGGCTTACGTTTTAAGCCTCTAGAGTCCCGCCGTGACCAACAGATTGAAGCTTTAAAATGCGTTTAGTCCATGCGGCTACTTCGTGGCTTGTTGGACCTGCTGGCTTATCGAGATTTATAACGCCGTATCGTATGTATTCTTCAGCTGGTCTTTCTTCTGGTTTGTGCCCATAGCGGAGATTAGTTTTATCTTCAGCTTTTACTAGTGATTTTCTCTCAATTTCCCATGGAGCAACACTTCTAGTCATAGGCTAATACTACACTCCTATAGTGTAGAAAAAGGTATAGAAGTATAAGAGTTTAAACCGAAGACAACGTTGGTTTAACCATCTGCGCCATTTCTTCCAGCTTGCCCGAAGCCTTCAGAGCTTCAGCGATTTCTTCGTCGGATGCTCCGCGTTTAACGTCAACTTTGTCTTTGAGAGGTTCAATATGATTTATGTTTACTCTTCGCCTTTTTATGCCTGTCACGGTTTTTGGACCTGTTATTAACGCGAAACTTTTGTCAGTAACGTCAACTATCACGCATTTTCTTCCAGCCTCTCTACCCGCAAGTTTCACACAGATTCTTCCAACCTCTATTGCTGGCATATTAGAAACCCCTTCAAAGAACATAAGGAAACCATTCAAACATATATTTATTGGTTGCTAGATGCATCGGCATTAGAGGTATCACCTTTGATGTTATGTCATGAATCTTTCAACGACATTGTAGAGTACGCTTGTTCCGAATACGAGGTTTTCTATTGATATGCGCTCATCTATGCCGTGGACTGTTTTCAGCATTTCTCCGTAAGGCATGTCTGGGCGCACTGGATGAAAACCGTAGCATGTGCTGCCTAAACTTCTGAAGAAGCGAGAGTCTGTTCCACCAGTCAGCAATATTGGAGCAGTACCGCAGTTTGGTTCAAACTCCTTGAGAACACTTACAATCAACTCATAAAGCGGCGTTTTTATCGGTGATTCAGACGGTTCATTAGCCTGAATTGTTTCAAATTCCAACTTTTCCAAGCCAACATCTTTAAGCAAATCTGTTATCTCATCCATGGCTTGCTTAGGACTCTGCCCGGGCAACACTCTACAATCAAAAACAGCCTCGCATTCAGAAGGGATTATGTTCTCTTTCACTCCACCATGGATTACTGTAGGCGCAATAGTCATTCTAAGCTTTGCCCGAAGTTCCTCAGCCAAGTACTTATCTGTCTGAGCAAGCATGTCCAATATTTGATCGCCTGCCTCCGGATTGGCAAGCAAACGCGAAACGCCTTGCTGCAAAAGTTTATCTTCTTTCGCAAACTCGCTTAAAAACTGTTTAACTATAGGTATAAGGAAAATTTTTGAGCGGTAATTCCCAAGTTTTTCAACAACTTTGTTCATGCGCATTATCGCGTTGTCCGCTGCGCCTGGCACGGAGCCATGTCCAGGTCTGCCTTTCGCTTTAACTTTAAACCAGAAAATTCCCTTCTCCGCGGTGTTAATGGTATAAATTCTCTTGTTGCCTATTGGAATTGCTAATCCTCCACCTTCGTTTAAAACGTAGTCTGCGCGGATTTTTTCTGGATAATTGCGTACAAGATAGCCTGCTCCTGCTTCTCCGCCTTTTTCTTCATCAGCTGTTGCGGCCAGTATTACGTCGCCTTTTAGTTTCACATTGTTTCTTTTCAAAAGTTTCATGGTCATTACTTCTATGGCTGTCATGGCTTTCATGTCTAAGGCGCCCCGACCCCACACAAAGCCGTCTTTAACTAGGCCACTAAATGGGTCTACGCTCCATTCCTTCGGATTTGCAGCCACAACATCTAAGTGTGACAGTAGAAGCAGGCTGGGTTTTTTGCCTGTTCCCTTTAGGCGAGTGACTACGCTGCCTCTTCCAAGCGCAGATTCAAAAAGTTCGCATTTGAAACCATCCTTTTTTAAGGTTTCAGCCAAGTATTTTGCGGCTTTTGTCTCGTTTCCCGGCGGGTTGGTTGTGTTTATGCGTATTAAATCGCTTAAAAAACTTGTAACTTCTTCTTCGATTTCTCTCAATAGTTTGGCATGCATTGTTGAATTTTCACCCCATGACTGCTTAGATATGATGGTCAATTTGACTTAAGATTTTGTTTATTTTCCTCTCTTACCTTTAAATTATTATTTTAGGAATGCGCTATGAGTGGTATAGAGAGGAGCTTTAATGACTAGCGAACAAGCTCAAATTTTGCCTAAGGTTCGCGATTATGGTTTAGCTAAAACTGTTGGTCTGATATCGGACACGCACATACCCTCGAGAGCCAGAAATATACCAAAAGAGGTTTTCAAAATTTTTGAGAATGTAGATTTCATAGTGCATGCAGGCGATTTAGTGCAGCTTTCTGTTATTGATGAGCTGGAACAAATTGCTCCTGTTTTGGCTGTTTATGGCAACATGGATGGACCAGAAGTTAGTGGTGCATTGGCTAAATTGAATTCTTTTAAGATTTTTGATTGGAAAATCGGAGTTGCGCATGATCCTGGAGCACTTTTTGGAATGGGAAAAATGCGCAAAATTGCCAAGCAAAACGGCTTCAACGTGTTGGTTTATGGGCATACACATAATTCCAGCATGAAATGGGAAGAAGATGTCTTATTCATAAATCCTGGAAGTCCGACAAATCCTATTCCTCCTTTCATAGTTAAGCCATCCGTGGCTTTGCTGAGAATAACAAAGGAGAAAATAACACCGGAAATAATCCAAATTTAAATGTGTTAAGCAAATGAACAATTGGCAAAAAGGCGCTTGTGCTCCTCACCATACACCTATTCATAACCACAATTAAGCCTGATTTTCTGGCTGCTTCCGCCGCTTGCTCGTTGACTATTCCAAGCTGCATCCAAACTCAAATTCTAACCAAGATTCAATCTATTTATAGAGGGGTATAACAACCCACAACAACAGAATACACGCAGCAAAACCCATGCATCTCACCAAGATCTCCAGGAACAACCCCTTAATGTATAAAATCTTCACTTTAACTTATCTCTCTCCCCAGTGCAGGAATGTTGCTTCGCAGAGAGCTTTAAAAGCAAAATTGTAGAACGCTTGACTACGATTAGTTACTTGAGGCGCATATGAATGGAACGATGTAAAAACCCGTGGAATAGGGAATGCAAAAGCAATGATATTGAAGTTTACATTCTTTTCAGAGGAGAAAAACTGCCAGTTTGCAGGCGATGTTGGAGCAAAATAGCTGATAGGAATTTGGAGTGGTGAAAAGATGGAGAAGTTCAGCGTAAACACTGCAAAGTCTTTTCTTGGAAAGAACGTGAACCTTCACCTGAAAGATGGTTCAGTGATAATAAATGTTCAGTTCTCAGAAATTCTAAAAGACGAGCTAAATAGAGAAACCTTTGTTAAGTGCGTTCCCTACAGAAAGAGAAACACGTTCAGAATATCCCTCAAAAACATAGCATGGGCAGAACTGCTAAACCTAAACTTAGTTCTGACAAGCGACAAAAATTAGATAATAAAACGAAAATGAGCCTTTTAACATAAAGTTGGCAAACAATCTTAAATAATCCTAAACAAATTTTCTCAACAGTGATAAAATGTCATGCACAGTTATAGTTGGCGCATTTTGGGGAGACGAGGGTAAAGGAAAAATAATCTCTTATCTCGCCCTGAATGATAAGCTAGACGTTTGCGTGAGAACGGGTTCTGTTAATGCTGCACACACGGTTTGGATAGAGGGCAAACGCTACGCATTACAAATGGTTCCAGCAGCCTTCATCTACGATAAATGTCGCTTACTAATTGGCGCTGGCTCAAATGTTCACGTGGGAAAATTTCTCGAAGAAGTTGAGACAACACACGTTAAAAATCGCGTGGGCGTAGACTATCAAGCGTCGATAATCGAAGAAAAACACTCAACACAGGACAAGACCAGCGCTCATTTGAAGGGTTTAGGCACAACTGGATGGGGTGTGGGTCCAGCAATCGAGGAACGTGTCCGCAGAACAGCAAAACTTGCAAAAGATATTCCAGAATTGAAGCCATACCTGACAGATGTGGCAGCAGAAGTTAACGCTGCAATAGACGCTGATAAGAAAGTTTTGTTAGAGGGAACCCAAGGCTTGATGTTGTCACTTTTCCATGGAACATACCCATACGTAACTGGAAGAGACACAAGCGCCTCAGCAATATGCTCAGAAGTAGGCGTAGGCCCAACAAAAGTTGACAACGTTCTAATAGTTTTCAAATCATTCATGACCCGTGTTGGCACAGGTCCACTGCCAGGAGAATTAACAAAGGAAGAATCATTAAAACGCGGATGGTTTGAAACTGCCGCTGGAACAGGTCGCGAAAGACGTTCTGCCCCATTCAACTTCGAACTAGCTAAAAAAGCCGTAACAATTAACGGCGCAACACAAGCAGCAGTAACAAAACTTGACAGCGTATATCCACAATACAAAGGCGCAAAAACCTACCAAGAACTCCCACAAGAAGCAAAACAATTCATAAACGAAATTGAAAAACAAACAGGAATCCCAGTCGTGCTAATCGGCACAGGACCCGAAGCACTTGACATAATTGACAGAAGAAAACAGCCTTAATTCATTGTTAAATCCAGCGTCTTTGGAGGTTAAAATATTTATTAGCGGACGCCAGAAATAGCGCAAAAAATCGTGTGGCGTTTAATGTGCCAGCCTCTAAAGAAACAACACTCAAAACTTCGAAAATTGAATATCCAAAACAATTAAAATTAATGCTCAAAAGAGCCCTAGAAGACCCTGAAGGCTTCTGGGGAGAAATCGCCGAAGAATTGTGTTGGTTCAAACGCTGGGATAAAGTCTTCGAATGGAATTATCCAAACTTCACATGGTTCAAAGGCGGAATAACAAATCTTTCCTACAACTGTTTAGAATACAACATACAAAAGGGAAGAGGCAACCACGCCGCCATAATATGGGAGAATAGTGAAGGTTTCCCAACTCGCGTTCTGACCTATAACCAGTTTCTCCACGAAGTCAAACAGTTTGCTACTGCTTTGAAGGCTTTAGGTGTTAAAAAAGGCGACAGAGTGACAATTTACATGCCGATGGTTCCAGAAGCTGCTGTTGCAATGTTAGCCACGACGCGAATTGGAGCAATCCACTCGGTTGTTTTTGGAGGATTCGGCTACGGAGCTTTAGCAGACAGAATAGTAGACGCAGAACCAAAAGTCGTCGTCACAGCAGATGTTGGTTACAGACGCGGCACCATTGTTAACCTCAAAGAAGTTGTGGATGAAGCTCTCAAAATAGGCGGAAAAAGCGTTGAAAAAGTCATCCTCTTAAAAAGAGACAAGAAAGACACATCCATAACGCCTGAAAGAGACATATTATGGGAGGAAGCAATAGAAAAAGGCAGAGGAATAAACGCTGAAATTGAAAAGATGCGGGCAGATGAACCAGCCTTCATTCTTTACACTTCTGGAACCATGGCTAAACCTAAGGGCACAGTTCAGCCTCACGGAAGTTATCAAGTTTACATTTACGCTATGGGTAAATGGGTTTATGATATGCGTGAAACAGACATGTGGTGGTCAACTTCAGACATCGGCTGGATAGTTGGCCATAGCTACGTTATTTATGCGCCTTTGCTTTTTGGTTGTTCAACAATAATGTATGAAGGCGTTCCAGACCATCCTAAACCTGATGTATGGTGGCAGATAGTTGAAAAGAACAGTGTCACAAAATTTTGGACATCACCAACCGGCGTACGCGCGCTAATGCAGCACGGTGACGAATGGCCTAAGAAACATGATTTAAGCTCTGTTAAGCTTGTGGCATGTGCAGGTGAAGTTTTAAATCCCCCGGCTTGGGAATGGCTTCAAAAGAAGGTTTTTGAGGATAGAATACCCGTCATCGACCACATGTGGCAAACTGAAAGCAGCGGACCCATGGTCGGCAACCCATATGGAATAGCATTACTGCCAATAAAGCCTGGCTCCGCAACAATTCCGCTTCCAGGAATTGACGCAGAAATAGTTGACGAGGAAGGAAAACCCGTTCCCATCGGAGCTGAGGGAACATTCGTCTGCAAAAGACCATTCCCAGGTTTGACGCCGACACTTTGGCGCGGCCATGAACGTTACGTGCAAGATTACTGGAGCCGAGTTCCAGGTGTCTATTTCACTGGTGATGCTGCATTGAAAGATGAGGATGGTTACATTTGGTTTTTAGGGAGAGTTGATGAAGTCATTAAAATTTCAGCCCACAGAATAGGCACTATTGAAGTTGAAAGCGCCTTACTTCAGCATCCAAGCGTAGCCGAAGCAGCGGTTGTTGGACGACCAGATCCATTAAGAGGCGAGACCGCTTGCGCATTGGTTGTTTTGAAAAGTGGATACGAGCCGAGTAGCACTTTGGAGCAGACATTGAGGGATTTAGTTAAGAAGACTTTGGGCCCCCTGGTGATAGTCAGTAGCATACTCTTCGTGAGAAAACTACCTAAGACTAGAAGCGGTAAGATAATGCGTCGTCTCATAAAAGCAATAATCACAGACAAACCTTTAGGAGATTATTCAACAATTGAAGATGAGGCAGCCATAGAAGAAGTGAAAAATGCCTCAACAAAATTATAAACAACTCGTTGTATAGGAAACAATAAAAAACTCGTTAGCAAATTCGCTTGGAAAACAAGAGGCGTAAAGTTGACTTTAAACAAACTGCACAAAATTTTGAGTTTTGGCTTTCCTTTTGAGGTACTAAACAGAGACTTGAAACTAATTTTCTTCTCCAACTTGACAGGTTCTTTTGGAGATGGTCTTTTCGCCTATCTCTTACCAAAATACATAACTTATGCTCTTAATGCTGGTGAGGCAGAAGTTGGAATACTTTATGCCATAGTGGGCTTAGTTGCAGCTTTGACTTTGCTTGTTGCCGGAATGTTTGCTGACAGATATGACCGCAAAAAAATTATGATTGCAGGATGGCTTACATGGGTGCCTGCACCACTTATTTTCTCCTTTGCTGGAAACTGGCTTCAAATGTTGCCTGGAATGGTCTTGTGGGGTTTTTGGCTTGGTGGACCGACTGGCACAGCTTATATTGTAACTGCTGCCGATAAAAGCAAATTGACTTTAACTTTTACAGCAATTTCTGCTGCGTGGTCCTTTGGATATATCTTTTCTCCAGCTTTAGGCGGTTACTTAGCTGGAACAATTGGCATGCGAGTTGTTTTCTATTTGGCTTTCATTCTTTATGCTTTGGCTGCTTTCGTGCTCTGCTTTATTAGCACTCAACATGCAAAGGGCCCTACGCAACATGATGCAAAAGAACATTATTCCTTTTTCAAACTTCTTCGAACAAGAAAACTGCTGAATTTATCGATTTTCTTTGGTTCTATAATGTTCATTGTAATGATGTTCCGCCCCTTCGTTCCAAATTTTCTTGCAGAAATACATCATTACGGCGACTTTGAAATAGGCGTTTTAGGCTCAATTTCTTTTTTCAGCTCAGCAGTTCTAGGTTTACTCTTAGGTAAGCTTGGAGACAGATATAGAAAATCCTATGCGCTTGCAGTTTCCATGACGTTATGTAGCCTTTCGCTAATTCTTCTCCTATTGTTTGGAGATTTCCGCATTTTAATATTCACATTTTTCTTGACTGGAGGCTCTTACTTAACATGGTCTCTGTTGAGCGCAATTGTTGGACCTCTCGCCCCAGAATCTATTAGGGCTCGTTGGGTTTCTATACCGCAAACGGTAAGCATGTTCACTTCAGTTGCAGCACCATACGTTGGCGGTGTACTTTATGAAGTTTCGCCATACTACCCTTTCATCGTTGCAATAGGAGCAACGTTCTTTATTGCGTTATTGGCATTCAGAGGATTACTAGAAGGATGATACTATCCATTTTGAGTGAATGATATCGCATTAACTTTTTAAGCTAGTGTTCAATTTTCGTGAGAAAGGTGAATGATATGGGTGAATTTGGTGAACGTTATGTAAAATCCTCAACAGCCTTTCTCACGTTGATATTTGCATTTGGACTGATTGTTGGAGGAATAGTTACCTATTACATAACTTTTCAACAAATCAACGGACTAAAGAATGATATGTCAAACCTTGAAGCGCAAGTTTCTAATCTATGGGGTTTCCAAAACGTCACTTACCAAAACATTACAGTCTACCAAAACAGCACATCCTTATCAGAAATATATAAGGACGTGAAAGATTCAGTTGTTTTAATTCAAGGAACTACAAGCCAAGGAGGCGTTCAAGGTTCTGGGTTCGTCTACAACTTCTCAGGAACTATGGTTGTAATAACAAACTATCATGTTGTTCATGGGACAACAAGCATAAGCGTGACATTTTCAAACGGAAACGGATACGCAGCCACGATAAATGGAACAGACGCATACGCAGATTTAGCTATACTCTTATTGGTTAATGCACAACAAGAGGACCTGAAACCCCTCAAAATCGTAAGCTCCTCAACATTGAGAGTTGGCGATTTCGTCATAGCCATAGGAAATCCCTACGGTTTAGTTGGTTCAATGACAACTGGCGTAGTAAGCGCGCTTGGAAGAACTATAACTGAAGAAGAATACACTGGAGGCTTCGCCATAGCTAACATTATACAAACAAGCACACCAATAAACCCTGGAAACTCTGGCGGACCGTTACTAAACTATGACGGCAAAGTTGTAGGAATAACAACAGCCATAGTTGCTGATTCTCAAGGCCTAGGCTTTGCAGTTCCATCAAACACAATACTCAAGGAAATACACTACTTAATAACGAATGGCTATTATGACAGACATTCCTATCTAGGCCTGCGCGGAACGGACATGAGTTACGAAGTAGCTCAACAATTAGGAATCAATTTGACCTACGGTTGGAGAGTAGTTGACTACTTAGATCCAAGCCCTGCTCACAATGCTGGAGTTCAAATAGGTGATATAATAATAGCAATGAACGGAAGTCGTATCAGAAACGCAGATGATGTGGCAAGCTATCTCGAAGAAAGAACCTTGCCCCAAGAAGTCTTAATTCTAACAGTCAGAAGAGGAAATCAAACATTAGACATGCAAGTGACTCTGGGAAAAAGACCATAACTCCTTCAAATAAAATATTTTACCTAGTGTCCTCAGTTGAAATGATATCCTAAACATCTCAAATGGGGCTGCCCGAACTCACCGCTCCAGAGCTGAATAAGTACTATCCTCATTCTGTTTCTCTGAGAGCAACTTGCGCTTTAATGCTTCTTTTAAGGCTTGGCTTAGAACCTTCAGTTGATAGTCTTCCCGGTCTTGGGTAGTAACGTATGTTGTAGCTGGCTGCGATAGGGCTTCTCTGGTTAAGACCGATTCAGGGTTAACGCCTAAGGCCCTAACGTATTCTTTTATGAGTTCGATCTTGCTGGTTTTGGTTTTAGGCCTTATGCTCAAGCTTGCGCTGGTGTATATATTGCGTAGTTTCTCCACTCCGAGGCTTTGGATGTCATGGTATGTGTCCACTGTGTGGCCCATCATGTAGTCCACATAGTCGGATTGAACGCCAAGGGCCATTAGCTGAGTCTTGAAATACTTGCGTATGCTGTGAACTTTGAGGTCATAGATGTGGTCGTTGTTGTGTTTCAGCAGTCCAGCCTTAAAATAGAGTTTGTGGACCAGTTGATAGACCTGTTTCTCACCTATGGGTTTGGGCATTCGACTTGTCTGGTCGGGTCTTGATAATCAGTTGGGGTTTAGCTGCGGTTCTCATGTGTTTTCCTTCAGTATTCTCTTACTCACTATTAGGTTGCTCGGTTTTGCCAAAAAAGTGGCTTAAGGATCTGCGATTTTCTTTACGAATTTTCAAGCTGAAGTTGTTTGTCTGGACAATTTTTCTACAGGAAAATTAGAAAATATAAACCATTCGATGAGTAAAGAGTTTTTCAAGTTTGTTAAATGTGACGTATGTAGCTTAGAAACCAGAAACCACATGAAATTTGACTACATTATACATTTGGCAAGTCGAGCTTCTCCGCAAGAGTATCAACAACACCCAATAACGACATTGAAGGCTAATTCTATAGGCAGTTTTAACGTGTTAGAGTTGGCTAGAATAGTTGATGCCACGATACTGTTTGCGTCTACGTCGGAAGTATAAGGCGACGCAGAAGTTGTTCCCACACCTGAGACCTATGGGGGCAATGTTGATCCAACTGACGTAAGGTCATGTTATGATGAAGGAAAGCGTTTCAGAGAAGCCTTGTTCATGGCTTATCATAAGCAATACGGGCTGGATATGAAGATTGCCAGAATTTTCAACACTTTTGGTCCACGCTCAAGAGAAGACGAGCTATACGGCAGAGTTGTTTCACGTTTTATTACACAAGCGTTGACTAACAAGTCTATCACCATTTGTGGAGATGGCGCGCAAACTAGGTCGTTTTGCTATGCAACTGACACTATTACAGGTTTGATATTGCTGACGCTCAACGAAAAGGTTAAGGGAGAAGTTGTAAATGTTGGAAATCCTAGGGAAATAAGCATCTTGGAACTTGCAAACAAAATTAAACAGGTTACCAAAAGCATTTCTCAGTTTACTTTCCATCCTTTGCCGAAAGATGATCCAAAACGAAGATGCCCAGACACAAACAGAATGGAGAAACTTTTAAACTGGAAACCTAGAATAGGTTTAGAACAAGGTTTAGAAAGAACTATCCTTGATTTCAGAGAAAGAATCCTTGTTTGCAAGTTGCAAAGTGAAAAAAGACGGTTTCTTAACTTTTTTCAGTTAAATTGACTATGTTGTCACTTATTAGTGGAGCGCGTTTCTTCTTTTTGTTCGGGTTGCAAATCTTCCATGGGTTTTGGCGGTGGAGTTGCAGCCATGGTCCATCCGATCCAAGCACCTATGCCCACGATGGAAACGAACGCGATGACCACTGGAATAGCTATAAGCCATAATCTGATGGATTCAAAGGCTGGCCAGAAAAACGCAACGAGATATGCGCCTAATGTAGCTATGCAAATCATGAAAATTAGCACGCTGATGGCTTGATCCTTGTTCAATATTTATCTCACCTCCTCTTCTCTTCTTAACCAATGCTCTTTCGTCATTAAAACCCGAAACCACAGCCACTAAGGGCTCATCCTCAGAAACCATACCATTCAATTTTGAAACAGCCCCAACAAAATCATTAACATAACTCTCCTCAAACTTCACTCCCAAATCTTCACACAACTTCTTCAAAACAAGCCTCTTCAAATACCCACCCCCATCCTTAAAAATCAGGCTCAATGCCTCATCAAAATCCTCAACCTTCTCCGAAACATCATTCCTTCCAACATTGAAAGAATTCTTCAAATGAAAATACAAAGCCTGCTTACATGATTTACCAAGCGAATCAAACGCGAAGTCAACCGCCTTCAAGAAAGCCTCATTAAACCTCTTGTTAGACACTACCACCCAACCATCATGCCAAAGATAGCACTAAGGATTAAAGCGACAGAAATAAATCTCTTATGAAACACAAATTCGAATCATTCATATTGCTAATACAGATTCCAAATTCGAACAAAATAACGTATAAGAGAAATCTTCTTTCAGCAAGTTTGGTGCTCCAGTCACATTTAAACATCAATTAAAACATCAGTTTTGAGAAAAAATTGGATAACAAGACAGTTTATCAGTGTGACATATGCGGTCTTGGTTATCTGGATTGGGAAACAGCCAGAAAATGTGAAGAATGGTGTAAGAAGACAAGAACTTGTTCCATTGAAATAACTAAAAAAGCGGTATATTTTCCTGATTTGTTCAATAAACATGATGTTAACTCCTCGTCATAAAGCTCTGCACCATATTCAAGCACAAACCATGGGCAGGTCAATACTCGATCATTTTTGACGTGAATTTCAAGTTCGTTAAGAGAAATTGATATTATACAAATGGGAAAATTTATGGTTTTCACGGAAACGAGGTGTTAAATGTTTAAAATGAGCGCGTTGCTACGCTTTGGATAAGTTTTTCATGAAGGCTTTATCTCTTCTGGTTTCCAAAGTATAGCCAGTATTCCACCAACAATTCCAAGAAGTAGCCCTATTCCCATTCCACCCATGCAGCTCATAATGCTTATCACGGAAAAAATTATAATTAATGCGCCATATAACTCATGTTGTTTCGGGTTTATATAAAGAAGAATTGCAA
>CAZLCE010000026.1:0-11472 GCA_964558305.1 uncultured Candidatus Bathyarchaeia archaeon
AACTCTCGTTCCTGTCGCTCCGTCAAACCAACAACTTTCGCCGAGAATTTAAACCAAGATGTAAACCTATTCCCCGGCGCTTTATTTAAGTATCTAAAACCACACTAAAGAATAAGGCCAGTTCAAATATTGTTGATGAAAATAAATATTTGGATTTTTCTATACTATAAAAATAAGAATTTGTACTGGTGTTTGACTTGAAAGTTCGAATACAAACTGTTACTCGTCAACATCAAGACGAGTTCTTTAAGGCTTATGAAGGCGTGTATAGTTCAAGAGAAGAGGCAAAGACTTTCTATAGCAGATTTTTAGACAACGGGTGGATTTCAGGCGCATGGAAAGAGGGCAAATTAATAGGTGTATTAGCTTGGACACCGAGAGAAGCGGTGAAAAATGGGCTTGCTGAAATTATAGAGGTTTGGGTTAAGGCTGAAGAACGAGGAAAAGAAATAGGCGCGAAACTTATTGATCATGCTCTTGAACAAATGAAGCAGTATTATCAACATTTTAACTTTAAACTGCAAAAGGTAATGTTGTTTACGGGAGCAACAAAAGAGTTTTCAGCAGCAAGAGCTTTGTATGAAAAGAAAGGGTTCAGCATAATCGCAACTATCCCTAGAGGCATTTTAGATAATCAATATGGTGATGAGTTACTTTACGTCTTGCAGATCAGCAATTAAATTGAACGAAAGAATTTACCAAAAAATTTAAACCGATATGTAAACCTATTCCCCGGCGCCAACAAATCATCAAATAGAAAATTGTAATTTGAGGAGATTTCTCGAAAAGCTTTATGATTTGAAGAGTTTTGCGTTTTTAGTTCATTTCTGGTTGCCATACATTTCCATTCTTGATTTAAGCCAACCATTATATGAAATAATATGAGACATTAAGAGCATCTTGTTTCGTAAATTCAATTAATTTTACTCTATGTTATGTTTTGTTGAATCGAATCGGCTGGTTTTACTACCTCAAGTGTGGCATTTCTTCTGATTTCTAGCTGCTTTTCACCTCGAAACATAATGACACTACCATTTTCAATTTGAACTACGTCATTTAGAGAAACCATTTTGATTCGTCCGTTCCATAAGGTTAGTTTTATCGTGCCAGTTTTGTCAAAAAGGGTCGCCTTAGCGAAAACGGCGTAGTCGTTCAACCTTGTTAGCACTTGCTTTGGCTTTGTAATCTCGATAATTTGTGCTTTCAGCTTGATTCTTTTCATTCCAGCCTTTAAATCTCTGATTTGCGTGTTGCCAGAGGTAAGCGCCATTCTCTTTTTCACCTCGCAAGCGTGCATAACACGTTCGCGTATATAGTCAAATTCCTTGAGTGGGTAAGTTTCCTTGAGGATGCACTCTGGTACTGGAAATTGAGCAACCACTATGTTGCCTTCTGTTATGAGAAAGATGGCGCAATCTTTTTTCTTAATGCGAAATTCAATAGATAATCCTTGACACATAGCTTTTCGATTCTTCCACGCACGTATAATTGCCTCAAAAAATTCGGTTGAGCTGATTCCATGTTTTGTCGAAAGTGTTACAAGGTACTCAAGAAGTCTAGTTTCAAAACGTGAATGATGGACGCCTCTAGGTCGTCCTCTAATAGTCCACATTCTACCTTCCATTCAAATCACCTTTACATTTTGCGTACTTCGCTTTACATTGTGAGGTAGCCTTTTTGTCTCAATGTGTCAACTTGGTTTTTCCTATACCGCCAGAATATGTCGCCTCGTTTGTCTGACTGGAAATCCCAAGGAGAAACTAAAACTATGTCGCCCTGTCTGATCCAAACTCGTCTCTTCAACTTGCCCCGAATTCTGCATAATCGTTCTTTACCATCTTGGCACTTCACCAATATTCTGTCAAAACCAAACATTTTAACGGCCATGCCCAGTACATCATTTGCGCTTGGTAGCAACATGTTTTCTAGGTCTTCTTCGTTGATAACTTTCCTTTTACCCAATTTTCCACCTCCAAATCATGAGAATGCAATTACATGCATTAGTCAGAACAATCAGAGAAAAAGCGAAACGGCATATTGCTGAACTCTTTCTCTAAAGAATCCTAACTACTGCAAATAAGTACGTCGCCAAGTATATTAGTCTAACTTAAGGAGATTATTGAAAACATCATTGTACAGATCCAATTGGCTTATAACGCATATTAGATAGCGAAAGACAAAAAAATGAAAATTTACATGCAATTTTGAACTATCATTTTGAAGGAGGCCGGAGAGAACTAGGAAACTGATGAGAAATAGACCATTGCAATCTTTACATGTTGCTTAATTGACTATTTTTTACCTTTAATATGCTTCGTAGGAAGCGCAACCTTCTTTTTCTGTTTCCTTTTCATTTCCTTAGCTCTTAGCAATTGTCTATGCTTTTCCAGACCTGCAACTTTCTCTTTCTTGCTTTTGGGCATGTTTTAACCACCGAAAGGCATTATGGCATTGTTGATACCCTTTAAAAACATTACTATTCTTTTTCTGAGGTCAAAGAACTGAGAGGTTATAAAGAGATTGGCTCTTTCTCTCTCACAAAGGTTAATAAGAAGGACGGCATATCATAAGCTAAGCAGTTAGTTTTTCCGAAGAAGGTATAACGGCTACAGACGTTCTTACTTTTTGAGGACAATTCTGGCTGGAAATCAACTGAGGTGATAAAATGTCATACAGATTCAACCTGAAGAAACCTGTTGAACTTGATAAAGAATACGAAGCTGAAATCCGAGATATGAGCAGAAGAGGCGATGGAATCGCAAAGATTGAAGGCTTCATAATATTTGTGCCAAACACCAAGCAAGGAGAACATGTGAAGTTCAAAATAACCAGTGTTGGAAACAGGTTCGCTATCGGAGAGCTAGTGCAAGCTTGATCATCGTGAAGATCGCCACTGCATCTTTCACCGCATTTTGTTGCTTATCTTGAACTTTCTACAAAAAACGAGGTGAGAACCATGGAATTAAAAAATAAGCAGTTAAACAAGTCAGCCCAACCTTGGATCAAGAAAATGGAAAAGAAGCATCCACCTAAGTTAGATTATCATTCTGAACTTAGAAATTGGATTGAATGCGTTATATTGCAAACAGAAAAGAACAAAGACTTCAAGAAGAAAAATCAGTTCACAAGTCTTCTGGAAGATATTGAAACATTAGAAAGGTAAAACTAGAGAGGTTGCAAGAACTAAGAGATCTCAAAGAGATAGGTTTTGAGCTCGAAGAGCTCGCTAACAAAATTTATCTTCTAATTTTTTTCTGACCAAAGTTTTATTCAGTGTTTTTTCTAGCTGTATTTCTGAGAGAAGTTGTTTCATTGTCCATTTTTTGCAGAAGCTCTTTTGCCTTTTTACCTTTTCTTTTGATTTCTTTTTCTGAGACAGTGTTTTTCATTGGACAAAGGTCGTCCACTATTACTCCTTCCTGTTCGCTGTAGATTAACGGTCTATGTTTATAAATTTTGCAACGGCATTTTTCAAGATCGTAGAAAACGCAGTATCCATGGCAATTTTTCAGTCTAACAAAAACATGCATATCCGAACGACAAACTTCTGTCTGTTATAACAGTCTTTCCCAACGTTCAATGTCTGCATTAGAAAGCATCATTTCAATTTTTTCACAAAATATTCCGCAATGCGAACAACGCGTGAGGAGATTTTACTCCAACTTTCATTTATTAGTTTTGTCAATTTCTAGTGCACGCCTAAGCACCAGTAACGTTGAGAACCGGTTTAGTAAGGTCTAGGCACAAAACTTATAGCATTGAACTTACGAATCTCGAGGCGTCACTGGCTCTATTGAAACAGGTTCTCGTGTTGAATCCTACTCCTGGCACTTTTGAAAAGTGATTTTTTAGGTGTTGTCCATGCCATACTTTCAAAGAGGCGAAGAATGTTCGATACAAAGTCTTTGCTGGGAAAAGCGCAGGTGCTGGATTGAAGCCCTCGTTTAAACGGTCACCAAGTTTTTGCAATGTTTTCTTCTGTAGACCATGCCTACTAGCAGTGTTGCTACAATGAACAGTGGTAGTATAAGAAATGACGGAAACTCTGGAATTACGTGATATTGAATGTCATATCCCATTTCTACTGTTGTGATAATGTTACCGACATTGTCCTCAGCTGTAATTGTGTAGGTTACGTTTGTGCAGTATGGAAACTTTGGTATACTGGCATTCCAAATGTTTTCTTCAAGATTCGTCATGCTAACAGTTCTAATCCATGTTCCACTGTCATTAGCGTAAGCATAAAACAGAATCGCTCGCTTTACTCCACTTACGTCGTCTGTGACTGTGGCGTTGACTTTGACTTCATCGTCCGAGAGCACGTTGTCTTTTGGTGGAGATTGGCACACATTTGTTATGTCTGGAGGTTTTGTGTCAACAGAGAAGCAAACTCTACAGGAAGCGCCCATATTTCCGCAAGTATCGTTAGCGTAGACAACCACGTAATGCGCTCCTTCTTCGAGACTGGTTAGAGTAATGTTTCCAGAGATTGTGACGTTTGTTTGTCCATCTAAACTGTAGCCAATCCATGAGGTTGCCTTGTTAACTGTAAAGGTTAATGGAACGGAGTTTGTAGCATATATCGTATCCTTAGGCGATAGAATTTTAATGCTTAATGGTCCGCAGGCTTCTGCGAGCATGCATGTAGTAGCCATATAAACCGCAACAAGCAAGACTGAAAGAAGCTTGTAGCTAATCTTTGTCTTCATCCCTTCATCCTTGCACTATACAAGAAAAATGTATTCTTAAAGGATATTCTCAGAAAAATTATATTATTATTCAAAGAATAGCGCACACGCAATTTCTCTGCCTTACTTAGGCAGAAATGCGTGGAGTGCGGGTAACTTGAAATGTTTCCAAAAATCGGTTTAAAGGCTTAAGAAAAGATGAGTATTAGTAGGTAATCTTAGCTGGATGGCCTGTGTTTATTCATATCGAACCAGGTACAGTGGTTTACTTGCTTCTTTTTTCTTTTCTTCTTGTGAGATGCTTTTAAACTCCATGTTTGTATGTGATTTCTTTGCGTCAATTAGGTTTGATTTTGACGGATTTTCATTAGGAATGTTTTTGTCTCGAGTTTCCAATTTCTACGCCATTTCTTATGATGTGGATTGTTAGTTATTTGATTTTAGAAGTTAGGATTAGTATTTTGAAGTTGAATTTCAGATTCGTAAAGATTATCTCATTCTTCCAACATCAAATGCACGATTCACTATGCCTACTAAGATTCAGAAGAAAAGAAAAACTCTGGAAGGCCGAGGTTTGAAGATTAACAAGGAAGCTGTAAGAATCTTGAGGACAGTAAGGGATGAAGAGGCTTTCTATTTTTACGAGGATATTGGGAAGCCAACTGGAGAAAGCGCCAAAAGTCTTCCTGACTTTCTTGAAAAGATAAGGTCTGTCAAGCTGGAAAGCCTGCGTTTTCATCTTCAAAGAAAAGATTTTCAAAATTGGATCGAGAAAATCCTTGGCGACTCTAAGCTTGCCAGAAGGATGGAAAAGATACTTCCTTCATCTGAAGGTGACGTTAGAGCAAAAATTTGCACAGTCGTTGAAAATCGCATCAAAGAATTAGGATATACGCCTGTAACGTTATTGGTTAACCCAGATTTGGCTGTGGCTGTCTCCAGTTCTACTTCGTAGAATCTTTCAATTCGATGCAGATTTCTTTCTGTTGCTCTCGAGGACTCTAGCCCTCCCTTATATATAGATTGAACTGTGCGTTCTGATTTATTCTATTCGCAAACTTCTAAAGGAGAAAAGTGAAATGTCTGATATCCATGTTTTTGAAGTTTTAGCTTTGGTAAGGATTTTGGATTCATAAAGTCTTTTGGATTGCTAGTTTATAATTGGGGTTGCTGAAGTAGGTGGGTTTCCTGATTGAAAGCGGAGTCGGTCACACTAGCCGTGTTCTCAATCTGCATATTCCTATCCTTTTATTTTATATTTCTCTCATTTCAGGCAGTTGACGATGCGCTAAAGAAGCAACTTGTAACCCTTTCCGCATTCTCCGTCATAACCGGGGCGATATTGCTTGCCTGTTTAACGGTTTATTTGGGAATTAAAAGGCTTTTCCGAAAGTAGAAATTCAGGTAGAGAGTGGCGAAGAAAAATTAGAATACGAAGAAGACTAATTATAAGCGATTAGGAAACTGTTTCATGTTTTTCCGAAAGCTTTGATTGCAACGAAATCATATTTTCTGCTATTGAATAGAGAATGTAAGGGTGTTTGGAATTGAACTCTGATTTATGTGATTTCAAAAACAATAGTGAAAAGGTTGTAAGTTGATGTGTTTGGAACTCGAATTTTCAAATAAACGTATATATAGGAAATGTCTGATGCGGTTACTTGGAGGTTATTCATGCTTATGTACACAGTTGATCCTACACCTCCGGGCAAGTTATAGGGGTCGCCTTGAGATTTGATTATGGATCCATTATTGACAGCTATTTGATTACTTGAAGTGCCGTCATGAAGGCTTATGTTTAGGTTTGACAGTCGATTAATGTTGGAGCTGTTGTAGATTTGAAGGTTGATTGTCCAATTGTCTGCGGCTTGGTTAACGACTTTAAGGACGTAATCATATGTAATCTCTACTGATGACCAAACATGCAAGAGTGTTGCATCTATGTTCCAACTGTCTTGAGTGCGATCGTTGATTTCGTTGCCACCTTTAAATCTGATTGTGAAGTTTGAAGATGTCAGATAAGAGGAAACTGACACGTTGTTCCAGCTATTAGGTGTTAAATCCGCGAAGACATTAACCCATTCTGAACCGTTCCACGCATCGACTTTGATGTCTTCGGTGCCAGTGGTTCCAGTTCGTATGCAGAGTTCTTCATAGGTCTGTGTGTAATCTGCACTTGTCCATTGCACTTCTAGGTCAAGCTCATAAGTGTTGCTAGGCTGCCAGACCGCTCCAACCATTCCCTCACGAGTATTTAGATTGTTCCAGCCAACAGTAATATTGCCAGAAACAACATCAGTATGATGGCCTAGAGCTGACCCACTGCTTGTTAATACTTGCTCTTGCAGGTTGCTGATGTTGGTTGTGTTTGTCAAGGCGTTTTGTCCACCTTCTCCAACTCCTGCAACAACCACGGAACCATTGACAGCGGCAGTTAGAGTGATTGCGGTGTTTCCTGACGCTGTGTTGGCATTAGTATCATAATCGTCGGGTGCTGATTGTTTTACCCCAGAATATTCAGCCACTGCCACGTAAATCTCTCTTGTGATGCTTTCCGAAATAGTTACCGCAATGTTATAGCTTCCTGAGCTACTAGGAAGGCTCGAGTCCAGTAGATACCAGAGAGAAATGTATTCTGAATAACCTGTCCCTACAGTGACATCAGTTATTTTCGTCATTGCGGTGCCGCCAAAGGTGAGACTTGAAATTGAAGCTGAAGCTTGTTCATCTTCCCAAGAAACTGTAACAACAATTAATCTTTCGTTTCCCGAGCTTTTTTGGAGAGGATAATTGAAATTGTGAGAGCTTTGCGCAGTTGCACTATAACTCTCTGCACTATTCTCGTAGGTGATGCTCCCCGTAGCAGTATCTTCTTCCGTTAAAGTATCGTAGATTGAATCTGGCCCATATTGTTGGGCGGTAAAGTTGCTGTGTGTTCCTTTATCAGTAGAATTGTCCTCGTCAAATGTGTTGTTATCAACATAATCTATTATATTCCTCTCCTCTGATCCAAAGTCAAGTAAGTCGTCTCCTTCACTTTCGTAGCTGGCTTTGATCCAACCAGCACTTTTTGCTGTTTCTAAGATGCGCACTTCATCTATCATACCATCAAAATATCTCTGATTTGCGCCTGGTCTTCCAATTCTTAGGTCGGTGTCCCAAGCTGTTCTGTTTGTCTGAGTTCCTGTGTCCGTTCCTTGAGAAACTCCGTTTAGGAACAACTCTGCTGACGGTGATGCGCCAGCACCAGCCATAACAACGACAGCGTGATTCCAATTCGTGGTGTCTGAGAAGGACATAATAATTTCTACTGCAGGCGCCCAAACGCCACCAGATTCCTCATAACCATAGAAGAAATTTAGGGTGTTATTGGCATCAAATTTACAGATTGTTAAATGCATTTCATGAGTATTTGGATTTCCACTTCCATCTCCCCATCCATTTTGAGATGCTGGGCCTTTCCATAATACATGTTGTGGGGCTGTTGTCGAATCAGCTTTGAACCAAACAGACAAAGTAAAATTATCGAGTGTTTTAAGCTCGTTACTCGTTGTTTGAATGTAATCATCATTTCCATCAAAATCATCAGCGCCATCTATTTTTCCAGAATCGGTATATATTACTCCGCCACTTTCTGTTCCATCATTGTTATTAGAAGTCGAATCAGTCGCATTAACTTCCGTCATATGCCAAACGCCTTTGAAATTAGTATCCCAAACATTCTCCGCTGGGGTTGAATTAGGGTCACCAACATAACCCGTGTTATCTGCATGGTCATTGTCATAGTATAGGTAAAGGTCGGTATCTGATGTGTTGCTTATGCTTGGAACCTTAACCCATAACCAAGCCTTCTGATTGGCATCATCCCACTTCTCGATCTCCACATAACATTGTGTAGTTCCGTCGCTTGTTGTGACTGCGATTTTCTTTCGATTACTACCTATCTCATCAAAGATGAATGAAACATCCTCATCATTTTCTCCTGAACTGCTATTACTCAGATAGACCAGAACGGGGAAATCTACTAACGTTTCATCTATATAGGAACTGTTCACTGTAATCTTGATTCGCTTGTCCCAACCACTAAGCCAATTTAACGCGTTAACAGTGACCTTTGCGCTTGTATTGTTTGTGTAGGTTGTGCTTGTGCCTGCTGTGCCCGCTTCCAAGATAACTTTAGGCGTTTCACATGAGATTGGTAATGCTTGACAGTAAAAATTGTTCCATGCGCTACCGTTGACAGAAACCACTAAAATAACGAATAGGAAAGCGCAGGAGAATGCGGCATTCATATGTCTAATTTTCATAAATTCTTCCCTCTGCTTTAGAAAGAAGAAAGGAGGATCAGCCGTTTAGGCTGATTACGTCACTTTGAGTTTCAGTGTCACACTAACTGTGTATGTTGATAGTGCGCCGCCATTCCATCGGATTTCCCATTGTATGTGCCATGTTGTCGAAGCTGGTAAGTCAAACGTTCCGGTCGAGTTTCCTGCAGTAATGCTTAGTGTTGAACCTTGCTGTGTTCCTCCAACAGTGTTGAAGATTTTGACGTAAATGTAAGTCACATTGCTTGTGTCGCCTGTCCACGAGTCATACATAAGCTCGCAAGTGTGCGGAATGCTGTCGAGGTTCTCAATTCCCAGCGCATCTTCATACACCCTTGTAGCGTTGGGCCAACCTGCCATGTTAGTTATTTTTGCATATGTGCCGTTGTCACCGATTGTCGAAGTTGCGTCGTTTCCAGTTACGAATCTAACTTTAGGAGCTTCTGCGCCGATTGGCGATGCTTCCAGATACATATAGTTATACATTGCTGCGCTGGCAGTCGTGACTAATAAAGCGCTTAACAGGAAGCACAAAAGCCTCAAAGTCTTCTTCTTATCATTGACGATTTTCACTTATTTTTCACCTCCTTTTCGCTTCTTGGGAACAGAAGAACTGCCAAACTTCAAACCGAACGAGGAAAGAAACAGGCTTATTGCCAGAATTATACCACACATCACCAAAATAGCCGCTATCACCTCTGGTGGAATCAACGGCAACAAAGGCAACGAAATCACAACTCTATTAACGTAGACTGACACGGCAGAGAAACTAGTTACCACAAAAGGAATGGTCACACAGCATAGAAAAGATGTCGTCCAAAGAATTTTCTTTTCATGGGAGCCCATGTATCCATTTATGAAAATAATGTTTGCAAGCCCTATAACCAGATATGCTAAACAAACAAAGAAACGTGTTTCTTCGCTGAAAGCAAAAATATAGTTAACCCAGAGCTGACCAAAACCAACAAAGGCTGAAATATGATAAACATACTGAAGAAAAACCGGAAAATCAAACAGACAAGTCAGTATGCTCAAGACTAAGAATATGTCGATGCCTAAGATTCCAATAAATTCAGGTAGCAATTGAGCTGCCAAGTTACGCACGCTTCGCTGTTTTCAGGCACTATTCCGAGTCGGTATCAAAACAAAAACTAATTAGATTTATGAATTTTGAATAAAGATTCCTTATAAGAAAAAAAGGGGTGTGTTTATTGTTTTATTTCTTTAGCGTTTTTTCATCGAGGCTATGAACTCGTCTATGGGAATTGCAGCCATGCTTACAATTTTTATTGTTCCCCTCGAGCCAAGCTCAATGGACACTTTGGCAACGGTTTCGTTGTTCGGAGCCTCCACAATGTTCACAAAATCGTAACTTCCTAAAACAGCATATTGACTGAGCACTTTGACGCCAAAGGCCTGTAGTTCCTTATTGACTTCCTTGATCCTTTCAGGCTTTTCCCTAACGGTTTTCCACCCTTCATCCGTCAAGTTTGAAAACAAAATGTAGTAGGGCATTCAAATCACCTAGCATAAATTATGCGGTCTATCAGAATTTCAGCTTTTTGCTAGTGAATACGGCGCCAATTGTTGAAACCTATTCTGCTCCTTTCCTTCGACCTTTTTTCTCGTACGCTTCGCTTTGCCTCACCCATTCAGCATGCTTTTCCAATAGACTCTTTATTTGCTGATCTACGAAGTCGCTTACGCTTAGAAAAGGCATGTCCAAATCCTTTATTACCTGCTGAAGTCTTTCATACTCTTCTTTTGGAATTTCTATGTACTCATATTCCCACCTTAGAAAGCGTAGTCTCCATCTTACGGCGTCTCTGATAAATTCCTCCCTTGTCATAAAGCCCAGATGCCTATTCTCGTCTATGAAATTTTCAATTTGAGTAAGCACTTCAGAGGGCAATATTACAGATTGTGAGAGGAGATTTTCTATGGCGTCCGTGTAGGTTTGCATCTTCATTGTTTGAGCTGTTAACTCGCCCAACAATGCTGTCAGCCTCTGATGAGCGTCATCTGAGATTCTCAAAGTTTTCATTTCTTAAGGGCTCCTTCAGGATAGAACAGTGTAACTTATGCAATAAGACTAATAAAGCTTTTTGGTATACTAAATATACACATGCGGAGGCTAAAAAGCTTGAAACACCATATAGGCTTAACGATCGATGCAAAACTCCTCAAAGAAATTGAGAACATTCGCGGAAGAGAAAAACGCAGCACTTTTATTGAACATTTAATCAGGCTTGGACTTAAAGCCTACAACGCTGAAAGCAAACCTCATATGTTTTAAGGCTGAAACTTTTACTTTTTTTGGAAAAAGAGGAGTTAAGAGATTTAATTGTGGATTTGGCTCTTTGGGTCATTCTCTGCCCTATAATTTATAAAATTTTACACAAATAGTGGGCCGGGAGAGATTTGAACTCTCGACCTTTCGGTTATCAGCCGAACGCTCA
>CAZLCE010000027.1:0-10852 GCA_964558305.1 uncultured Candidatus Bathyarchaeia archaeon
GCAAGGGACCCCTAGCCCCCCGCCTAAGACCCACCGCCAAAACATTCATGAGCCAATCAAAACTATAAAACTTTACCCCAACCAACCAAAAACGACGGTGATGGTGATGTTGCGGAAAAGTTATAGCTGAATCAAAGCAAAATACATCGTGATTTAAGGGTGTTGAGAATGGTTGATTTGCTGACGATTTTAATATTGGCTGATTCTGCATGTGCAGTGGCTCGGGTCATTTAGAGGCACTGAGGTTGAAATCTATGAAAGCATCAATTAGAGAATATTCTCCTTCTGATCTTGCTCAAGTCCGGGACTTGATATTGAACGCAGAGAATTTTGGCAAGCCTTTCTTGGAGAATGAGATGCTGAATATTAAGAAGAACACTTCAATTGGCTTAGGAAAGGTTTTTGTTGCAGTTTTGGAAGGAGAAGTTGTCGGCTACATTTCTTTAGGCAAAAAGGTTTTCGCGTTTATGATAGATTCAATCATAGTTTCTAGTCACTATCAGAGAAAAGGTATCGGAAGAAATCTTGTTGAAAAAGCAAAGGAATATGCAAAATCGCAAGGTTTTCATTTGCTTCGAACTGACACGGGAGCATTCATGGACTATGCTATCAGGTTTTATCTTGCATGTGGTTTTGAACCATGTGGCTATGTGGAAAATGATTTCAGTCTAGGCTCAAGACAGTTACACTTCTTCATTGACCTGACAAAGCCCTCTTCGGTCAAGTAATGTTGTTTTGGTTTGGTTGGTTGGGTAAAACTTTACCCCAAACTGAACCATTAGATTTAAAAGGAAATATTCTTTAAAGGTGGTCTACTGAAGGCAGGATTAGTATGGATCTCATTGCATTATTGATTCAGATAGTCATAGGAACTATAATTGTTGCACCTGTGCTTTGGCTAGCTGGAAGAGCGCTCGTAGGAAAAGAAAAAGCAAAGTTCACTGATGCAATATGGATAGTGGTTCTCGGAACAGTGTTAGGCGCAATCATCGGCGCCTTCATCGGTGGCTTAGTTGCAGCAGTTGTAATGTTTGTTGTATGGCTTGCACTTATCAAACACTTCTTTGACTGCGGATGGATAATGGCGTTTGCAATCGCTATCATCGCCGTAATAATCTTTATAATAATAGTTGCAGTGCTCGCGTTGATCGGCATCGGACTATTGACACTTATCTAAACACGAATTCAAGAAATCTGTCCTCTTTTTTCTGCATCTTTCAAGCATGTCAACAGTCAGTTTTGTGTTTGTGGAGGAAGATTTTACTTAAAAATTTCAAGTCACCATCACAACGAAGTATGTATATTCCATGCTCTTAAACCTCAAAACTACTAGAGATAAAGTCAGATTTATCTCAGTGTGAAATAATACTTTGCGACAAGGAGGAGCAATGTTTGAAAAAGATAGCTGTGGTTACAAGTGGTGGTGATGCGCCTGGCATGAACGCCGCTATTCGAGCCGTCACTCGCATTGCCTATTCAAAGAATTTTCAAGTTTTAGGTTTTGAAAAAGGCTGGAAAGGCTTAATAACAAACACCTTAAGACCATTAACACCTCGTTCCGTCGGTGGAATCATACAATTAGGCGGCACTATCCTGCTCACATCAAGGTGCTCCGAGTTCAAAAAGAAAGAGGGAATTAAGAAAGCCGCTAAAACACTTGCTTTAAACAATGTTGACGGACTTGTAGTGATCGGTGGTAACGGCTCTTTTAAAGGAGCATTAGAATTAAGCGAAGAAACTGGCACGTTGATAGTTGGAGTTCCAGCAACAATAGACAACGATGTTTTCGGAACAGACGAAACAATAGGCTTTGACACAGCCGTAAACACGGCAGTTGCTGAAATCGACAAAATCCGAGACACAGCAATCTCCCATGAAAGAGTTTTCATAGTTGAAGTCATGGGAAGAACAAGAGGCTTCCTTGCTTTAACAGTAGGCTTGACTGTAGGAGCCGAAACAATTCTAGTCCCAGAAATCAAATACAAAAAGGAAGAAATCTTCAAAACCATAAAAGAAAACACTGCAAAAGGCAAAAGGTCAGGCATAATTGTAGCAGCAGAAGGAATCGGAGACACACGTAAATTAGCAAGAGAAATTGAAGAAAACACAAGGACAGAAGTTAGGCTTAGCATTTTAGGCTATGCTCAAAGAGGCGGCAGCCCCACAGCGAGAAGCCGACTTTTAGCCAGCTTATTCCCAAACGAAGCCGTTGAATTATTGGCGAAAGAGCAAGGAAGCAGAATAGTTGGATTGCAAAATGGCAAAATAACCAGCATAGAACTCGAGAAATCATGCAAAACCCAGAAACCCTTAGATTTGAACCTACTAAAGCTGGCAAGAGTATTAGCAATATAAATCACCCACTTATTTAAACCTCATTTCACAAATATTTTTAACAACGAATCAATTAACTAACCGTGGCTGAAAAAATGAAGCGTAACGAGTCTGAATCAAAAAATCGTTTTCATCACATCGGCATTGTAGTAAAAAACATTTCTGATGCCATTGACAAGTATTCTGCCGCGCTTGGAATCGACAAAGACAAGATTGTCGTAGAAGTGATGAACTACGTGACGGGAAAAGGCGAAGTTGAAGAATTCAAATACGCGTTTTTGCCCCTGGCAGAAGGAGAAAACAACTTCATAGAACTAGTCGAACCAACAACACCAGGTCCAACAGCTAGATACTTAGAAAAACATGGCGAAGGACTGTTTCACCTAGCGTTTGAATCCTCTAACATATTAGAAACCATTAAAGACTTTGAAAACGCTGGAATACCGCTGGCTGGCACAACACCTACGAAAGAAGTTCTATCGGTTTTCTTCCATCCAAAACTTGCACACGGAGTTTTAATACAAGTCATAAAGAAAGGAGTCTTTGACAGCGCTGGAAGAATAAGCGAAGAAATAATTGAGAAAGAAGGAAGTTAACATATTTCCTGCTTTCAGCCGAAGAACACGCTTGCAATGTCGTAAAGTTCTAAGTCTACAGTCTTTCTTTTGCCAATAACTTCTTTTAGCGACACCGAGACTATCTTGTTTTCCTTGAGAGCAACCATATTCCCAAACTTTCCCTTGTGCACCAGATCTATCGCTGCTATCCCAAACCTTGTGGCTAAAATTCTGTCAAAGGCTGTTGGAGAACCACCGCGTTGAAGATGCCCTAAAACCACAACACGGGTTTCAATGCTCATGCGCTTTTCAATCTCCTTTCCAAGATAATACCCTATACCGCCTAAACGAATGTGCCCAAACTCGTCTACACTCTCGCTGTAAACTATTTCCGCTCCACCTTTAGGTTTGGCTCCTTCAGCGACAACAATAATACTAAAGTTTCTGCCTTTTTCCTGTCTACGTTTAATATACTCGCAGATTTCGTTTATGTCAAAAGGTTTTTCAGGGATTAAAATAATGTCCGCGCCACCAGCAAGTCCCGCTTCTAGAGCAATCCAACCGGAGTATCTTCCCATAACTTCAAGTATCATGACTCTGTGATGTGTTTCCGCTGTTGTGTGAATCCTGTCAAGGGCTTCGGTGGCTATGGAGACTGCAGTCATAAAGCCAAAGGTATAGTCTGTTCCAGACAGGTCATTATCAATTGTTTTCGGCACACCCACGTATTTGAGACCAAGTTCGCCCATTTTATAAGCTATGCCTAGAGTGTCATCACCACCAATGACGACAACAGCTTCTATGCCAACCTTCTTAGCATTTTTCAAGATTCTTTCTGGTCCTTTTTCATGTTTAAATGGATTTGTTCTTGAAGTGCCCAAGATTGAGCCTCCACGCGGAAGAATGCCTGACGCTGATTTTAAATCTAAAGGCATGAATGTGTTCTCTAAAAGCCCATACCACCCGTCTTTTATGCCAACAATTTCATAGCCATAGCATTGAATGCCCTTTCTAACAATAGCCCGTATAACAGCGTTAATTCCCGGAGCATCTCCACCTCCGCTTAATACTCCAACCTTCATTTTTCATTACCACTTTAAGATATTTTACCAGAACTCCCAAACAAGCGCATTTTACCCTTAACAACCTCCTTCATGGCTTCCTTCGCTGGACCCAAAATCTTTCTAGGATCAAACTCCTTAGGCGAATTTGCTAAAACTTCACGCACTGTCGCCGTGAAAGCAAGCCGCAAATCTGTGTCGATGTTTATTTTTGCAATTCCCAAGGATATTGCCTTTTGAATGTGCTCTTCTGGAATGCCCCTTGCCCCTGTAAGCTCAGCTCCATACTTACTGGCTTTTTCAATTATCCACTTCGGCACGCTTGAGGCTCCATGCAAAACCAGCGGCACATCAACTTTTTCGCTGATAAGTTTCAACCTTTCGAAGTCAAGTTTGGGTTCAGCCTTAAACTTGTATGCGCCATGAGAAGTGCCTATTGCAACTGCGAGGGCGTCAACGCTTGTTCGTTCAACAAACTCCTTAGCTGCTTGAGGGTCTGTTAAAACTGCCTCTTTCTCTTCAACTGTTTTTTCTTCCACTCCAGCAAGTCTTCCGAGCTCTGCTTCAACAGAAGCGCCTTTTGGATGTGCAAGGTCAACCACGCGTTTTGTCAATGCAACGTTTTCTTCGAACTTTAAGAAGGAACCATCAATCATTACCGACGTGAAGCCAGCCGCTATGCATTTTGAAACTGTTTCAAAGTCTTCGCCATGATCAAGATGCAAGGACATTGGCACAGGTGTGGATTCCGCAGCTGTCTTAACAATTTTTGCTAGATAAGCCAAACCAGCATATTTGATGGCGCTCGGCGTAACAGCAACGATGACTGGCGATTTTTCTTCATTCGCAGCCTCGACAACGGCTAACAAGCTTTCAAGGTTGTTGATGTTAAAGGCGCCAACTGCGTAAGCTTTCCTTCTGGCTGGAATTAACAAATCTCGGTTTGCTATAAGCAAAGTTTTTCACTGTTTACTGGTATTAATTGTGAATCGATATAAATCATTTACATGGTTTAAAACAAGATTAGGCGTAAGTAATTCAAATTAATATTCGAATGCTTAGTGAGGTTTGCTCATAAAGATGAAAGTTGCCACAGCCGCCATGCAGACTAACGCGATTATTATGGCTAGGAAAAGCATCTGCGGAATTCCAAAAATATAATGTCCCACTTCATAGTTTAATGTTACAAGCTTATCTTCTGAAAAATCTTTGTTAGAAAAATGTAAAACGTATTCTCCAGCCTCATTACAAATAAAGGAGTAAGTAAACGTGCCTATCATGTTGCCAAATTCTCTTAGAGTTCCATTAGAACAAACTATATAGAAATTTAATACGCTTTCAGTTTGTCCCACAACAGTAAATTTTATCACAACGTGATCCTCAACCGCGAGGCTGATTTGTTTGGTCATTTCTTCGCCCCCGTGCACCGTAAAATTCATAGTTGTTGCTTCAACGAACAGAACAAAAATTGACAATAATATCACTAAAAAAATAAAGCGAATTAGCACTTTGCTAAACTGAATCATCAAAAAAATATTCCATTCAGCCGCCAATAACACTTATGAACTAGCAATACTAAAGGAAAATAATGATTTATGATGCACATTGCTGTGTGACGGAAATTTTTAATGTGTATTTGTGTTCAATATATCAACGATAAGGTTTATTAAGACTTATTATATCATACACCTTCCGTGATTTATATGGCCATGCAAAGAATCTCGGTTGGAGCCATTCTAACAGTCGCAATAACGGCAATTTTCATGAGTGTTTTGGCAGCAAGTCTACTTGCGGCAAATCAAAAAATCCCAAACACGGGAAATGTAAGGGCAGTAGGAGTAGGTGTATATTGGAACAGCAATGGCACTGGTAATGTGACTTCAATTGATTGGGGCTTTCTAGAACCTGGCGCAACAGCCAATAAAACAGTCTACATAAAAAATGAAGGTAACGCGCGTCTAATGCTTAATATGACTACATCCAATTGGAGCACGGGCGCCTATGGTAAAATAAATGTAAGCTGGAACCGTGAAGGTTACTTGTTGAACGCGTCGTCCATAGTTCAAACAGTCTTAACTCTCTCAATTTCGTCAAACATTACTGGAGTTGCAACCTTCAGCTTTGACATGACAATAACCGGAACAGAATACTAAAAAAAATGGAATACTTTTCCATTTACCAATAGCGTATCGCCAAACGCTGTTTGCAGCAAGGCACAGCAGAATTTTGGCAGATACAATCGAATAAAACTCAGACTTACTATCTTGTCCTCTATTCTGGAGGAGTCTCTTCTTTTTCTTCGGTTTGAATTTCTTGTATTGGCTTAGGCGGTGGTGTTGTAGCCATTGTCCATCCTATCCATGCACCTATCCCCATAATGGCGACGAACGCTATGAAAACAGGCACCGCTATAATCCAGAATTGAATTTCAGTTTCTGTTGCCGTTATTCCGATCATTGAAAGCCACTGAGGATAAAAGAGTGTGGTAACATAGAAGATGGCAACTATTGCGCATATTATGAATATTATTCCACCTATAGCTTGGTCCTTGCTCATTAGGCATTTCACCTCCGCTGAAATCGATCTTTAATACTAGTTTTAGAAAAACATGACTTCTTGATTCTTATTCCATTTTTTATAGGAATGCAATTCATAGAGTAATTTCAGACAAGAGATTACTTTTTCTTTAGCAAGCGCTTGTTTTAAATAATATTATTCTTGACTTTAGCTGTTATTTAGTGCTTCTGTCATTTTTTGGATAGGAAGTTTTGAAAGTCAAAATGGTTGGAACACACGCATAATGACGGTGATCATGAATCCGAAGCCGAATGCGAGGGCTACTAGTCTAAGGCGCCTTTTTTCTATCACAATTCCCTCCATATACTCAGTAGAGGAAGATAGTAATTCAGACGTTATTAAGAGGATAATTGCCATGACAGCGAGCCAGAGGCTTATGTCTGACATTAATAGAGGAAAATTCATCTCTTAACCTTCTACAAGGCGATACCAAATCTCAATTGCCTGACCATCTGGAGAAATCCTATCCTTCTGAATCGTAACTATTTTACTCGTGGTTTTGGCTATTGCACAAGCTATAGCGCTTACAAGAGGGCATCCAAGATAATGCACACTTTTCAATTTTTCTTCTCCGCCATAAAGATTTTTATATATAGAACCAAAGATTTTCAAGTAAATTTGATTTTCTTCAGTTTTCATTTCAATTTCTTTTGCCAATTGAAAGTTTTCAAGAATCACTTGCGGAAGATTTTCACATAATCCGCTAAGTTCTAATTTCGTGATGTCCGTGGGTAATCTTTTTTCAAAATGAGTTAGGAGACCTAATCCTGGCGGAGCAACGCATATTCCTTTTGGATTTTCAAGTAAGAACTTACTCTTCGCCATCTCCTCTATTGAAGGCATGCCTACGCCACTGTCCGCAGAAATGAACACTATCATTTCTTTGAGGCCCTTAAGATATTCTGGGAGATATACTTCCTTTGGGTAAGGTGGTATGTAATAACTTCTACCCTTATATTTTAAGTCCTTGATTATTCGATCAATTGTAGAGTATGATGAAATTGCGGTAGAATCAAGAAGATCGCTCGTGACATATCTTACAGGTCTAATGAAGAAGAACAGGGCGCCCCAAAAAGTCAAGCCTAAACCAATGAAGGCTAAAACGGCGTTGTTATAAAATATAGAGCTGATAAGCGATAGGGCACCTAGGGCTACAAACGTCATGCCAATTGTGCCAGACGGGAACCGCCTTACCTTTCTGAGTTCAAGCTTCAAATTTTCGATTTCTTCTTGCAAGTGTTTGATTGTTTCTAGCAGATACTGTGAAGCCGTTAATTGGGCTGAATTGTTCTCTGTGTTTCGGCTTTCTTCAGATGTCATGTCCTTCATGTACACCATAAAGCTAACTATCTTTTAAGTCTTCCATATTAACACAGGTCTGTTCTTAATGGAGATTATGTCTTTTTTTATAAATCTGTACCCTTCCAACTGGTTTAACGTATTCAGTAAATCGTCAAACCTAACGGATTTTCCAAGTGTTTCTTTAACAGCTGCGCTGATGTCTCTTGTTTCCATCGTTTTCTTTTCTTTGGCTAAGTTTAAAACTGTTTGAAGCACGAGCTTCTCTTTTGGAGATGCAAAGTTGTTGAATATTTTTAGGTTGTTCGTTCTCTTTCTCCATTCAGCGGAGGATTGCGCTGTTTTTGTTATTATTACAAAGGCTATTGAAAGAGCTAACAACAGTTGTTGCGCGGGTACTCCTAGAGAAATTAATGATTGGATTTTCAAGGGTTCCCAATAAGATGCTATTGTTTGTCCAAAATTCAATAGTTCGTCTTCTAATTGCGGATAATTTGTCGAGTTTTGCGTCAAGATTATTAAGCTCATTCTGACATATTTTTGTTGGACCGTGATTCCTGTTTTGAATGTTACTTTTTCGTACCAGTATAGCGTGACTTGTGTGTAATTTTGTGGGTTTTCGAAGACTAGATAGCGGGCTATTATGGGAACGTCTTGCAGCAATTGTATGTCTCTTGAATCTAACACTGATACTGAGGGGTATTGGCCTTGACCTGTTTGCCAAGTTACTAGGCATACTTCCCAACTGTGGAGATTTGAGATGCTGTCTGCAACGCCTACAAGTACGTAGACTACAGGGATTGAAGAGTTAGGCGGCGGAAAATAAGCATATGTCAGTGAAGCGTCCTGTCGGGCTATTCTTTCGTAGTTTATGTCCCTATAAAGAAATTTTAATTGATAATTGGATATTTGAGGAAAAACATTGGTTGCGTTTTCCCAGTTTGATGTGACTTCGATTGGTCCTTGGGCAATGGCAAATGTGGGCGCGTTAATGCTTAATGCTACTATGGAGCAACTTAGGAGCAAGAGAAGAAGTTTCGTCCAAAATTTTTGTGAAATTTTTTTCTTGAGCGGATGGAAGAATTTTCCGCAGTTTAGACAGAAGATGTCTTGACTTGTTTTACATTTTGGACATGACGATTGTTCTTTTGTTGTGGGGAAAATTTGTATTTTCAAAAATTTTTCCGATGCGAAAAGAGTGAGCATCATTCCGACGAAGATGAGTATTAGACCTGCTGCTGTGTGAAAAATGAGCATGGCAATTTGTTCACCTAACCAGTAGGCTACTGAAATGATGGTTGTTATGCGGAAAATGTTCAGGATTTCAAATACGAAAAATCCAATTATAAATATTGTAAGCTTTTTGTAAACTGGAGCCAGAGCAACAATTGCTAGGAAAGTGGCGAACATTATGAAGGCTATCAGGGTGTAAATTCCTGAGCATGGTAGATCAATTGTGAAGGATGTGGGTTGTCCTGCGGAGGTTGTTAGCATTATTGTTGGAGATCCATAGGCTGTGGACAATGTTACTGGCAAGCCTAGAGTTTTGAGCATGGTGTAGGAGGCTTGGGTGTTAAAGTTGCCTAGAAATCCGCCTGCAGTGTACATAATTTCTGTTGGTGGTGGTATCAGAAACAAGATGAATAGGATGGGGAAGATTAGTATGATTAGCGTTTTTAGGTTGAACAGAATGAGTGTAATACCCATAATTAATATTGGAAGTGATAAGAGATGATATTCCAGCGGGTAGAAAGTGTAGGAGCCGTACCAATAAACGAGAAAGGCGACTAAGCATAGACTTACTCCAATAAGCTCATTCACGTATTTCGCTTTTGATTGTTTTTGATATTTTTCCAAAGCAAACGAAGCCTTAACCATATCCCTCTTTAGATATACAAGAAAGCCAACGAAGAAAGGTATCATTATGACGTGACTGAGGGCCTCATTCTGCAAAGCTTCATTTGCAAGGATTTCAAGATCACGCCCATAAATTATTAAAATCACTACCGCAATCAGAACGGCAGAAAGAATGTGCTGGTAATACGTTTTTATGATTGCAGCGGCTTTAGCTGGTACATACTTTGCCTTTTCCATCAAAAATATCCCTGCATTTCACATTTAACTATCTAAATCAATAAGTGACGCAACAATTCTGGAAAATCGGAAAATAGGTAATGGATTATTTATTGGGCTCTTCTCTTTCGTAGGCCAAAAAATCCGAAACCAAGAAACATTGCTATTGCGGCTCCAGCCGTGCCAATGATTGGGAGTTCTGGTATAACGTTAAAAGATGTTGATCTGATTTGAATTACGTCTTCAAGGCCTGCTTTTTCCTTTCCACCTGGCCCTATAAAGAAGGCTTGTACACCCCAGTCGCCGATGACGTTAGGTGCATGCATGCTTTGTGCATAAAGATATTGAACACCAGTGTTATCATTGGCCCAATCTATTACTTCCTGATGAACATTGGATGGGATAGTTGGGGTAGTAAGTGGACCCGAGACTGGAACGTTATCTTCCCAAACTGTATTGTTGCCGGGATCATGCCACCTGAATACTATATTTGTGATACTCATTTTGTGATACTCATATCTGTAGTTCCAGCCGTAACGACAACATCTTGATAAAGAGGGACATCAATTCCTTGGTAGTTTGAAATCACTGCATAACCAGTTGTCTTTATCGGAGACCAGCCTTTATATCCATCTGCGTGGACTATGCTGGCTCCTACGATTATCAGTAAACCTGCGAACAGTATCGAAGCAACCATGACGTTTGGCTTCATTTCTCCCCCACTAGACCTAACTGTAAACATTGAACTTAAAAAACGCATATGGTAGTTTAATATAGAACAGTTTATAGATCTTCTATTTATCATTAAAGGCAACCTATTATACTTGCTTTGAGAATTGTTCTCAGAATTTTTGTGCCATCTGAGAGTATTTTTAATTTTGAAATGTTGTATTTCCTTTTATTACAGCTTATTGGTATTTCCTTACAGACAAAACCGTTCTTAAGTCCCTT
>CAZLCE010000028.1:0-10509 GCA_964558305.1 uncultured Candidatus Bathyarchaeia archaeon
GCTGTTCTCCAGTCATCTGTTGCTGGCTCAATGCTGACAGCCTTTTCAACATCGGCTTTTATGGATTCTGCTTTCTCTATTAAATCTAGGTCATGTTTTATGACAGTGTCGAGTTTATCTTCCTTAACCTTAATAGCGTCGAACATGCCAGCGTATCCTGCGACTGCTCTGTCTATGCGTTGTGTGACTCTATCAAAGCGAGACGTTAACGCTTCAAATCTATATGTATCTTCGCCTGAAAGTTTCTGAACAAGCATGGGATTCGCAAAGCTTCGCCGGAAAGTAGTTTTTGCGGTCTTGAGCCTGTTAACCGTTTCCATTCTCACAAGACGGTCACTTTCTCTTCGTAGCTCTTTTTCCTTGTATCCTCTGTATCCTGGAATGTAGCCCATAATCCTCTCTAGAAGGCTTCTCTCTCCGCGGACCTTTCCTAAATAATCTTTTCCACTCATGATCTACTCCTCCAGTATGCAAAAAGACCTATAACTGCGAGAACAATTGCGAGAATGCCGATGATAATGAAGGGGTTTACTGTGCTATAGAACGCTGAGATTATAGCAATGGCAAACATTATGGTGCCCCACACCAAATAATACGTGGATTCTTTGCCAGCTGCAAACGAGTAGATGATTGTGTAGACTCCAAAAGGACCAAAAATCCATGCTGGAACATTGAAAAGATCGAAAGCTATTATTGGCACGCTGTAAACTACAGCTGCAAGTCCTACAGATATTACGAGAACGACAAGAGCGCCAACACCATATTCGAATGATTTGCGACTGGTGCTTTGTTCATTTTTCATCTAATTCCTCGCAGTTACATTCCATTAGTATTAGGTATAATTGTTGCTTTTAAAGTTTGATTGAAACCCGCAATTTTGGGGCTTGTCTACTAAATATAATGGAGGTATTGAAAGGGTTCACCCTCTTAGTAGAAAACCTCATATATTCTGCAGAAGTTGCACTTGCCAAAAAGAAATAAGGGAATTGAGCGGTTTTTAATGCCTTTTTTTGCTTGCTAAGCAAGTTTTCGGTTGCGCTTAAAGTAGTGTGCGCAAAGACCAGTGGTTATCGTTGCAAGCATTAGTACTGTCAGAAGATTTGCTATTGGAAATTCTGGGATGACCGTTGTGCCAATAATCTCTACTGTGTGGACGCTGTGTCCATAAGTGAAGTATAGTGAAGAGTGCGTGCCATTATTGAGTAGGATTACCCCTGGTGGATCATTCGGTAACCCTCCATCAACAGTAACAGTGTATGGTCCGCCTAGCAATGCGTTTGGAATAGTTATGTTTGACATGCCAATGGTTCCTGAGATCCCTTGAAGAGTGTAGGTGAGTTTCTTCAGAGTGATCAAGCCGCTCGAGTTAAGTGTCGCTGGCGTTGCGTTGATGGCCAGCATGATGTCCCAGTCTTGTCCACCAGCGTTAATCGTGTAGTGATAGGTTTCTGATGGGAAAGAATCTCCAAAGCAGGTTATGCCATAATAATGAGGTACGAAGACTCTTCCGTCCGCCACTATTGGGTCATATGCAGTAGAGCTGAAAGTATAGTACCAAATGATTTGGCCATTAGTCACATTCAAGGCATAAAGCGTGTTATATGCAGACGTGAACACTTTGCCGTCGGCCACTGCAGGGTCCCTAGGACTTGAGCCTACTGTTCGGCTCCAAAGTTGAATGTTAGGATCGTTTTCAGTGTAGTTTCCCACGGTAGCATTAGAGTATAGAGCATAGGCTTTAGAGTTACCTGCTGTGAAAAAGACGAGGCCATCTGAGAAAGCGACTGCATTATCGAGGTTGTAGCCTCCTGTTATTGCAAATTTCCAGATGAGCTGTCCTGTTGGCCCTGTTGAGGTTTTGTTTATGGCGAATATAGCGTGCTCTAAGTAAGATGATCCGAAGAATACCTTGTCGTCAGCTACTAGCGGTGTGGAATATATTCTGCCACCTGTGGGGTAATCCCATTTCTTTTGAGGCAGACTTCCCGTGTCATTTAAAGCGTAGACTTTTCCATCGTCGCAGCCAAAATAAATCCACGTGCCGTCAACAGCAGGTGAAGAGTAGTAGATTGCGCCTCCCGCCGTCCAGCGCCATACATAAAGACCGGTGATTGCATCCAAGGCGTAAAGATAATTGTTCGTTGTGCCAAAGTATACCTTTCCGTTTGCAACAGCTGGAATGGTCTGTATTTGCCCAGGTTGTGTTATTTGATACTCCCAAATCTTTCCACCATTTGTCACATTCATGCAATACATGTAGCCAGAAATCGTGCCTATATACATTCTATCACCCATAACTGCCGGCGTACCATAGAATGTACCACTGAAGTAGACAGGCCCCCAAAGCTGTATTCCTGTCGTTTCGTCCAACGCATACATATAGGAACCACTAACCACAATAACTCTTCCATCAACCACCACAGGTGAATTTGGATAGTAACTAGACCATGTCCACACTACAGTATCGTTATCGTTGGGAGCCGAAGAGAGTGTCGATCCTGAATGGGTCAAATCATGCCGATACATAGCCCAAGGATAAGTAGTTGCACGCAATGCATAAGCTGTTTGAGATAATGCTCCGAAGATAAGCAAGCAAACCAAAATAGCATTGAAGTATATTGTTTTTTTCATTCTCACAATTATTCCTCCGTTAACGATTCGGAATCTATGTCGGATTTCAAAACATATAAGCATTTTGTAGCACCCCCAAACACCTCTAAACCCCCTCGACCCAACGTAGAGCCGCACAACATCAAGTTCGTTAGAATATTCCAAATCCAGTTGAGGGTATATCGCCTTTTATGGCGTTTCCAGTTGCTCCATCTATTAACAACTGGTAAACTTTTCCCTTATACTCGTACTTGACAAACCATATTGGAGCATGCAAGTAAACTACCTGATTTATCTCCACCTCATTTTTCATCTCAATAATTCTGTCAACATCTTGCTGAGCCAAATATCGATGATGCTCCTCAACCTGCTGCTTAGCAAGCTCAACAGCGTCATTTTTGTCAATTTCGCTATTCAAAACCTTTGCAAAACCTTCAATTTTCCTGAAATCGTATGGAATCTTTCCTTGCAATGGAACATCATATTCTCTTGTCGGAAACTCTGATGCTTTCCTTGCAAGAACAAGCCAATCATACTCTTTCTCGATTTTTCCTTCCTTCATTACTGGCGGCGTTAGACGTTCAAACACACCTTTATAACTGCTCGTCACTTCTAATGACACAACCCAAAAAGGCAAATATGTCAACATTTTTTCTATAATTTTCGACCTCCTAGCAAGATCCGCAGGCTTAAGAAAACCTGCACGCATCCAATCCCTGATTGATTCTTCAACTTGCGTTGGATCATACTTGTTCAACAGCATAGAATGCTCGAAAGTAAAAGTTTGTCCGGTTTCGATGACCGTTGTGTAGCCGCAGTATTTGCATGTGGCTATCATCTCGCCTGGTTCAAATGCTATTGGTGCCCCGCAATGCGAACACCTTATTTCTTGAACTATCGACATCCATCTACGCCTTTGGTTTTTCTCTCTTTATTATTTCTCTTGCCACAATAATGCCCGACGCTGACGCTTGAACCAGTCCTCTCGTGACGCCGGCTCCATCGCCGATGGTGAATAGGTTGTGTATTTTGGTTTCTAGGCTGTTGTTCAATTGAAGTCTTGAAGAGTAGAATTTCACTTCAATACCATATAGAAGCGTGTCTCTTGAATGTATTCCTGGGGCTATTTCATCTAGGGCTTGAAGCATCTCCCTTATGTCGGCTAAATAGCGGTACGGCAAAACGAAGCTTAAATCGCCAGGTGTGGCATTCTTTAGAGTGGGAGTTACTACGCTTCGGGAGATTCTTTCGTTTGTTGACCTTCGTCCAGATTCCAAATCGCCTAAACGTTGTATTATTACGCCTCCGCTGAGAAGGTTTGAAAGCCTAGCAACGTATTTTCCGTAGGCTATTGGTTCCTTGAACGGTTCGGTGAAAGATGTGCTCACCAGAATGGCGAAATTTGTGTTTTCTGTTTTCCGCTCTGCATAACTTTGACCGTTAACGGTTAAAACTCCATTGTAGGATTCTGTTATGACCTCACCGTAAGGTGCAACACAGAAAGTGCGAATTTGATCATCGAAATGTTTTGAATAGTAAATGAGTTTAGGTTCATATAGAACGCTTGTTAATTCTTCCATGACAGAAGCCAAAACCTCAACTCTTATTCCAACATCAACCGGGTTGTTAAGTGTCTTCAAACCTAAGGCTTGTGCTTCTGACTGAAGCCATTCCGCGCCACTTCTTCCTGGCGCAACAATTACGTATTTTCCGAAGAATTTTTCACCTTTTCCTGTTTCAACACCTTCAACAGTGTTATCCTTCACTATAAGCCCTTTAACATCTGTTTTTGGTTTGATTTCAACTTTGCCATTTAATTCTTGGCGCATTTTTCGAAGAGTTTGCGCACATCTTTCTGTTCCCATGTGGCGAATCTTCTGGCGAACAAGCTTTAAACCAGCCAAAGACGCTTTACGCTCAATTTCCTCTACTTTCTCAATGTCTCCTCCATAAACGTGCTCGGTTGCCCCAAATTTTAAATAGATATCATCAACGTATTTTACGAGTTTTTCAAGTTCTTCTGATGAAACGTATTGGTTAAGCCAACCGCCCACTTCGGCAGACAATGTAAGTTTCCCGTCACTGAATGCTCCTGCGCCGCCCCAACCAGACAAAAGTAGGCATGGGTCGCAGTGGACGCATTCGAACCCGCGGCTTGCTGGACATTTTCGCTGGTTTATGTCTGGACCTCTGTCCAACATAAGAACGCTTAATTTGGTTTTTTCTGTAAGTTCTAGGGCTGAAAATATTCCTGCTGGACCTGATCCAACGATTATTACATCATACTTCAAAGGGCTTGCTCACCTGAAACCCAGAACTACATGTAACAACTAGCATATATTTTTAGCGAACAATTAATACAGAAAACTAGTTCAGCCCCTTTTGGAGACTGTCACTTTTTTATGGGTACGAGGCAGAGAAATTTTACAGTTTTCTCTCCATTGTTTTTGAATTGATGTTTCTCGTTTGGAAGAATGAAAACAACATCGCTAGGTCTAAACTTTTTTTCTCCTTCTTCACCGACTACGAGTCCTTCGCCTTCTAAGATGAAGACTTCATGTTCCCAAGGATGGCTGTGAAAAGGGCTGTTTCCGCTTGGCTCCATTTCGAATAATCTCATCGCAAAGTTTGGAGCACCCATCTCTTTTGTGATGAGCCATCGCACTTTTAGTTTTGAGGCTCCTTCTTCTTCAGCGGTCTTTGCTTCAACTTTTTGATAAGGGAATATTTTCATTTAACACACCTCTTAAATCGAAAATGGAAAGTAATCGTTTACATTTGCATATTAATCTTTTATTGCTTCTAGTAGGCTCATTACGTTCCACAGTTTCACACGCGTATAAGGTGGCATGTTTGGGTCTTGTAAAATTTCATCTAATATTGATATGGCGTTTGAGGCTTTAACAGCAGGCGTGTATTCCGTTGTTTGCAAAGCATTAATGGAGTCTTTTGCCGCGCGTCTAATATTTCTAGGTGTCGTATTATCCTCAGAAACCAAACCAAGCACAGCAGTTGCCTGCTTTATCCTCTCTTCATACTCCTCCAATTTCTTCTTCCTAACCACACACGACACCCCCAAATTTTCTGGTAATCTTGTTATATAGGCTTTCATACCTATTTACTTTGGGGTTTTAAAACTTGTCGAGAGAAAAGGCAGAAGACAAACACATTAAAAAAATGGCTGACCTCCTGCGCCAAGGTTCAACCCTAACAGACTTAGCCTGCCCCGCGTGCGCCACTCCACTTTTCAAGTTAAAAGATGGGACACTTTGGTGTGCAAAATGCGAAAAAAAAGTCGTAGTAGTGAAGGAAGGAGAAGAACCGACAAGAATAACAAGTTCCATAACCCTAGAAAATCTTGAAGCAACACTTTTGGCTAAGGTTCAAGAGATACAAAACAAACTGCAACACACTGAAAACGTTGAGGAATTGGAACAACTGGGCAAGACGCTTTCAGAACTATTGGAAAACCTTGAAAAAGTAAGAAAAATGAAAAGAACATGACAGGTGTCCTTTGCATGCTTGGTTTCTACGAAAACTTTCCAAAAAACCCCCACAGAATAACGCGTTTTAACACTTCAATTTCAAACAAAGGGCTTCAACAAGTATTAATACAAATATTCCATCAGCTAAGCAACGAAAGTCTAGCCATAGAAGATGTTGCAAATCCCTCACTGCCTCAATGTACCGTTGTTTTCGAATTTGGGATAGCCGAAGCCAACAATTTCAACTATCTAAATAATGAAGAAAAGAACAGAGTTCTAAAGGTTATACAGAAAAAACCCTTCCAAACTATGGACTTTCTCTGCTCGATAAGATATTATAAAACGCAAAACAAAAAGAAAACTCCGCTAAAATTCGATTACTACATACTACGCTTCACTTTCAACAAAAACACTATGGGAATGGAGGCTTTCCATGAAAGAGGCCCAATGCACATATCACCTGAAGAGATAACCAGTTTTGTCGCCAGCAAAATCAATGAGAGATTCTCTAAGAAAATAGTAAAGGCTTCAGAAGTTTATTAGCAGGCTTTTTCCAGAAACCCACGGACTGATGTCAAAATTTCGTTTGCAACTTCTCTTTTAGACTTGTTTCCATCTATTTTGATAAGCTCTCCATTTTCGACAAATCTCATGTAAACCTCCCGCACCTTTCGTTGCGTTTCCAAGGTTTCCATAACTGATTTTTTACGCTTCAGTCTCTGAATCACAATCTCCGGGTCAACATCAATAAAGATGGCAAGGTCAGGGTGCAATGCATGCTCATTTATCTTTTTAATCCATTCCAAATCAAGTCCGGTTGCTCCTTGATAAGCTAAAGAAGAATACACATAACGATCAGAAATCACAAGCTTTCCCTCATTCAAAGCAGGTAGAACCTCATTCTCCACATGTTCAAAACGGTCTGCTGCGAAAAGTAAAGCTTCGACAATGCTTGAAAGACGTTTTTTCCCATGCAAGCAGTATTTTTTGATAAATGTTCCTATTTTGCCACGGCTGGGTTCAACCGTGTAAACGGCATCGTAACTTTTCTTTAACTTCTTTACCAGCAGCCTTGTTTGCGTAGTTTTTCCGCAGCCGTCTAATCCCTCAACACAAATGAAAAAGCCCTTGTCTCTCATCTTCTAAACCCCCGGAGGCATTAAGCGTTACACATTATAAGAGTAATATAAATTAATAATTATCTAAAAAGAAACTTGGAGAAAATGTGGATGTCGAAGAACTATTGGGGTGAAATAAAAGATCCAGTGCACGGATACGTTTACATAACAGAAAACGAAAAAGAAATCATCGATTCATACTCTGTCCAGAGATTGCGGAGATTACGTCAGCTTGCAGGCGCAGAATACGTTTATCCAGGGGCAAATCACACTCGTTTTGAGCATTCTGTCGGAGTCATGTTTTTAGCTGGCAGGGTTGTGGAAAACCCCAACATTTCTAAGCATATAATTGAGGAAGAGGCGGAAATGGTCAAGATTGCTGCTTTGCTTCATGATGTTGGACATGGCCCTTTTTCGCATGTTTTTGAACATTTACTAATTAAAGAGCTTGACAAGACGCATGAGGATATTACGGCGTGGATTATTGAAAAAGGCGAATTGAGAGACTCGCTAAGCAGGATGGGCTACAGACCAAAAGATGTTGGAAAACTAGCAATAGGAAAACTTCACAAACCCAAAAAAGCCTTTTTGAACCAAATAATAAGCAGCTCCGTTGATGTGGACAAACTAGACTTTATTGTGCGAGATACACATCACACTGGCGCAGAATACGGCTACATCGACATTTTCCGATTAATACATGCTTTAGATGTGTTGGGCGAAAACTTGGCAGTAGACTTAGGAGCATTATCAGCCCTTGAATCTCTTATAATAGCTAGAATAGAATCCTTCAAAAGCATATACTTCCACCGCGTTGGAAGAGCAGCCCAAATAATGCTTGCGATGGCTATGGAAAAAGCAAATGAAGAACTTGGATTAACAGATTTCAAGACTGCAGAGGAATACTTGGCAATGGATGATTACACGGTGTGGACTGCATTGAAAAAATGCAGAAAATCGAGTGAAATTATACGGAACCTTGAAAGAAGAAGAATGCTCAAATGCGCCTACGAAAGAACCTTCTACGAAAAAGACACCATGGTTTCAAATATTTTCGGTCGCGAGGCTCACAGAAGGCAACTTCAAGCTGAAATAGCAAAAGAGGCAAAAGTGGAAACGGAGGCTGTGATAATAGATGTGCCAACAGTTCCATCAGTTCCATACCATCATTCAGTTCTCATGGAATCTATGGAAATACCAGTATTCCTAAAAACACAAGAAAACAAGAAAATCCCGCAGCGGTTAAGCGAAATTTCAAAGATTTTTGAAACTCTTAAGGGTTTCATTAACATATTACGCGTTTACACGGACGAGGAAAACCGTGAAAAAGTAGGCGATGCGGCGTCAAAGATCTTGGGCAGAATCCCCTCAACAGCGAAAATATCCTATTGAAGTGCTTCAAAATGCGCGAAACAAAATTGAAAGGGCGAGTAATTGTTGAAGGCCAGTGTAAAGCTGAAGCGTTGGTCTCTGCAAAACCAATAAGTTTCTTGGGAGGAGTTGATCCAGCAGACGGTAAAATTATTGAAAAAAACCATGATTTGTGCGGAAAATGCGTAAAAGATAAGGTTTTATGCTTTCCACATGGACATGGCTCAACTGTTGGCAGTTATGTGCTATATTCTCTAGCCAAGAAAAACTTGGCGCCGAAGGCAATAATCAACCAAACAGCCGATCCAGTCGTAGTTGTAGGTGCGATAATAGCTAATGTTCCCATGATTGACCAAATAGACATTAAACGGGTTAAAACTGGTGATGTAGTCGACGTCAATGCCTACGAGGGTTTTATTAAAATTTTGAAAAGAAAGGAGAATTAGGCGCGCATGCATTTAACAAAAGAGGAAGAACACATATACGACGGCGAGCACGGTTGGGCAAACCAGATATGCATAAAAATCCTTGCTCGCTTGGGCGAACTTTTTAACGCTGAAAAACTTATTCCAATAAGCTCAGCGCATGTTTCTGGAGTCTCCTACAAGACGTTGGGAGACGCGCCAACAGAATTTCTGAAAGCATTAGCAGATGCGAACGGAAAGACAAAAGTCAAAGCAACTTTGAATCCGCAAAGCCTTGATACTGAATACATAAGCAAAAGATTCGATGAAGATTTGCGCAAAAAACAGTTGAACGTTCTTAGACAGTATGAAAAAATGGGCTTCAACCAGTCTTTAACGTGCACGCCCTATTATCTAGAAGAGCCGCAGCGAAGTTCCCATTTGGCGTGGGCTGAATCTTCAGCAGTGGTTTATGCCAATTCTGTTCTTGGAGCATGGACAAATCGTGAAGGGGGACCAAGTGCGCTTGCTGCAGCGATCATTGGAAAAACTCCTAATTACGGAGTACACAAGGCTGAAAATCGGCAACCAAAGGTTGTAGTCACTTTGGAAACTCGACTTCAAAACGAAACAGAATTCGGCGCTTTAGGAATCTGCTTGGGCAAAATTTTGGAAGAAAAAATCCCATTAATCCAAGGCTTGAAAAACGCTTCAAAAGACAATCTGAAACAGCTGGGCGCTGGGCTTGCGTCCACGGGTATGATAAACATGTTTTATCTTGAAGACGCATCAATAAAAGTGAACAAAATTGAGAAAATGAGCATAGAAGCCAAAGAAATAAAACACACAATGGAAAACTTGTCCACTGCTTCAAAATCAAAGCCTGATCTTGTATTCCTAGGGTGTCCACATTGCTCTCTGAATGAAATTGGACAGATTGCGAATTTGATAGGTGACAGGAAAGTCAAGAATGGAACTGAACTGTGGGTTTGCACTTCACGCTACGTTAAAGCGAAAGCTGCGGAAAATACAGATAAAATAGAGCAAAGCGGAGGCCACGTAATTACCGACACGTGCGTAGTAGTCACGTGGACTGAGAAACTTGGAATAAAGACGATAATGACAAACTCTGCAAAAACAGCCCATTACGCGCCCACGCTAAACAGGGCGGAAACGATGTTTGCACCACTTAAAGAATGCCTAAACACGGCTCTTGAAGGATAAGGTTTATTCGAGTGAAAAATCATCTTGCATGATGCTCCGACATAAAGGGGCTCCGGTAGTATAGCCCGGTCAAGTATTCCGGCCTTTCGAGCCGGAGACGCGGGTCCGAATCCCGCCCGGAGCATCCCTATTTCAGGTTTATTTTAAGGCTTTTTTAGTTAAAGAAGGCCAATTTTGACAATTTGCAAAAGAGGCTAAAATTGGAACACAAATTTAATGGCAAAACAGTCATGATTTGGAGCTTAACATTGGTTTAGGTTTATCCGTAGACACGTTTTCGATGACCCACAACTAACA
>CAZLCE010000029.1:0-9345 GCA_964558305.1 uncultured Candidatus Bathyarchaeia archaeon
CATATGTACACTGTTCAGACCATGTTTAACTTAACTAACGATTTTCCATTCATAACCCTTAATGCTATCCGATTCGGAATAATTAAGACGATGTTTGGAGGAAAATTAAATGAGTAGCGTGTCAAAAGAGCTTGCCCATCAAATAGCGGTTGATTTTCTCAAGAAGAGAAAAAGCACCGAAAAAGTGGATATTTCAACAGTTGAGCAGAAGGACCAGGTTTGGGTGATTAGAGGCACATGCCCCATAGATTTGGAAGGGCATCCTTGGGCTGAAAAATTCGAAATTATCGTGGACCAGAAAGGAAAAATTAAATCCATAGACTTTTCGTTACTATAAAAATATTCCGTTTTATTCTTCTGGTTTTAATTCGCCATCATGAATAGTGTAGATTGCATCCGCCACATCAACTATTTTTTCATCATGCGTCGCCACAATCACAGTTGTCTTCTCTTTCCTGTTTATGTCAAAAAGTAATGCAATTATCTCCTTAGCAGTTTTAGAATCAAGCTCGCCGGTAGGCTCATCAGCAATTATTATTTCTGGGCTGTTGGCAAGCGCCCTTGCTATTGCTACACGCTGCATTTCACCCATGCTCAACTCTTTGGGTCTGTGATAAAGTCTATTGCCCAAACCAACAGCTTCGAGAAGCTTCAAAGCCTTCTTTCTCTGTTCTTTTCGAGATTTACCAGCTAAAGCCATGGGTAACTCCACATTTTCTAAGGCGTTTAATGTTGGCAGCAAGTTGAAGGTTTGGAAAACAAAGCCCATGCGGAAAAGCCTAATTTTTCTACGTTCGCCACTTGATAGAAGAGAAATATCTGCGCCATCTATGAAAATTTTTCCTGAAGTTGGGTAATCGTTTAATCCTAAGAGGTTTAGCAGTGTGGACTTTCCTGAGCCTGAAGGCCCAACCATCGCTATGAAATTTGTTTCATTAATTTCTAGATTAACTTTGTTGACAGCGGTTATTTCTGATGGGCCTAAACGGAATATGCGCGTTAAATCTGTTGTTCTGATTCTCATTAGTACTCGGCCCTCAAGACTTCTGCTATCCGCATTCTAATCGCGTTTATCGCTGGAATTATTCCTCCGACGCAGCAGACGACGATGATTGCGCCGAATATTTCCAGCATATAAGACGGTGGGACAATCTCAAGTATGCTTGGGAAAAACTGTGCAAGCGGAATGTTCGTGTAAAGGCTGGCTAAAACAAGAGCCGTTAAGGAGCCGAAGAATATGCCCAAAGTGCCGCCTAAAACACCGATTAATGAAGTTTCAAGGATGACCAAGCGGAACACGTGATTTAACGGTGCGCCCATGGCGTCTAAGGTTGCGAAATCTCTGCGCCTTTCTGAAACGCTCATGAGGGTAACGGTCATCACAAGTATCAAGCTCATAATGAAAACCACGGTTTGTATGCCGAGGTTCCATGTCTCAACTTGAGCGAGAATGGGCTGAATCATGTCGTTCCTTTCGTCTTCTGTCAAAGCACTAACATATGATATTTGGTTTTCTATAGCATCTGTCAAATTTTCTTGCGGGTATCCTTGAAGGGGCTTCACCGTTATTATGTTAACGCTGTTGGGGTAGGTGAAGATTTTTTGCGCCAACTTAAGTGGCATCACAACACAACGATTTAACAAAGCTAGTTTCGTGTCCAGGATACCAGTAATATTCAGGTTATAACCCTTCACTGTTATTTCTGTATTTACGGTCCAGTTATACTGGTCTGCCAACGAAGGACCTACAACAACTTCATTGCTTGACTCGTTTGTTGGAAAATGTCCAACATTCCCTTTTAGCGGGGTTGACCCAAGCATCATTTTCCATTGTTCCACGGGTATTCCCAAAGTGAAATTAGGGGGAATGGGCTCAAGTATATTTTCGAAATTTATGGATGTTATGAATAAGACTGGAACGGCTTCGTCTACTTCCGTGATGTTTTCTTTTATTTCGTCAGCTAAGCTTTCTGGGAAGGAACCACGAGTTATTGGAATCGCCTGAATTATGATTGCGTCTTTGCTTACAACCATGATTTGTCCGCTGAAAAGCACGTTCATTTCTTTAATCACTGTTGTATATCGCATTGTTGTGGCGCCCACAGCTATTACGAATGTTGTTGCCAGCGCCACGCCTATAATGCATAATATTGTTCGCATTTTTCTTCGGAACAGATTGCGGAAGCAAAGAGTTAACAACAGCGTTTCAAGAACTCTCCTGAATTAGGAGTTATCATAAAAACTATATATAAAACATTCATAGACTAGTGTTGAATAGGAATCGGAATAAAGTGAGAATAAATGAGAAAGAAAATTTTGGCAATAATCGCGATAATGCTAGTGATATTTGCAGTTTTTGCACCGATATTAGGTAATTTGCCAGCAGTGTATGCGTCTAATGCTAAATTGACTGGAGTCATTTATGATTATGGAATGGACACGGATGCGGATGGACTTTACAACTTTTTAGTTGTTGAAGTGGAAGTCAATGTTTCTGTGGCTGGATATTACACAGTCACAGGGGATGCGCTAAGAGACGAGTACAATTATTATTTTTGGGTTTACAATTCAAATACGGTTTATCTGGATGCTGGGTCTCAAAATGTCAGTTTATCATTCAGCGGAATAAAACTATATGCACACAAATTTAGCCCAAACGCCATCTACGGAGTTTATCTTTATGATGAACATTACCAAACACTAGACTATAGAAACTATATCCCTCTACACCAAACTTATGACTTCATATTGTTTGACACAGGAGCAGTTTTAACAGGCACAATTTATGATGAAGGCGTTGACACGGACTCGGATGGCCTTTTTAACTATCTACAAGTTAGAGTGGAAATAAACGTTTCAGATGCTGCATTTTACGAAGTTTATGTGTCAGGATTGATTAACACGTCCTACTATTACATATACGACGTTTACGATTACACTGAAGACTATCTCTCTCCTGGAATTCAAGTCTTAAACGTTTCACTCCATGGAGCGCCAATATACGCTTCACATGCGACTAATATTTCTATGGTTAACTCGATATCCCTTTCCATTTCTGAAGGTTACGGATATGACACACTTGAATACAAACTTAATCTCAACTTGAGCAACCTATACAACTATAACGAGTTTGAAACACTCGCCTATTTCACTGGAACAATTTATGACAAAGGCGTTAACATCGACTCAGACCCAAAATACGATTATCTGGAGATAAGTGTAGAAATCAATTTCACTGAGGCGGGCAACTACAATGTGGAGCTAGAAAGTCTTGTTGATGATGCTTTTCACTACCTTTACGTATACCAATCTGTGGCAGGCTATTTTAACATCGGCGTTCAGCTAGTGAATCTGACTGTTTATGGCGCATACATTTACGCACAACATTTCAATCCGAGATACATCGGATTCATGAAAATATACTCTTGGGAACTTGGGTTAGTTCTTGACAAGCTTTCAAACCTGCCTCTTTCGACCTCCTATGATTACGTGGATTTCGAATCGCATGCACTCCTAACGGGAAAAATCTCCGACAGAGGCGTTGACGCCGACGGCGATGGCTTGTTTGATTATCTTGAGATTGGGGTTGAAATCAATGTCACAGAGGCTGGAAGATACGAGGTTTCTGTTTCGGCGTTGATGGAAAAGGTAAACAGCAGTTACAATTATCTATATATCTATCAATCAATGGAGGCAGATTTTGACGTCGGCAACCACACGGTTAATTTGAATTGTGATGGACCAAGGATTGCGTATGAACATTTCAGCCCAACAAACGTTAGCGAAATACGTCTATATGAAGGCACATATCCTTACGTACAACTAGGTCAAATTCCATCCGCTTCTCTTTCGAAAAAATACAATTACACGCTTTTCAACGCTCCCTCAAAAGACATGCAACTTAACTTCATTGTCTACCCAAACGGCACGACAGGCGTCGGTGGGACATTCAACTTTACACACATGTACCCACAAAACATGGGCCCACAAGTGAACACGACGCTGAATATTTCAACAATTGGCGAAACAACAATGGGCTCAGCTAATGGCACAGTTATCTTTCCAAAAGACGACATGTATGCGTGGCCGCTTGACTCTCTTACAGCGAATTTTGCCTCAAAATACAACAATGGCCTTTTGAACGCCTCGTTAGGTGCTACATTGTTCATGCCTCCAGAAGGGAGCTCAACTTACCCATTCAACGCAAGCAGCTTCACATTCAATAGTATATACACAGGCGGTTTGCTCGATGTGGAACTTGGAGGAGTAACAGAAATACCCTTGTATTACAGTTCCATGCTGTTTCCACTCAACATTAGCGACTTTTCAGTACTTGCAGATTACATAGGAAACGAAATTAATGGAAATATTACTTTCCACACACTTCCAGGCTTCACACTAGGCGATGTCAGAGTATACTTTAATGGTAACAAAACAGATCTCTACCTTACGGGTAACGTCAATGTAACATATGGCGACTTTTTTGGTATGGAAATAAACTCCACAATACTTGAACAAATGCTTGCTCAATTTAATGATACAATTCCGGGACCAACGGGCTTAGTCTACAATGCGACTTGGGGCTTACTTGAATGCACTCAGCTAAACACGACAAAAGTTGATTGGTCCGACGGATTCAATGGCACTGACATCGAGTACACTGCAACAATTCATGGGAATTTCACAGGTTTCTTTGCAAGACTTCTTGCCGAGATGATAAACCCATATGACCCAGAGGAAGCATACTCAACCCTCTACGCGGCTCTGCATTCAGTCTTGTCCTCTGCCAACGCTTCTTTGCTACTGAATTATTATGCATCTGGAATAGCAACATTAGATTTGCACATAGCAAGTGACGTCAAGGCTTTGTGGAGCAACGCATTACAATTTATACCTCCCGCTTTGCCTCCGTCAATGCCACCTGAATTTAAGCCACAAATAGAAGCATTCCTTAAAATCGCAAACGCAACAGCATACGCAATCCAAGACTTCAGTCTCAACGCATCCTATTCAAGCGACGCACAAAGACTGGATTTAGACGCTTCGCTTTTAGCCAACATAACACAGTTAGAAGATGACATAATCCCAATCTTGCCAGAAACCGTGCCTCCACCCTTGCAAGAAATATTTAGATCCTATGTCAATACAACCTACTGCACGCTAACATCTTCTAATGTCACATGCACCTACGTGAATGGAACAGCAAATTTTGACATAGACTGGATTTTACAAGGTGATTTGAAAGCACAAATAAGCCATACAAAACGCTTCTACATAGACTATTTAAACGCAACAGCTCCAATGATGCTGAATTGGCAGCTTCGCATGTTAAACGAGACAGAGATAGATGTCAGCAACTTTTCAGCGGAGTACAACATAGGCAAAGACTGGATGTACATCACCTTCAACGGAGCAATTGTGCGGCCTCCAAAAGACGAAATAGACTTCATACGATTCAAACTTTACAGATTCTTCAACATGACAAGTGAAGACCCATACGAACCGCCAAGAGAATTCGAGAAACTTAAAATAACTGTAACGGCCGGTTTTAACGGAACACACACAATTCTTCTGTACACGCCTGGCACTGTGCCTATTCCAGACACAACATCGTACGATTATAAGGCTATGATTTGGCAAAATGTTACCATGAGCAGCTTAAAAGACTTACACTTCCGGATAGCCTATCAAGGAGTGATAGATTATCTTGGAACAACCTATTATGTTCCAATCTTCACAAACTCAACGGTCAATTTAGACACATTCAAATTCACCTCCGGCACAAAAAGCATAAGCTTCAACGTTACTGGAACAACAGGAACAGGATTCTCTGAAATAACAATTCCACAGGCACTGTTATACGCTGCATTAGGAAACTGGACTGTCAAACTTGACGGGGTCACACTGACTTCAGAGAACTTTACTGTAACCGAAAACGCTGAGTATGTCTTCATACACTTAAACTACTCGCATTCAGAGCATATGATTGAAATAATTGGCACATGGATCATTCCAGAGTTCCAACCAAACATTCTTCCATTAATACTGATAATGTTAACCTTCATAGCAGTAGCAATTGCAATCAAACAAAGAAAGAAGTTGGGCACAATAACAACAAGATATCAAAGCATAATCAATGCATTCGCAAACAAGCTTCATCAACTGACAACCTAAATTTCTCCCATTTTTTTATTAAAAACTTCAAAGGTTATATCTGAAAAGTAATATACAGAACTTTAGGTGAGGTTGGTTGTCGTTATTTGAGAAGATTCTAGTTCCGTTGGACGGTTCCGAGCACTCGCTAAGAGCGTTAGAGATCGCCATTCAAATAGCTAAAAAATTTAACGGAAAAATAACATTAATCCACGCATATTCCGTCACTGCCAGACCCATCTTAATTCCCGAATCAACCGCACTAACGCCTCCTGGGGTTCCGGTTATGATGCCAGCAGAGATTTCCAAACTTATTGAAGCAACACGAAAGGCTGGCGCTGAAATTCTAGCTGAAGGCGAACAAAAAGTCAAGGCTGAAAAGATTCAGGTTGAAACCATGCTCCTAGAAGGACAGATAGCTGAGGAAATTGCCAAAACAGCAAAGGAAGGCAAATTTAATCTAATAGTCATGGGTGCTAGGGGCATAAGCAAGATAAAAGAAATACTTTTGGGAAGTGTTAGCGACGGGGTTATAAGGAACTCGCCTTGCCCAGTTTTAGTGGTTAAATAGCTTTAATCTTTTTCTGCGCAACGCAGGATCAAACCGGCTCCGCAATCAGAATATTATGCTTATTAGCAACAATCCTAGCCTTCAATCTGGTTCCTATCGGAATCTCCTCAGCGTTAATAAGCGTTAAACTTCTGTCTCCCCTTTGAGTGATTGCCAACTTCTCTCTTCTAAGCCATCCAGGCCCGACCACTTCAATTTTAATCGTTTCAAATTTTCTGTATGGAACTGGAAGCATGGTTCTTTTATGAATTCCAAAATCCTTTGCGTCGAGCAAAAGCTTAATTTTAAACTCTTTTTCCCAAATCCTTAATTGTTCATAAAATCTTCTCCAATAAAGTGGCTTAAGCCCTTTAACCTTTCTTCCGTGCTTGTGGATTTCGTATTTTTGAATTCCTAACAGTGGAAAGGCTTTGCTTTTGTTTGTGTCAATTGTTAGACGTATTATCTTTGGAATCTCTGAGTCGTTTATTCCTGGAATCCAAACTGGGGCAACGAGCAAATTGGTTTTGGTGTTTGAAACGACATGATTCATCAATTCAATCATTTTTCTGATGTTGTACCATTCGGTGTCAGCCAATTCCTTAGCCAATCTAGGTTCTAAGGCGTCTAATGACAGGTTTATGCGTGTTAAACCAGCGTCAGAAAGCCTATCCATGAGTTTCGCGTTCAATATTGAACCGTGTGTTTGCATGGAGACAGTTTCTACCCCGTCTGTTTGGCTTAAATAAGAAATGAGATCTACAATTTTCGGATAAGTAACAGGGTCTCCAACAGTATCTATATGCGCCTCAATGCGGTTTCCACCTTTAAAAGCAACGACTTTCCTGAATTCCTCAACCAAATAGTCGAGAGGCACAACGTATTCTGTTTGGCGTATTTTTGATTTTGGACCAGCGTTTGTGGAACAGAATATGCATGAAAGCGGACAGGTTGATATGGGACGTACTTGGATTACGTTTGTTCCTCTGTCAATTAGTCCGAAGGTTATGTTGCCTACAAGCGGAACCGAAGTTGGAATTTCGAAGAGCGCCTTGCTCATAGCGACAAAACCTTTACAAGTATTTGAATTTATTTTAGCTAAAATGCTCTTCGCTCTGGCTTTTCTTAAAATAATAGAAACACTTTTCTTTAATTAACTAGAAGAATGAAGCTTGGTGTTAAAATTAATGGAGCGGAGAGATTTTCTTAGAGAGCCTGTAAAGCACATAAAAATTAATGGAAAATTGACTGTAGACCAGTTAATTCAGCAGTTCAAGAATTCGGGTTCCTTTGGGGCTGGAAGACTTTCTACTGCTTGTGATGTTTATGAACGGATGTTGCGAGATGAAAAATGTACCATATTCTTGGCTTTGGCTGGGGCTGTTGTTCCAGCTGGGATGCGTTCGCTGATTGCGGATTTGATCCGCGAAAAATATATCGATGTGGTGGTAAGCACTGGTGCAAACATGGTTCACGATGCAATAGAAGCCTTCGGCGGTCACCATTACAAAGGATACTGGTGCGTGGATGATAATATTCTCTACAAGTACCACATATACCGCATATACGATGTTTTTGTGCCAGAGGAAGACTACACGAAGCTGGATTATAGGCTTGCAGAGATATACGACGAAATAGCAGCTGAAAGCAATGGAAGAAGTCTATCTTCAAACGAGTTTGCATGGGAATTAGGCAAGCGGCTTAACGATTCAAACTCAATTTTGCGGGCGGCGTATGAAGCGAAAGTGCCAATTTTCCTTCCAGCTGTTCGTGACTCAGAATTTGGTTTTGCATATTGGCTTCATGCTTCACGGAAAGGCTCTAAAAAAGCGTTGACAATTGACGCTTTCAAGGATTTGCCCGAAATAGTTGGAATTTGTAAGAGTTCTCCCAGAAATGGCATGATAGTCATCGGCGGCGGAGTGCCAAGAAACACTATTCAATCCGCTGCTCTTGCATCTAAGAAGGGCGAGGATTACGCAGTAGTGATAACTATGGATCGTCCAGAAATTGGGGGACTGTCTGGCTCAACATTGGAAGAAACTGTAAGCTGGGGAAAAGTGAAGAGTTCGGCATACAAGACCATGGTCATCGGCGACGCCATGATAATTTTTCCAATAATTGTCGCCTCAGTTCTTGAAAGGCTGGGCAAAGATTTTAAACGGATACCTTACCTGCAACACGGAAAGCATGAAGTTGGAGGAACCTAATTGACAGAGAAGGCTAAAGTGAAAAAGAGATTTTGCGGAAACTGCGGCAACCACAACGCGTACAATTATCCAGATCAAGTGTTCTGCACAAAACGCTTTTCACAAAACAAAGACCCAATAGTACAGACGTTGTGGTGCTGCGAAGAATGGAATCCGAGCAGCCAAGAATGTTACTGCGTTGAAGAAGCCGCGAAAAAGCAAAGCAGCAAATAACTTCCTTTTTCTTTAATTTAACGCTAAAGTTATTACATGGAACTTTTAGTGTTAGACTTGTAATTATTGAAGCCCGGTGGTGTAGCGGTCAAGCATGGAGGCCTCTGGAGCCTCTGACGAGAGTTCGAATCTCTCCCGGGCTACCATTGTTTACGTAGAAGAAGCTTGAATCTCGACTTTTAGCGCGCGCTCAGACCAATATGCAGTAGCTCTTACTCA
>CAZLCE010000030.1:0-9062 GCA_964558305.1 uncultured Candidatus Bathyarchaeia archaeon
CGTAGGCTTTGGAGTATATGATGCCTATCCATTAATGCAACCTATTAGAACTTTTGCAGTTGGCGTTTGGGAAGGAAAAACCTGCAACGTTCACACTGTCAGTAACTCCACAGTCTCAGACTTTAAGCTTAACGAAATTGCAAAAACCATAAGTTTCAACGTTACAGGTGAAGAAATTGCCACAGGCTTTTGCAGAATAATTATACCAAATGTCATTGTTCAAAACCTGTGGAATAATAGCTATACAATTCTCGTAAATGGCGAAACATGGCCTTTCAGAAACTGGACAGACAACACAAACACCTATATATACTTCACATATCAACATTCAGAAGTAATAATAATCCCAGAGTTTCCATCATTCCTGCTGTTTTTCATGGCAACAACGGTATTAGTAGTCATAATTCATAAAAGAAAACCCTCCACGTGACTGTGCCCTAAACCGTAATCAAGATCCTACTGTTTCTCCCTTCTCAAGAAGTCCCCTATGTCTGAAATATTTTTGACGGCAACATCTTCTTTCATTTCATCTAAATTGCGTAATATTCTGCCGAAGCCTAGACATTCGCCATGCTGGTTTAGGATTAGGGTGTAATCGCCTTTTCTCTTTGATCCCGTCACTTTTGTTATTCCTTGTTTGAATATGTCTCTTCCGCAGATGAAAAGCCATTCGGTCTTCTTGTCAACAATTATCTTGTTTGCCTTCCCCTCAGCAATCATTTTTAATAGGCTGAAACTTGGGAAGAAATTGCCGTTTTTAGTTTTTCCAAGGTAGATTCCAGCATAAAAGAAGTCTTTAGTGATGAATTTCTTCAGGTTCTGGTTTATAAGAAAGTAGCGATTTGCTTTTTTAACTATCAAGTTTTCGTCAAAACTAATGCTTGCGTTAAATCGGCTCACAAAATTCGTTATTGGCTTAATCATGCGCATCACGCCTTTTGAGTTTACAAACGAAAAATCCTTGAGTTTTTCCAGGCCAGATTCGCTTACAATTTTCTACCGCACTGTCTAATTGTTTCCCGAAAACTTCTGTTAATGCCTTCTCGCTGTGGCAGTTGACTTTTTCAACTTGAAGATTTAGGTTTTTTATCGCCCAGTCAATATTCAGTTCGTTTTCTTCTGGCTCTAGAGAACATGTTGCATAGACTATTTCGCCATTGCCCTTCAAGACTTTAGTTGCTTCTGCCAAAATTTCCTTTTGAAGTTTAGCGTTTTTCTCCACATCCCTAATTGTTCTTCTACTGAACCAATCTTTGTCTGATGCAAAATTGCCAGAGCATGGAACATCCAAAAGGATTCTGTCAAACTTTAGGCCAAGCCGCGATGCGTGTCTCGCGTCTAAGTGATAGGCTATTGTGTTGCTTACGTGGCATCTTTCCAAATGATTTGATAAGGCTGTTAGTCTCTGCTTTTTCACGTCTAGGGCGATTATTGCACCTGTATTGCGCATTAAATCGGCTAATTGAACAGTTTTTCCTCCCGGAGCTGCACAAGCATCTAGGACTAGTTTATTTTTTAATTCTGTGAATAAGGTTGCTGGAATTTGGGCGGCTGCTTCTTGAATTGAGTACATGCCTAAAAGATACTCGGATACGGCTCCAACGGAAAATTTTGATTCGCAAATCCAATAACCGTTCTGGAGAAAAGGAATATTTTCAAGCTCTATTCCCAACGATTGCAGTCTTTTTACAACATCAGCCTCTTCAGCGTTCATGACGTTTATTCTGATTGCTTGTTTAAGTTCAACATCACTGTATTTCCAGCCTAATCTTTCATAACGATTTACAAAAAATTCTTTACCCGACATCAACGGTAGATAAGCGGATTGCTAATAAAAAAACTTAGTGTTCTTACCTTGTCATATCAGGATAAAATCTTCAGTGTTCAATCAAGCCGCGCAGAAACCATTTTAGTTTAATAAATTTTAAATGATAACACATTGCATCATATTATGCGTGAGTAATGCAATGAAAGAAAAACACGCTTTTGTCATGATGATTAAGGATAAATGGTGGCGCGAGTTTTGCAGTCTCCACAATAAAGGGAAAGAAACGTTTTCCTATGTGCAGGGAGGATGGGCGCCCCCTAAGAATGCTTCCCTGCTATTCTTTTACGTGACGAAGCCTGTCGGTGAAGTCGCAGGATATGCGGAATTTATTGAACGTAAAGTTGGAGATGCTGAAAGCCTATGGAGTGAGCACGGCAACGAATCAGTTCTGAAGTCTAAGGAGCAATATGAAGAGTTTACTAGAGACAAGCAAAGAGTTTCATTCATCAGATTCAAGGACCTTCATCAAGCAACTAAACCTATACCACTCAATAATATCCTCATGCTTCTGGGAGTCAAAAGATTAGCAAGAAAAGGCTTCTACATTGACAAGGAAACAGCAGACAAACTGATTGCGCTCATGGCGTAAGCTTTCATTAAATTATCAACACCTTCCAACAATTTTGTAATAGCATATTTTCCTGCTTTAAGGGTTATAGGTTGGTAGTTTGAAGAGGCTGAGTTGATTGTAGTAGCATAAAGTTAATAGGTTTCATTTTTCATTTCCATGTAGCTTATCCTTAAGCAGTGAAAATTCAAAATGTCTCAACAAACTAAAACGAGGCTCCATGCAGACGATGGATGTTTACCCAGTGTAGAGAAGGTTTAGTTATGGGACGTTATAGGCAAATTGAAGAAATTGTTAAGCTGATGAATACTCCAGAGATGATAAGGAACACAAGCATAATAGCCCATGTAGACCACGGAAAGACAACACTCTCAGACAGCCTATTAGCTGCAGCAGGCATAATAAGCGAACAAACAGCAGGACAGAAGCTCTTTCTAGATTCTTGGGAACTCGAACAGAAGAGGCAAATGACCGTTTTCGCCTCAAACATAAGCTTAGCCCACAATTTTCAAGGAAAAGAATACCTCATAAACCTTATCGACACGCCTGGACACATAGACTTCAGCGGAGCAGTGACAAGAAGCCTACGCGCTGTGGATGGTGCGCTTGTTGTTGTTGATGCCGTAGAAGGCCCCATGACGCAAACAGAAACAGTTCTAATGCAAGCACTACGCGAAAGGGTTCAGCCAATCCTCTTCATAAACAAGGTTGACAGATTAATAAAGGAGATAAGGCTAACTCCAGAAGAGATACAACGCAAATTCGCCAAAATTATCCTCAGAATAAACAATCTTATTGAGAAATACGCGCCGCCTGAGCATAAGAAGGACTGGCAAGTTAAAGTTGAAGATGGACATGTTGCATTCGGTTCAGCCCTCCACAAGTGGGGATTAAACTTACCCCACATGAAGGCAAAAGGCGTATCGTTCAAGGATATTATTGATGCATATAGCGGTGAACCTGAAGAAATTGGGAAAAAGATTGAAGCCCTAAGCAAAAAAGCACCGTTGTATGAGCCGATTTTGGACATGTTTTGCGAACATTTGCCAAACCCGCTTCAAGCTCAACCTTATAGGCAGACCCAAATTTGGCCTGGCGATGCTAACAGTTCTGTAGGTAAAGGCATGGCGAAAGTTGACCCAAACGGACCGCTTCTCATGTGCATAACTACAATCGAAGTTGACCCCCACAGCGGAGTTGTTGCCATCGGACGACTTTTCAGCGGTACAGTTGAAAAAGGAAAACTCGTTCAACTCGTGACCAGACGCCAAAAAGGAACAATCCAACAGGTTTATATGAGCATGGCAACCGACAGAGTCATAGTCGACAAAATCCCCGCAGGAAACATAGCCGCACTCTCCGGACTACCATCTGTTCATGTGGGCGAAACCGTGGCAGAAGATGGAGTGGAAACGCAACCTTTTGAGGGATTAAAGTACGTTTCTGATCCCGTTGTCACAGTTGCAGTGGAACCCGAAGATGTTAAAGACTTGCCGCTCTTCGACAAAGTCATGCATAAATTAACAATCGAAGATCCAAACTTGCACTTCAAAATAAACAAGGAAAGTGGAGAATTCCTCTTAAGCGGCATGGGCGAATTACACCTTGAGGTCACAGCTTACCGAATGCAAGAAGCTGGATTGAAAGTTAAAATCAGCAAGCCGATTGTGATTTACCGCGAGACAATCAGTCATGATTATCAAGGACCAGCAATAATGGGTAAAAGCCCCAACAAACACAACAAACTGTGGGTAACGCTGGAAAAGTTGCCCGAGGAAGTCATCGAGGCAATTAGATCTACAAAGATTTCGGAAATGCAAACTCGCGACGAAAGACAGAAGACTCTGAAACAGTTCGACTGGTCTACAGATGACGCACGCAACGTCATCGCAATCGAAGGCACAAACATACTTGTCAACAGAATTAAAGGAAGACAATACGTAGAAGAAATACTGGACCACGTAAAGTCAGGCTTCCGCGAGGCTGTATACACCTCAGTTTTAGCAAAAGAACCAGCATACGGATTAAAAGTCAACTTAGAAGACATCACAGTCCACGAAGACCCTGTACACAGGGGACCTGCGCAGATACTTCCAATGACTTGGCGCCCAATATGGTGCAGTTTTCTGCTAAGCGATCCAAAACTCTTAGAACCAATAACAAGCTTCGAATGCAAAGTTCCCAACGAATTCGTAAGCAATGTCATCGCAATAGTGCAAAAACGACGCGGAAAAATCTTGGACATGATTAACGAAGAAGACATGGTGGTCGTTAAAGCTGAAATGCCAGTAGCTGAATCCTTCGGGCTTGCGGATGAATTGCGATCCTCAACGCAAGGCAGAGCTTTTTGGGCGACACAGTTCAGCCGATGGTCCCCAGTTCCAGAATCAATGCAGGCTGACGTAATAAAGCAAATACGCGAACGCAGAGGATTAAGCCCAACGCCGCCAAGACCAGAAGAATTTTACGAAGAAGCATAAAGACCAGTTTAGCAACAGCCAATTTTTTCCATCTTTTATTTAGGAAAGATTAAATTCTAAATGGAAAAGTACAGTGTGGGATCGCTTTGAGTGCTGAATTGTTTGACCTTTCATTGTTGAATCTTATACTCGCATTGATCGCTGGCATGTTCTTTGGCTACTTATTACAGAACAAAAAGCGCATCAACCTTAACAAAGTTACTTTCGGAATTATCATTGTCTTGATTTTTTCTTTAGGTTTTAGCATAGGTTCAAACAATGAATTGCTAGGTTCAATGCCTAAAGTTGGATTAAACGCCCTTGTCATTTTGTCGCTGACCGTATTTTTTAGCGTAGTTTTCATGAAGACAACTAAGAAAATGGTGAAAATGGAATGATAAAATACATTTTAGCCGCGCTTGCTTTTGGAGTTGTTGCGGGTTATGCGAATAATAATTATGGAAACCTATTTGCCAATAGCTTGATTTCTGATTACTTGTTTGATTTTTCGCTTGTTTTGTTGTTGTTTGTCATGGGATTGACGTTTGGATCGGACAAGGAAGCGATAATTAGGATGAAAAAAGCTGGTTTGAAGATTCTGGTCTTCCCCCTCAGCGTAGCCTTGGGCAGCATTCTAGGCGGACTTGTCGGTGGACTAATTTTAGGCATCAACATTTTTGCTTCAATGGCTGTAAGTGCTGGTTACGGCTGGTACACGCTTGCAGGACCTTTGGTTGGACAACTTTTTGGAGCAGAATTTCTTGCATTGGGTTTTACTGTAAATTTTCTGAGAGAACTTTTGACAATAACCACTATTTCGTTAACAGTTAAAATTGACAAGTATACGCCCATAGCCATCGGCGGCGCAACAACCATGGACACAACACTACCAGTAATCGTACGTTACTGCGGCTCTGAATCATTGATAACCGCATTTTCAAGCGGCTTCACACTAAGCCTCATAGCACCATTCACAATAACCGCAATAGCAACCCTAAAGTAAGATTCTAAGTCCTAAAGGCAATTCAATCTATTTATAAGGGAGGGGCTAGTCACTGCAGAGAACAGTCAGCCAAAAAAATGCGTTATCATGATATTGTTCCATAGGCTAATGTTATAAAACGTGCAGGAACTAGAAAGTAACAAAGAGATAGACTTTGAATGCAAAGTGTCCAGTAAGAGAACGTTATGGCTTGACTTAGAAATTTGATAGACTCTTTTTTGATATCTAGAAGAATTTTCGCTTTTTCTTTTCATGTCGGGCCTTGAGATCTTCGACTTCCTCTGGCTGAGCAGTAATAGAATCCTCAAGTGCTTCCACTGTGACAACCTCTTCTGCTGGCTCCTCTGGCATTGTTTCTGCAGTTTCGGGCATGGCTTCTTCTGTTGGTTCAGGAGTCTCCGCGACTTCTGGTTCGATTTCCTTTGTTGGTTTGGAAGCTTCTGGTGCTTGGGAAACTTTTCTTAAACTCTGTTCCAGCTCATCTATCTTAGATTCCAAGCGGGATATGGCATCGCGTGTAGTTTTGTTGGTGTTCTTCAACTCTTCAATTGCAATTTTTTCCTCAAGAATTTTTACTCTTTCTTCTAAGCTCTTTTGTTCTTCGCTCAAAGAATGCGATTCTTCTTCTAGTTTAGCCTTTTTACCCTGAAGCTCTTCAAGTTCTTTTGATGCACTCAATTTTTATCATCAAAGCGTTACAATGCAGATAAGAAATAACAAGTTTATGAAAAGAGAATCTATATTGAAGATAAATGTCAACTAGCTTAGTATACTAAACTACAGATATAGTTATATCGAATGTTACTTGAGTGCCCGACTCAGCTGAAGGCGGCATAGCCGTGATGAACGCAGTTGCGCTTCCACCTTTAACAATCGAAGTTACACCAGAATAGCTAACAACCTAACCACTTGGAGCAGTGTGTGAAAAAGTTATTGTAACATCTTCTGTTCCTGTGTTTTTGATGACCATATTTAACTCGAACTGGTTGCTTGTAGAGTTTCACTCCCAAAGGTTGCTTATTGCGGAATCATCCGGAATAAGCGTAATTCCGTCAGAGTGCAAGCCTACAAGCCTATGTTTACGAATATGCCTGTCAAAATACTTGTAGCCACCGTCAAAAACAAAGCCACACCAAAAAGAATTACTAAAAGGGAAAAAAGGCAAGCAAAAACCTCCACGAAACATTTTGACCATACCAAGCCATGACAAAACCTGCAATCCCCAAAATGACAAGTATAGTTAAGGATAGGATGGAAACATTCTTTTCTTTCAATCTGCACCGCCGTAAAGACTTAGCTTCAAAACAGCATAGTTACATGTAGATTTGTTTTTCTATAAAATTAGCATCATCTGTTCATATAACATTGTGACAAAATAGAAGAGCATTAGGAAATCAAGAAAAAAATGATGCAGCGAAACTTGAAAGACCTTATCAAAATAGGAGTTAACTGTTTCCCTTTTTTCTTTTCTGCGTATTTTTGGCTGTTTTCTTACCCATCATGGTTTCTTCAAAAGAATTTGCCTTACGCAGCTCTTGAAGGTACCAGCCTCTCTCACGAGAACAGCTTATTCCAGCAACTATTCCAAAAATTATCAGAGAAAGACCACTTATTATCAATGTTAAGCCTAAAACCGCCCCAACGTGAGATTCAGTGGAATACGGGATGAACAGAAACCAGTTTGGATCTTCAGCTAAGCTTAATGTTTCCAGTATGCCGCCCACGAAAAATATGGCGCCGGCTAAAAACATAAGATATGCTACGGTTTCATTGTGTCTTGACTCTTCTGCTTTCTCGTGTAAGTAATCGCGAAATGACATAGATGGTTCAGTATGTCAAACTACTGAACCCGTACGTAAATGTTATTATGTAATAATAAACATTGCAAAAACTAACCAGAAATAACTAAACACGAAGAGGATTGCAACTTGCAGCCTATAAAAGCGGTGATCTTTGACTTCATAGGCACGTTAGCAAACGTTAAAAATTACAACTTAGAAACCTCAAAAATGAAGCTCTATCATGCTATCGCGGAAGTTGGCTTCAATACTGCCGCTAAAGATTTTCTTGAAGCCTACAGCCAAGCACACGAAAAATATCGTGTCATACGCTATGAAAAGCTGATAGAGGTAACAAACACCGTTTGGATCGCTGAAGCCTTAACCAATCTGGGATTTAAAACAAATTCAGATGACACGCGCATAAAAACGGCTGTTAACGTCTTCTTTGAAGATTATTTGAACTCGTTGAAGCTTAGACCTTGCGCGAAAAAAGTGTTAAGGAAACTTTCGATGGATTACAAAGTGTGTCTAGTTTCAAACTTCACATACGCGCCAGTGATTTATGCTGGACTCAGGAAGCTGGGCATAAACCAATTCTTCAATGCTGTTTTGGTTTCAGAAGAGGTTGGTTGGCGCAAGCCTCACATGAAAATCTTTGAAAAAACTTTGAGAAGACTTGGATTACAAAGAGAAGAAGTAGTTTATGTTGGCGACAGCCCCTTGGAAGATATAAAGGGCGCAAAAGATGTAGGTATGAAGACGATTTTTATACCTTCGCAGTTTTACTCCATCGAAAATTTGTATGAAAGCAAACAACAACCAGATTTTATTGTAAATGACGTTTGTGAACTTTACAAAAAATTTCCAAAATTCTTTTGCAAAAGATAATAATTAAATGAACATTAATGCTAGCTACAGAAGTATAAAAAGGAATCATTAAAACAATTCAGACCCGAAAACATTTAGACAACTTTTTAAGAGACAAAAAGAAACACAGGCTTCACACACCTATAAAAGGAGAAACACGTGTGGTAAAGAAAGCCATTATTCATGTTGTACTTGTTGAAGAAAGCTGTGAAAAGACAAGCAAAGAAATTGAAAAGGAAATTTATGCGGAACTCTCTGAAAACCTTCATGCTATCCCATGGGCTGCCAAAATAGAAAAAATGGCGATCATAGAAAACACTCAAACAAGCTTCCATCAAGCCAAATAAGTTCTTGGGAATTTTTTCTAAACCTACCTTGCCCACTTTTAGGGTTAAGAACGGAATTCTACTTGCTGCAGTTTTGATAAAATACTGTAACCACATTGATAAGTTCTTTATCAGAAAGGGTTCAGAATCAAGGCAGTTTTCTTATCAGATTTTATGGCGCGGGGTGTGGGATTTGAACCCACGCGGCCATTGCTGACCACAGGCTTAGC
>CAZLCE010000031.1:0-8818 GCA_964558305.1 uncultured Candidatus Bathyarchaeia archaeon
AAGCCTCGGGCGGGATTTGAACCCGCGACCGCCGCCTTACCAAGGCGATGCCCCACCGAGCTAGGCTACCGAGGCGCACACAATCATTAATTCAAAGCAGTTTTTTATGCTTTAAGGATTTTCCTTCGCGTTGACGGTTAAGTAAATATAAAAGGAAATCCAATTTCAACATTTGAGCCTAGAGATTGCGGGGGTGTCCGAGTCTGGTCAAAGGAGACAGGCTTAGGAGGACACTGCTCGAGGTATAAAAAATGAAGAAAGAAAAGCTGTCTGAACTCGTGTTCAAAAGCAAAGAAATAGCGTGCGCTATCATTGGGCAGTCTATAATTGACGAAGGAGACATTGGACAGACAAGTATTACTTTAGCATACTACTCAGAGCCAACAGCTCGATATCTGTGGAAAATAGCTGATTGTTGGGATCTTGCAAATCCTTTACGTAAAAAGAAAAAAAGGAACGGAGCAACAGTCTGGTCCTTCACGATAAAAGCGTGCAAAAGAAAAGAGCTCTACGATTTTATCGGACCCTTGCCAGATGAAAGAAAAGATTTTGCCTACAATCATTTACTTATACCTCAACCATCAGGCAAACACAGATATCGACGAAAGGAAGCAAAACAAATTATATTGGAGCTTTTGCGAAAAGAGCCAATGACAAAAAGAGAGTTGATGTACAAACTTGGGATACGTGGTTCCACAGTGGCAAGACATCTGCTAGAGCTTAAGGACAAGGGTCTGATTACCGAGATATCGTCGATCAATCGCTTTGGACGCAGACAATCCTCAAAACTTTGGCAGCTTGCAAGCATTGAACAATTCCTCGAGTAGTGTCTTAAGAAACCTGTTGCCGTAGGGCTGCATGGGTTCAAACCCCATCCCCCGCACTAAGACGTCACTTCTGCTTTATTTCTTGAAAATGGTTATACCTCGAGTCTCTTCATGTTGCTATCGAAGCCCGCACTGTTTCTGCAAGAATGTTAATTATTGCGAAAATGCCTCAATATAGTGGGGTGAAAATGAGAAAGACCGAACTTCCACCCGTCACAAAAAGCATGCTTGTGAATGACCTGAGAAGGCTTGGGGTCACAGCGAGTGATACGATAATGCTTCATGCTTCAGTAAAGGCGATAGGCTGGGTTGTCGGTGGGCCAGATATTGTAATTCAATCGTTGCTCGATGTTCTAGGATCTACAGGAACGTTGATGATGTATGTTGGTTGGGAAGACTCACCCTACGAACTTGCAGAATGGCCGCAGGATTTACAGAGGGCGTACCTTAAAGAATGCCCAGCATTTAATCCTGCATCGTCTCGCGCAAACAGAAAGTGGAGTATACTGACTGAGTATCTGCGAACATGGCCAGGCGCCTTTAGAAGCGGCAACCCAGAAGCATCATGTGCAGCTGTAGGCGCGCAAGCTAAATGGTTAACTGAAAACGGTTCTGGTAAGTCTTCGGGACTTCGCTTATGAGATTTGTTGAGTGGTAACTTTCGGGACTTGATGAGGTCTTGAATACTTGCCGAGTTTTCTTCCATCTCTTTTAGGATTGTTTTAGACATGCCAACATAGTTTCTTAACTGTTCCTCTTTCCATAATGGAATATTGTTTCTTTTGCAGTAATCAACAAGCCACATAAGAAAGTTATCCGTAATCTCCGTCATTTCTTGGAGAAAGTGGAAGAGTCTATCTAGTTGGTCTATTTTGATGCTTTCCATCTCTACTAGTGTCTCTAATGCCTTGTGAAGTTTATCATCCATTAATAAGTCACCTATTTGCATTGAAAAATTCTCTACTTTCTCTTAGATAATCATCAAGATGTCTCAAGATTGGTTCACGTTCCTTTCGCCACTTCTCCATCTCTCCAATTTTGTTCAATAACTCTTTCTTTTCAGAAGCTAAAGATGTCACAATGCCTCTCAACATGTCCATTTCTTTGGCTTGTGCTGATGTTAAGAGCAACATTATCTCAGCCATGTCTAAAAAATCCTCTTTGCGTGCTTCAATTTCCAATATAAGGGCTTCGGCAATGTTTGAAATAGCGAATAGCACTGAGTCATTAGGTTTCATTTGCCTAACAGCAATAATCCTTCCTTTAACTTCTGCAAGTCTTTTGACATCTTCATAATTTTTTTGTTTCCACTCTGTAAGAAGCTGAAATAGATGGTCTATCTTATGCATTATTCCATTATTCCCTCTGTCGTTTGCTTTTTTCTTTTATCCACATTTCTAATGCTTCTTCAAGAGAGAGACTAATGTTTCCCCGTTTCATTCCCTTATCCTTGAATACTGCCTCTTTGAACTTCTTCTCCAATTCTTCATCCACGATAACGGTCATCTTGATTTTGCCCATATGCTCACCAATAAAAGATTACATCTTAGTGTTTATATACTTTTCGGGATAAGCAGAAAGGTTTAAATAGGATTGTTGCTATATGCTTAGATGTATAACTGTATAGAAGGAAAGACGAAATGATTGGCAAGAATCCTCGTGAACTCAGAGGTTTGGCGATTCTTGCTATGGGCAATCAGATTAAAAGAATTGACTCTTCTAATTATCGTGTTCGCTCTCAGTCTGGAAATGGATGGTATTTAGTTGCAAGGAAGGGTTTAGAGTGGACTTGTGAATGCCCCGACTTTGTTTATCACCATGTAGTTTGTAAGCATGTTCATGCTGTTCAATTTTCACTAAATCTCAGACAGAGGATAACGTCTGAGAATCTTGGTTTTGAGAATGTATGCTCACAAGAAGCGTATGCGTGTAAGTATTGCGGTTCAACTAATATAATCAAGCGTGGATTTAGAAAGAAGAAGGGCTGTAGGGTTCAAAGGTTCTCATGTAAGGATTGTGGAAAGAGGTTTGTTTTAGAAGAGGCTTTTGAGAGAATGAAAAGCACTCCTCAAATCATAACTGTTGCTTTAGACTTGTTCTTTAAAGGCTGTTCCTATCGCAAAATTGTCGACCATCTGAAACAATTCTATGGCGTGAAAGTTACTCATGTAGCCATCATTAAATGGGTGAGAAAATACACAGAATTAATGAAACAATATGTTGATGAACTAACGCCGAATGTCTCTGGAATATGGCACACAGATGAGATGGCAGTTAATGTTAAAGGACAGTTTTTGTGGCTATGGAATCTGATAGACCATGACACACGCTTTCTACTAGCAAGTCAAATTTCCTCAAAAAGGGAAATAGAGGATGCTAGAAGAGTTTTTGCTGAGGCTAAGGCTCTCGCTAAAGTCAAGCCTGCCTTCGTTGTTACAGATGGTCTCAGAGCTTATCAAGACGCATTCAACAAAGAATTTTTCACTCTTAGAAATCCGAGAACAGAACACATTAGGCTAGCAGGCATAGCAAAGAGGGAAAACAACAACATGGTTGAAAGATTTCACGGAACAGTAAGAGAAAGAGACAAAGTAATCCGAGGACTAAAGAAAGAAGATTCAGACATAATAGAGGGATTAAGAATCTACTACAACTTCATAAGACCCCACACCGCTCTAAACGGCAAAACACCAGCAGAAGTAGCCAGCATCAACCTATATCTAGGACAAAACAGATGGGAATCTCTCATAAGACAGAGTGCTATTTCAAAAAAGTCTCGCAACTAACCGAAACCTTTTTTTTAACTTCCGCCTAATTTAAAACTGGTGTCAAAATGCCCAAAATAGTATGCTTTGAAATACCTCTTCCCCCTAGCCGAGGTGTGCAGTTATATATCGAAGTATGCGTTAACTCTCCGCCTGACCGACCAATCTCGAGTAGGCTAATCTCAAAACCGAGTCCTTTGGGAAGTTCAACATTAGCAAAAGAAATTCTTGCGTGAAATGAAAAGATGAGGAAAGCTACGTGCATCGGACTCGGCATGCTATTTCTATTAGCCGTTAACGTGCCTTCTGCCTTTGCACAAACATATGCGATTGTTGCTGTCGGAGCTATTCACTATGAAGATGACACGCTCTATGTTACTCCTGTTTATGGAAGGGATGTTCTAAACGATAGTGTCAATGGCATCCTTAGGTTTACGGTTCTAAATCATCCTTTGGGATGGCAACAATTGTTAGGTGCAGGTAAAAACGTTTCAGACGTTTCAAAGCCGATAAACGCTTTGCCAATTCTGAAAATATTGAATGAAAGTGAAATAGTAGAAATAAACTACAAGAACTGCGAATACACGAACTTTACGATTACACAAGACCCCTTTCAAAATTATTGGATAGCCTACATTGGTCAAGCAAACTCTGCTACGCTAAACACTGTTGAAATCTCAGAGTTCACAGACATAATTGCAGTAGCGACCTTACTTTCAACTACGTTAGGCATAATACTGCTAACGAAGAAACTAACCAAGTCCCGACAGTTACCATGAGAAGATTTTTACCCTTCAAGTCCCTAAGAATTACCAGAACCCTGAAAACCATCCACTACAATATGGGTACGGACCCGGCTCACCACTGGCCAAACTCTGCGAAACGAAAGGCAAGGTTTTACTTCTTGGCGCTCCATTAAGCTCAATTACGCTTCTACATTACGCCGAACACATATGCTCTGTGTCGGGCAAACGAGTTGTACGATATAAGATGCCACTATTGATAGAAGGAAAACGGGTGTGGGTGGACATTGAGGAATTCGATACTTGCGGAGGGATCCTGCCAGGCGCAGAACAATATTTCGAGGCAATTCCACGCGAATATCTGTCTTCTAGTAATGGGCACTCTGGCATGGTGGGCAAAGCGCAGTCATACCTCTTTGATGCCTCTGATCTTGTGAGTTTCGCCGTACGATGGCTTGAGAGTAAATATGGCATGCGAAAATAACTATTGTCGAAGAATAAAAAGGGAGTTGCGGAAGATATTGCTGCGTGGTGTGGGTTTAGATCAACTATTTCCATTTCCAAACGAATCAAAGCTAAGTTTCATGATCTGATAAATTCCGAGAATTTAAACCGAAGTTTAAACCTATTCCCCCTGCTCTAAACAGCCTTGGATCTTTTCACGTTTTAGAACCATGCCAAGTCCATTCTGGAACACGAGCGTTTGGAACAGAATCAGCCCTCGGAAGATATGGCTTAATGTCAATTATCGGCGAACCCTCCAAAGCATCAAGCCCACTTACGGTTAGTGTGCAACCTTCAACCCTCAAAAGTTCTACAACGCACAAACATATTGGGTTAGGGCGGGACGGACTTCTGGAGGCAAAAACACCAACTTCCACATTCGCCCCATGCCTTTTTGGAAAAACTAGGAGAGTTTGCCTTTCATCTTCCTTATCCCGCAAATGAGCCCAGTACAAAACGATCAAGTGCGAAAAATCTTCTATACCCTTAAGCCCGGCGCAAAATTCAAGAAAAGCACGTATTTTAGCCTCATCTTCTCCCGCTTTTTCTACAATTCCAATAAAACGCAACTCTCCTTTTACACTAATGTTCTTCATCCTTAACCTCTTCCTTTATACATAAGTATAACAGTGATTTTTAATACAGTTTCTGAATTCATAAGAGTTTTAATGTTTCAGAGTTAAGTTGTTTGATTGCAGGGTGGAATCGCCTTGAGTGGACAAATCCTTCAAGCTTGCAAAGAATTAATTGACGACGCAAAAATGGGCTGTGCCGATCTGGTTTTTAAAGAAATATGCCTTGAAATCTTGGCTAGAGCACGTCACGTCTTATCAGAAAGACAATTTAAACAGCTAGTTGCCTATGCTGCTGAAAGAATGAGAGAAAAGATTCCTTTTGAACTGCAACAAGAAGTGATTGCACGCAGGTAAAGCATGAAATCAACATGTTAAATCGTTCATGGGTCAACAATCCCTTCGGGCCTTGAAAAATCCAAGGCAATTTCATCCTGCGGCGCTTTTTTAGAACGAATGCAACATTTTGCCTAACTAAGCTTATAACCTATTTTTCGCAGAAACTCTTTTCTTGCTTCTATGTCCTCTTGGTTTTCTATGCCTTTGCTTTTTAATCCGTCGATCACTCCGAGGATTCCTCTGCCCTGCTCCGTTTCCGCAATGACAATCTCCAGCGGGTTTGCAGTGGCAGCATAAATTGTGCAAACTTCTGGCACTTTCTTGATTTTGTCTAAAACGTTTATTGGATAAGCATTCTTTAGAAAAATTATGAAACTGTGACCGCAAGCGATTTCAAAGGCTTTCTCTGCTGCTAAATGTCTCAATTCACTGTCATTTCCTTCATGTCTCACTAAACATGGACCGGAACTTTCGCAAAAGCCTATACCAAACTTTATGTTCGGAACAGCATCAACCAAAGCCTCGTAAAGATCTTCAGTTTTTATGAAATGTGCCATACCTAAAATTACGTTACAGTCTTTTGGTACTTCAATTTTGACAGTTTTAAATTCAAACATGACAATGCCCATAAAAATTAGCGTTAACTTGTTCTTAAGATTTGTTTGTCTTCGAATCAAACTTTGCAACTTTTAGAGCAAACACAATAGTGCCGATTGCCACTATAATTGAGGAAATGTAGAAAGTATTTACAAAAGCTGTGTAGTGAGATATGCCAAAATTTTGGATTTGCATGTCAGCGAGAGGTCCGCCTACGAGGAACCCTGCTGGTCCCCAGCCTAGAGCCACCACCGTGTTATATCTGCTGAAAAGTCGACCTCTTTTGTCTTCAGCTATTATGTCTCCAGCAAAAGTAAATCCTACCGTTTGGATTGTCCAAAAGGCTACTCCATTTAACCCGTAAATTAAGGCCATAGTTAATATGTTGAAGGCTGACCCGTAAAGGGTAGGCGTCAATATTGCTAGGCTGAACCCGATAAAAAGAACTTTAACTCTTCCAATTCTATCAGCAAGCCATCCACATGATAGGCTTGTCAACATTCCACTCAGAGTCCAAGCTATTAGTATCAAACTCCTTTCTTGGCTTTTCGCGTTAAATCCTTCAGGAAGTTCAAGGAAAAGTAGGAAAATCTGATTTATGCATGCTATCCCAATAACTATTATAATTAGCGATATGAGAAACCACTCGTATATTTTCTCGTTGTTTGTTGCGTAACTTTTTTCCAATGTGCTGGTTATGGTTGTTTTTTCGGCTTTTTTATGGGTCTTTTCTGCAGACTTGGAGGTGATCCACATTATTGTTGCGCTTGTGAATAGCATCACTATCACTATGTAAAATATTGTTCCTTGGCGGAAACCTTCGCCCTCATTGTAAAGTAAACCAGAGAAAAATATTCCAATCATTCTACCCAATGAGGCGATAAAGTTGAGTGCGCCAACTATTCCTCCACGTGTTTTGCTTGTAGTAACATCCGTTAACAGTGCAGCCCATCCGACATCCGACATAGACCAGAAGAATTCAAGCATTGAAAGCCCGAGAACTATAGACAATCCAGCCAAAAAGTTGGCTTGCATGTCCAATAGTGACCTGTGAACTAAAAAAACAATGAAGTACGCAATTGCAGCTATTGATTCGCCTGCAATTATAAGTTTTGTTCTAAGCTTATAACGGTCTGAAATTCTTCCCCACAACAGGTTTTGACCCAATGCCGAAGCTACCATGTCGAGCGTACCGAGCAGTGTTGTTAAAGTTACGGAGGGCATTAATTTGTAAAGATAATTTATCATGAAAGTATAAAAAACGCCTCTTCTAACAAAAGATAGAAATTGGAACAGGCTTAAATTTACGAATATGCCCTTCCTAACTGATCGTAGCCGTAAATCCAATTTCTTTTCACCCTTAAAGAGCTAAACTACAATTAATTTGGCTATCTTAAGCATTTTTGCTGCTTTCTTTTCGTTTTGATAGAAATCAGATTTTCTAAAAATGGTCTATCATTGTTGAATTGAAAAGGTTAGGATGGATTTTTTTAAAGACAAGTTTTATAAGTGACTAAGTTGTGGATAGTTGCATCGTGCAAGAAGCAATTTTTGCACATAAAATGTAAGGAGTGGAAAAATAGCAAATGTCTGAGAAAGAGATGCATAAGGCAGTTTGTGCTGATTGTGGTAAGGAATGTGAAGTTCCCTTCAAACCTGACCCAAACAGGCCTGTTTACTGCCGAGAATGCTGGTCGAAGAGAAGAGGACCAAGAAGACGATATTAGGTTAGGCTAACTGATCTAATTTAGAACAGCTTTTCTCACGCTTTTTCTTACATAGTGTAGACGCTTTAAAATGCTAACTTATTTTTCTGAACAAGACCTAAGTATTGCCGAAGGAAGTAGGTTAGTGCGTCTTGCAAGAATGGGAAAGCGCATAGTGATATACAAGTCTGATGAAATTGTACATTCTTTTTCAAAAAGCAAAAAATACATCTGTACAGCATAATTAACTACATTGAAATGACTAACAAGTGTTGAGCCATGAGTATTGGATACGAAATAATTATCCTAGGAATGATGGTTCATGGGGCGATGGCGTTCGGAGTAGGGATTATGTGGAGTTTGATGCCCAAGAGGGTGATCGGTTTGTTTGGATTTGTGCTTTTTTACATGGTCATTGCCACATGGTACACGGTGGAGTTCAGTTTCCAGATGCTGATATATAGCACGTTATTTGTCTCCTACGTTGTCGTTGGACTGGTTGGCTTTGCAATTTGTACTTACTGGCTGGGTACGAAGGGGTACTATAGGAAGCATATGCGAGAACATAAGGAAAGTGTTGGATCATGACGCCAATAGTATGGAATACTAAACCAATTCTCATATTAGAGACTCTTGGAATATTTACCATCACACAACACAACCGAAAGCTCTATATTCTTTCTCGATCGAGGTTTTTTCCTAAAAAACTCGAGGGCCGGTAGTTCAGTTTGGTATGAACGCCTGACTTGCACTCAGGAGGTCGGG
>CAZLCE010000032.1:0-1305 GCA_964558305.1 uncultured Candidatus Bathyarchaeia archaeon
TAGGGCGGGTAGCCTAGTACGGATAGGGCGCAAGCCCCCTAAGCTTGTGGTCGTGGGTTCAAATCCCACCCCGCCCGCTGGTTCATTGCGTTAGGCATAGCTTTTGAATTATCAGGTTTAGGTTTAATTCTGCTGGATAAAAAGGCAAGATAAAGTTCATCTTAAATCAAGCCTATCATCAATGAAAAAACAGGTGCGGTCGCCGGGATTTGAACCCGGGTCGTCGGCGTGGGAGGCCGATGTCCTAACCAAGCTGGACTACGACCGCAACGAAATTTGGATTCTAATAAAAAAGAAAAATAACTCGCTTAAGCTTTTTGTCTATTACTCCATATATACAAAAGAAAGCAAGGAATGAAAACAGCAAGCGATCTTGCGGTACCTAAGCTCGAGTCTTGATGTTTACGTGAACATGTCTTGATAAATATATGGTGGTTATTACGAAAATTGCTGCTAAAGAAGCAAAGACATATATCAGATTTTGGAAGTTGCGCATGTTTTCATTATACTGTATCAGATGCTTCTGATAGGAAGCGTTCAATTCATTGTACTCATTTAGAAGTTGAGTATAATTAAAAAGAAAAATATCATAGCGATCCAAAAGTTCATAATACGTCAGGTTCAGATTGTATGACTCTGCCTGTAACACGCCGTATTTCAGAAGTAATTCGTTGTAAAGGTATCGCGTTTTGGAAGAAATTATTGTGACGACTTGAGAGCTATGATTATAGGTGAAATATAAATAAACATGCACTTCATTTGTAATCTCCAACGTGACTGGGCTAATTTCTTCCTCATCAACAAACGTTACAAATGTGTAGTTCATCAATTCGGTAGGAATCATAACCCTGCAAAAACCAGCGGTACTATAATTGCCTGTAATATTGAAGCTTATTATTTTATTTCCTGTTTCTAATCCAACTTCAAATCTAAAATCAGATATTGTTGAATTAGAAATAATTGTTACTTCATGAACTTTCTTTAGTTGACCGACTTCAAAATAAGAAAACATTCCCATTAAGGGATAGTCATCGTGATTGATATCATCAATGACGTGGGGATTATCACCTATTCCATCTCCGTTCACGTCTTGTCCAGCATAATCGCCCCAATAGTTGCCTTCAAAATTATAGTTCCAAATATTTATAGAAGCAGTCTGTACTTGCACTTTATTGTTAATGTTATTTCTATAAATAATATTATTGATGCTATAAAGAATGCTAATTCCAGAATAAACGTTTAAGGCTATTATATTTCTGGAGATTACATTGTTACTAGAAGAAAAAAGACTAACCCCACCATAAT
>CAZLCE010000032.1:1405-7589 GCA_964558305.1 uncultured Candidatus Bathyarchaeia archaeon
TATCCGAGATAACATTTCCAGAAATCACGTTATTGCTGGAAGAAAAAAGACTAACCCCACCATAATTATCCGAGATAACATTTCCAGAAATCACGTTATTGCTGGAAGAAAAAAGACTAACTCCACCATAATTATCCGAGATTATATTATTGCTTATAACGTTGCCTTTAGAACGTTCAATGCATATACCATTGTCGTACGGAAGTCTGCCGCTTCCCCTCAAGGTGAAGTTTTTAATGCTCACATCGTTAGCAAGTATATAGATTACACTAGTAGTCCAATTGCCATCTATGATTGTTAAATTTTTGTCTTCTCCAACAAGGGATACCGTTTTATTAGCAACAATATTTTCATAATATACGCCTTGATACACAAAGATCGTATCTCCAGGATTTGCGCGGTTAATGGCTTCTTGAATCGTTGGATACTGTGTTGGAACATATATTATTTCAGTCTCCGCCTTAACAAAAATTATGCGCGTCATCGAAAACAATGGAAATATTAAACATAGAATTATCAATGAAATTGAAACAAGTTTTTTCAATCTGACCACCGTTCCTTTTTGTTAACGTATAGATTTATTAATGTTAAGGTTATTAGGTGCAATATTATCCTTTGGCGAGTATTTTTCCTAACATAAGAGAACATGCAACAGCAACAGAAAAAGCGAGAACAAAAGTAATTGGACTGATGACAGGCTGCAAAAGAGCCCATGCACTTACTAAGTATAAAATGACCACTGAGAATATCAGTATATAAGTTTTGAGCCTAGTTTTGCGTATTTTGGCTACGGAGATTTCCTTTTGACTTAACATTGAGTACAACACTCTTTCCACCTGCTTTATTTCTTCATCTGTGGCAAGAATTACAAGATTTTTATCAGCATCATGAAACTTGAAACTAAGAAGAGCATATCTCTGTAACTCCCAAGGCTTCGTCTTCGGCAAAATCCTTACAATATTACTTTTTTCCATCTTCTTTAATATCGTCTGAATTTTGCGAACAAACTGAACATCGTTTGTCTTCTCTTCGCCAAACGCTCTCTTTATTACATCCTTTACATCAGGGAAATACAATTCTAACAGGAACGATGCAATTGCTTTGGCAAGGTTGTATTGGTATTCACCTTCCCGCAGGCGTATGATGCCATTTTTATAGTCTGCACTTAAAACCTCCTTTAGAACTCGAATTTCATCTGATGTTAACTCACGCTGAGACACTCTGTTGTCTCCTTTTCAACAGTGTCAGTTGAAACAAAATAAAGACTTTCGCAACTTATTAATATTATTTTGTCTTACTTTTTGCTCCTTGCATGTTGTAATCAATGAAGTCTATGGAAAAAACTCGTAATTTATTCAACGCTAATACAATAGTTGAGGGCATAAAGAAATGATTTGCGAGAAAGAGCCTTGTTTATATTACTTCTCTTTTCGAAAAAATGGAGTTGCTGGGCTTAACGTGTTGAACAAAAAGTATAGAAGTGGTTTTGAAATTATGGCTTTAATATTGGAAGCTGTAAAGGGCAACGCTAAAGCTCAATACTCCATTATGAAAAATGTGGGGATTAATTATAAACTTCTTGAAAAATACTTGGAATCTCTCGTTGAAATGGATTTTGTCGAAAAAAGTGTAGAAGAAGGACGAGTTTTATATAGAGACAGTGCGAAAGGACTTGCATTTCTAAGACAGTACTATGTCTTGCTAGGAATGTTATTGAATGCATCCTCACGAAATAGACAAAACAGCACGGTGCGCAAAGCGCACCCCTATGCAATCGCAAGATGACACGAGCCTACGATCGAAGTTGCTTCACATTTACGCTAGGCTCCCTGACTAAAGAAAAAAGTCGGAGATACTTGACTTTAGCTTCTTCATAGTCACATTTTCCTCAAATCTTTGGGCATTCAAATTCCATACATTGGGTACAATCCCAGAATCCTAATCGGATTACGAGTTATGGCTTGTTTAAGTTAAACAATAATGGAATAAAATTGTTATTCTTCTACAAGTCTTTAAGGAGGCTACATAACCACTATATAATCGAAATTGTCATACAAGAAACAGGTGAAAGGTCACAATGCCTCGAAAATTTACTTATGCTGATGCTGGAGTCGATAGAAAGTTAAGGACTGAGTCTAAAAAGGGGTTACAGATTTTGAAGAAAACCTACAAATTCAGCCATTATGGCGAAGTTTTGCAACTTCCTTATGGAAATATTTTTCCTTTGGGAGAAAATCGCTACTTGGATTTGGCAATCGAAGGCGTAGGCACAAAAGTTCTTGTCGCGCAATTGGCAGAAAAATACGATACGATAGGTGTTGACGGCGTAGCTATGGCGGTTAATGATGTTATACGCTCTGGGGCTAGACCGCTCGCAATTGCAGACAACATTCATGCACAAGTTTCAGATCCAGCCTTGGTTAAAGAATGGATGAAGGGCATAGTGAATGGGGCAACTGAAGCCGAATGTGTTGTTTCAAGCGGAGAAATTGGGGATGTAACAGAATTGATAAAGGGCTTGGCTGAGGGCAAAGGCTTCGACATGGTATTTGCGACAATAGGTGAAGTAGCCAAAGGAAGAATAATTTCTGGAAGAAACATAAAATCTGGCGACGTAATGATAGGTTTGCGAAGTTCTGGAGTTCACAGCAACGGCATATCCCTAGCAAGAAAAATTCTCTTCCAACAATGGGGCGGAAAATATGAGCCGTTCGATGTTCCGGACGGATTGGATAAGGAGATAGTTTACGAAGTTTTAGAACCAACCAAAATTTACGTTAAACCCTTGCTTAAGGTTGCAGAAACGTTTGAAGTCAAAGCAGCAGTGCACATTACTGGTGATGCATATTTAAAATTTGACCGTTTAGCAAAGTTTTCCGAAGGCATAGGTTTTGAATTTGACAATTTTAAACCGCAGCCAATTTTTGAGTTGATTCAGAAAACTGCTTCTGGACTTGGTTGTGTAGTGACCGACGAGGAGATGTTTAAGACGTTTAACATGGGATGGGGCTTTGCAATAATAGTTGCTAGGGTAAATAGGGACAAGGTGATGAATGCTTTAGAAAAGAGTAGAGTTCAAGCTGAGCAGATAGGTCGCGTAACGGATTCTAAGGGAATTAAAATTCTTTATAAAAGTAGAAAAATCACCTTGAAATAGCTGTTTGCTTTGTTGATGATAAAAGCGTTTAAATCCCTTAAAATTCAAACTTAGCCTATGAAATACCGCTTAAGAATTGAAGTCAGCCTAAAACCAGGACACAGCGACCCTGAAGGCGAAACTACAGCGCGTTTACTGAAGGAGCTTGGCTACAGAGTTGAAATTGTGAATGTTAGCAAGGTTTATCATGTGTTTCTTGAAGCGGAATCGCGGAGAGAGGCTGAGATGAGGGCTGAAGAGATGTGTAAGAAGCTTTTGGCAAACCCGACTAAGGACAATTACGCGATAATTGTTGAGGAAGAGAAATGACTGCGAGTCTCTACGTTCGCAGAAAAACTCCGTTTCCAATTTTTGAAGTAAACTTGTTTGGGGCTACTGATGGACAGCTTTTGGAAATAAGCCGTGAACTTGGCATAGGATTAAACATACAAGAGATGAAAACTGCCAAAGAATATTTCAGGAAAAAAGGGCGAAACCCCACGGACGTGGATCTTCAAACTATAGGGCAGACTTGGTCTGAACATTGCTTTCACAAAACCTTTAAAGGCAAAATAAAAATGAACGGAAAAGAAGTTAACAGCCTCTTTAAGACATACATCGCAAAGGCTACACAAGAAATTAATCCGCGCTGGTGTTTCTCGGTTTTTGAGGATAACGCCGGCATAATCCGCTTTGAGAAGGGTCATGGAATAGCAGTTAAAGTTGAAACGCACAATCATCCATCGGCAATAGAGCCTTTCGGCGGAGCAGCCACAGGTGTCGGAGGAGTAATCCGTGATATTCTGGGAGTTTGGGCAGATCCAATTGCTTGTACGGATGTTTTGGGTTTCGGACCATTAGATTTTGATTATGAAAAACTTCCGCCTGGTGTGAAGCATCCAAAATATGTTTACATGGGCGTCGTGGCGGGCATTGGAAGCTACGGCAATAATATGGGAATTCCAACGGTGAACGGAGCCATATACTTTGATGAAAGTTATGTTGGAAATGTCGTTGTCTACTGTGGATGCATTGGGATATTGCCGCTGAAAAAGTTTAGAAAAAGCGCCAAACCAGACGACGTAATCGTTTTGGCTGGAGGAAAAACGGGTCGCGATGGGATTCACGGCGTAACCTTCGCGTCTGCGGAAATAACGGAAAAATCAGAAGAAATTTCCAGACCAGCAGTTCAAATTGCAAACCCAATTGAGGAAGAAAAACTGAAGAGAGCCATTATCAAAATTCGAGACCTTGGATTGGCATCGGCGATAACAGACTTGGGCGGTGGGGGATTGTCATCTGCCGTTGGCGAAACTGCAAAAAAGTTCGGATGCGGAGCCGTTGTTGAGCTTGAGAAGGTTCCGTTGAAGTATGCTGGGCTGGCTCCTTGGGAAATTTATGTTTCAGAATCGCAGGAAAGAATGCTGTTGACAGTGCCACCTAAAAATCTTGGGCATGTTTTAGAAGTTTTTGAAGGAGAAGATGTTGAAGCCACAGCCATTGGAAGATTCACCACAGATGGAGTTTTGACAATTTATTATAAAGGCGAAAAAGTTGCGGAGATGGACATTTCTTTTCTTTTTGAACCGCCAAAAGCTATGAAAACTGCAGAGTATAAAGCCACAAGTTTTGAGGAGCCAATATTTCCAGAGCTAAAAAACTTGACTGAGATACTTTTGCAGCTTTTGGCTTCACCCAATATTGCAAGTAAAGAAAGTGTAGTGCGCACTTATGATCATGAGGTGAAAGGAAACACGGTGCTGAAGCCTTTACATGGCGAGTACGGTGGGCCTAATGATGCGGCTGTCATAAAGCCTTTGGACAAATCTTGGAAAGGCATGGCAGTTTCATGTGGAATGAATCCTAATTATGGAAAAATTGACGTGTATTGGATGGTTGCTTCCGCAATAGACGAGGCAGTAAGGAATAATGTTGCTGTGGGTGGCAGAAGAATTGCATTGCTTGACAATTTTACGTGGGGCAATCCAGAAAAGCCAGAAAGACTGGGTAGCCTTGTGAGGGCTTGTGAGGCATGCTATGACTTCGCAACTGCTTTTAAAACGCCGTTTATTTCTGGAAAGGACAGCCTCTACAATGAGTCACCACTTGGGTCAGTGACACCGACACTTTTGATCACGGCTTTGGGTATAATTCCAGACATTCGTTCGGCGGTTTCGATGGATGTTAAAGCGCCGAATGATTTAATCTACATTGTTGGAGAAACTTTCAAGGAGTTGGGCGGTTCAGAATATTATAAACTGAAAGGTTTTGTGGGGAAAAGTGTTCCAAAGGTGCGACCAGCCAAGGCCAAGAAAACTTTCAAGGCTGTTACTAGGGCTATTGATTTGGGAATCGTTCGGGCTTGTCATGATTTGTCTGAAGGCGGTTTGGCTGTGGCTGCTGCGGAGATGGCTTTGGCCGGTGGATATGGCGTGGAGTTGGATTTGCGAAAAGTTCCTAGTAAGGCTTTAAGCCGCAATGATTTTGTTTTGTTTTCAGAGTCGAACAGTCGTTTTCTGGTGGAAGTTTCAGAAAAGGCGAAGGAGGATTTTGAGGCTTTAATGAGTGGGAAGGCTTATGCTGAGATAGGTAGAGTTACGAAGACTCCGCGGTTGTGTGTTCATGGATTGAATGGAAAGGTTGTTGTGGACACTTCGCTTGCTGATTTGTTGGCGAGTTGGAAGAAAACGCTAAGCAGTGGGGTTTAGTCATGAAACGTGAAGAGATTAAAGTTTGCGTTTTACGTGTAGGCGGAACCAACTGCGACGCGGAGACCAAACGTGCTTTTGAAGAGCTAAATGCTCAAGCTGAAATTGTGCATGTGAATGAATTGGTTAAACGGCGAAACTTGTTGGAATATAATGTTTTGGTTATTCCAGGAGGCTTTTCTTATGGGGATTATGTGCGGGCTGGAGTGATATGGGCTAAGTGGATTTTGGCTAAAATTGGCAAGGAGCTCAAAGCCTTTGTTGAAGAAAATCGTCCAATTCTTGGCATTTGTAATGGTTTTCAGGTGCTTGTTGAGGCTGGTTTGCTTCCAGGTTTTGA
>CAZLCE010000033.1:0-7340 GCA_964558305.1 uncultured Candidatus Bathyarchaeia archaeon
TTCTTAACTAACCAATCCCTGAATGCTTCCCAATCTAAATTCTGCAAGTGCAAGTCTTCCAAGCTTGCGATCCCGGGTTCAAATCCCGGCGACCGCACCATACTCTTTGTTTAGGGAATAGCCGTGTTTTTGGCTTGTTTTTGATAAAGGAGTTATCAGATTGGTTACAAGGTTTTATCAAACATTCAATGTCTAGAATTGTGTTTTTAACCCCAAAAATAGCATTTTCAAATGGCATCAAACGAATTCTTAACAATTTGGGAGGAGGGCCGAAATCAGACGACAAGCTGACAGCGCCCAGTGTTCTATTATTGTTTTATAGAAGTATTCTACAGAATGGATAAAGCTGACGGTTCCAGTTATATTTCAGAGGAGAATGGAAAAGGGATGATTGCGAAAAAGTTTGTCCTATTGTCGCTTGCAGTGACTACGCTAGTTATTATGATTGGCTTTTCAGCCATAAGCCTAAATAATCAATCGTTGGCTTGCTTAGCATGTGAAGGCGAAGATGGCGGAATTGTCGATAAAACGCCATGCGAGGCTTTCATTGTGAAAATTACATTCAAAAACACCGGAAAGTCTGAGGGCACATGGTCTGTCAACATAGCCTTTGAAAGCGAAACATGGAAGTGGACCGGAACACCACAAACTTTGACACTTAAACCTTATAAAACAAAAACTTTAACCTGGAACGGAAGCGTCCCATACGAAGCCCCAACAGATTCAGTCGCAAGACTCATAGTCTATTACAATGACTCTTTCACACCGCTAAACTGGTGGATTCACGTGATTTCCAACGCAGAACTAACAATAACCTCAAGCACAGTGCAATAGACTAGCTCTAAAACTAAGTAGTTTACTTTGCGTTGCTTCTGTAGAAATTAACATATTTTTTAGTTAAAAGTGTTATAAAAACTGATAAATAACCACTTCTTCTATTTGCGACGCGAGGAGGGGAACCGAAATAGGCTGTGGAGTATTTGGGGCAATAAACTTCGAAAACCAACCCGTATTCTCCTACATATACTGGGGTATGAGAGCCCAAAACCATAGAGGCCACCAATCCCACGGCTTCCTAACATATGATAATGGAAAATTTCACGTTCACAGAAACCTAGACCTCGTGCCAAAAATAAAAACAAGCGCAATCCAAGAATGGTTTGGACGCTTGCCTGGGCATGTAGGCATAGGAAATGTTAGATACACTACTTCTGGAAAGTGTGACGAAAAATCGTTGATAAAGGGCACACAACCTATAACAGCCTCAAAAAACGGATTAAGAATTGCTGTTTCTTTTAATGGAAACGTTGTCAATGTATTTCAGCTTAAGAAGGAAATAAGCAAAAAGTTTCACGCCTTTTCCTATGAATGTGATGCTGACCTAATCTGCCACAAACTCTTAATCGAACTGATGAAATGCAATGACCTAACATCCGCAGTCAAAACATGCATGCAAGAAATCGAAGGAGCATTCTCAGTGGCTGGAATAACGAAAGACGGAGAATTCTTCGCCTTCAAAGACCCAAATGGCATAAGACCATTATGCGCTGGACACAGCGCGGATCATTCAACCTATGCCTTTTCATCAGAAACTGTAAGCCTAGACATAAACAGCTTTGAAAGAGACTTCGAACTTGAACCAGGCGAGCTTGTAAAAGTTTCAAAACATGGATTTGAAAGACAAAAACTTGTAGATGGCAAGCAAAAAGCCTTCTGCGCGTTTGAATTTGCGTATTTTGCCAGACCTGATTCGTACTTTGATGATAAATACGTTTATGAAATCCGCGAAGAATTTGGAAGAAACATTGTCAGAGAAAATCCAGACATCGTTAAAAACGCGGACATAATCCTTTCTGTTCCTGAAACGGGCGACGACTCAGCCTTAGGCGTTCATGAAGAATCCGGATTAAGATGGGAAAGAGCGTCTCGCAGACACCGCTACGTAACCGAAAGAGCTTTCATTCTCCTCAATAAGGAGCGATACGCAACCATAGACAAGAAAGTCAACATTCTCGCATCAAAAGTCAAAGGAAAGCGCGTCATAATAACCGAAGACAGCATAGTCAGAGGCGACACAACAAAAGTCATAATCGAAAAACTCCGCAGAATGGGCGCCAAAAAAGTATACGTATTCGTAACTTTTCCACGCATAATAGGACCATGCTTCTACGGCATTGACATGTCAACATACGGCCAACTAATCGGCTCCAAACATAACACTGAAGAAATAGCAGAAATCATAGGCGCAGACGCCGTGTGCTACCAATCCATTGAAGGTCTAATCCGAGCAACTGGTTTCTCCAGAGACCAATTATGCATGGCTTGCATAACAGGCAAATATCCCACCCCATTAGCGCAAAAAATAGCAGATAAAATGAAAAAAAGATTCCAAGAAGGCTACGAGGAAACAGGAAGGCTTTACGAGATAGAGGAAGCAGTACAAAACGTTTCGTGACAAAACAAATTAGGCTTTCACGTTTACTCTTTAGCTTGATAGGTAGTTGATTATGGAAAAGATAGGCATACTTGTCGTTTCATACGGTGCAAGAGAAACCGCCATGATTGACGCCTTCACCAGAAGCCTAAACTACAACGTGGAAATTTACGTTGCAGACAAACAGAGAAACCCATTCAATGTGAAAAAAGCCGCAAAACATGTTGTCATACCAGACCTGAACGTGGAAGAAATCTGCAAATTCGCAGAAGTAAACAAAAGAAAGATAGACTTTGGCATAGTCGGCCCAGAAAAACCAATAATAGAAGGCATACGCGACCTCGTTGAAAAGCGAACTGAAATACCGATGATTTGTCCAACAAAGGAATATGCCATAGAAGTAAGCAAGGTCCAACAAAGGTTACTGTTTCAAAAAATCGTGCCAGAAGTGAATCCCCGCTTCAAAATCTTCTATCCAAATGGTTATAAAAACCAACATCAAACCACGAAAAAGGCTGTTTACGATTGGCTTGACAAACTTGAGGATAAAGCTGTTGTTAAGCCAGACAAACCCGCTGCAGGAAAAGGCGTAGGCGTCTGGGGGGACCACTTCCTAACCTGCGAACAACTCTTGGAACATTTCATGGCAAACTTCCAACATGGCCCAGTCATCATAGAAGAAAAAATCGACGGAGAAGAATCAAGTTTTCAGGCATTTTGCGACGGCAAACACTTAGTGCCCTTACCAGACACACGAGATTACAAACGCGCTTTTGACGATGACAAAGGACCAAACACGGGCGGAATGGGCTCCTACAAGGATGTTGGCGATGTTTTGCCATTCATGACTGATACAGATAGAAGCAGGGAACTGGCGATTGTCAATAAAATTTTCGAAAAATGGAAAACAAAGGATAAAACAGGTTTAAGGGGAATTCCCTTCTACGTGGCTTTCATGCACACTGGCAGTGGATCGAAAATTCTTGAAAACAACAGCCGACCCGGAGATCCCGAAATAATCAACATCTTACCCATCTTAAAAGACGATTTTGTTGATGTTTGCTTCAAAATGTTGGAAGGCAACTTGACGCGCGTTGACCTGGAAAAAGCGGCGACTGTCGTAACCTACAATGCCCCGCCAAACTACGGCGGCTATGCAGAAACTTTCCCAAATCTTGTAAACAAAAGCGAAGTTGACAAACCAGTTGACCTAACAAAAGCGTACGAACTGGCTAAAAAGTACGGTGATAAGATTCGTATTTATCCTGCGGCCATGGAACTGCGAAACAGTGAAATTTACGCCTTAAAATCCAGAGCTGTAGGCGTTGTAGGCATAGGCAACAACATCGAAGAAGCAAGACAAATTTCGCTGGAAGGCGTAAAAGCGATAAAAGGTGGAGCCCTCTGGCACAGAACAGACATAGCCTCTAAATGGCACATGGAAAAGAGCATAAGGCATATGGAGGAGTTGAGGCGCAAACGGTGAAGAGAGTTTTCATTTCAGACTGTGAAGGACCCATTTCAAAAAATGACAACGCCTTCGAAATAACATCGCATTTTGTTCCAGATGGAGATAAACTCTTCGCAGTAATAAGCAGATATGACGATGTGCTCGCAGACGTTGTAAAAAGACCAAATTACAAGGCAGGCGACACCTTAAAGCTTATCTTGCCCTTCCTCAAGGCTTATGACGTTACAGACCGTAAAATGCGGCATTTCTCAGCCCAAAACCTAGTTTTAATCTCAAACGTGAAGAAAACACTGCAATATTTGCGAAATATAGTTGATTCCTTCATTGTTAGCACAAGTTACGAGCATTACATTAAGGCTTTATGCCACGCATTAGAGTTTCCCTACGAAAACACCTATTGCACAAGGCTCAGCATTGATAAATACTTCATAACGGAAAAAGAGAAAACCAAACTAAGAGAGATCGCGAAAGAAATCGCCCAAATGCCCACAATCGAAATCCCCCAAAAAGCAAAATCTCTAAAAGACTTTTCGAAAACGGATCAAGAAACAGTTCGGCGGCTTGATGAGATTTTCTGGGAGAAAATAACAGGTATGGAATCTGGAAGAATGTATTTCGAGGTTAATCCTGTTGGAGGCGACGAGAAGGCTAAGGCTGTGGAAGACGTAGTGCACAGGTTAGGTGTTGCGCTGAAAGATGTTATGTACGTGGGCGACAGCATAACCGACGTGGAAGCTTTTAGACTTGTAAAAGAAAACGGCGGTTTGGCAATTTCATTTAATGGTAATCAATACGCTGTAAAAAACGCTGAAATCGCAATTTTATCAGAAAATAGCCTAGTAACAGCCGTGATTGCGGATGTTTTCTGCAGATTTGGAAAACAGCAAACCTTGAATCTTGTCGAAAACTGGAGTCATAAAGCATTAAAGAGAAGCAAAGTAAACCTCGCCATTCTCAACCGCCTTTTGGCGTTGTATCCAAAGGAATTGCCCAAAGTTAAAATAATAACAAGAGAAAATATGGAAGTTCTAGCCAAAGAAAGTAGCGAATTCAGAAAAAAGGTTAGAGGAGAAGCCATCGGGAGATTAGGATGAATGGTTAAAAAAGCCTTAATCGAGGACACATATGCTGAGGCTTTTGAAGGGATTTTCTGCCGAGTAATAGTTACTGCTGATGATGAAGAAACATTGCGAAAGGCTGCAGAAGATGTCACGGCAACGCCATCTATAGTCATTGGCAGAGTTGAAGGCGGAATAGAAAAATGGTTAACCGCGAAAGAGACTCCAGACAAGCGCAAAGGCGCTGTACTACAGTTTTGGGGAGGAATAGACCCAAAAAAACCCTTCTTGGATATATTAAAAAAATTTGAAACTGAACTTTCTTACAGAATCCGCCAAGACATTCTTGTCAAGCCCTTCACAGCAGTTTTTAATGCTATGGCTGAGGCTGAAGGAAAATTGGACATGATGGAGCGGGTGGGCCACTGTGGAGATGGCTTTGAATGGGTGGAAAAGCGTTATGGGCGCGAGATAATAGTTGTGCCCATTATGGTTCCAGACTTCATAATTGAACGTTATGTAGGATATGCTCGCGGTGTTATGGGTGCAAACTTTTGGGTGATGTGCAAGACAAAAAAAGCATTACAAAAGGCTGGAGAAAAAGCATTAGAGGCAATTCATAAAATCAACGGCGTAATAACACCTTTTGACGTTTGTTCTGCTGGCTCCAAACCTGAAACACGTTATCCATGGATAGGACCGACAACAAACCATTCATACTGTCCATCTCTAAAACAGAAACTTGGCAGAGAATCAAAGGTTCCAGCGGGCGTTGGCTACATTCCAGAGATAGTGATTAATGGTGTTTCATTGCAAGCGGTCAAAGAGGCTATGAAAGCTGGCATAGAAGCCGCATCAACTGTTGATGGCGTAGTGAAAATTTCTGCTGGAAATTACGGTGGAAAGTTGGGCGATTATAAAATTTACTTGCGTGAGCTGTTCTCATGAAACGTTTTGACGTTGTTGGATTCGGCGGATTAAACGTTGACAAACTTTTCAAGGTGAACAAGATAGCTGGCGCTGAAGAAGAGGGCTTTATAATGGATTTTGAAGAGGCTTGCGGCGGTTCGGCGGCAAACACAATTGTAGGTTTAGCAAGGCTCGGCTGCAAAGTGGGCTTCGTAGGAAAAGTTGCCAGCGACAGGGAAGGCAAGATGCTAGTTGAAGATTTTTGTAAGGAAGGTGTTGACACAGACGGCATAATCCGCGCAAAGCATGGCAGAAGCGGAACAGTCATGGGCTTCGTAGACAAAAAAGGCGAAAGGGCATTGTATGTTGATCCAGGCGTAAACGATTCCATTGCATTTAACGAGATAAACAAAGAATATGCTTCTAAAGCACGTTTTTTGCATTTAACGTCGTTTGTTGGAGAAAAATCCTTCCAAACCCAGAAAAAACTCGTAGAAGCCACTCCTGAAAACGTTAAGTTAAGTCTTGACCCTGGAGAATTATACGCAAGAAAAAGACTAGCAACGCTGGAACCGATAATAAAGCGAACGTTTGTCTTGATGCCGAATCGAGTCGAACTTGAATTATTAACGAAAAAGGCTGATTATAAGGAAGGCGCTGAATTTTTACTCGAAAAAGGCGTGAAGATGGTTGCTGTAAAACTGGGTAACAATGGCTGTTACGTAACAAATGGAAAAGAAAGCCATTTAATAGAAGCCTTTAAAGTGAAAATTGTGGACACCACGGGCGCTGGCGACGCATTTTGCGCGGGTTTCCTTTACGGCTTGATTAATGGCAAAACCCTTTATGATTGCGGAAGAATCGGCAATTTTGTGGCTTCAAGATGCATAATGAAAATGGGCGCGAGACTTGGGCTTCCGCATGTTGATGATTTAAAACTCTTTAGTTAGATATTCGATTATGCTCTCAAAGATTAGTTTTCCATCTCCGTATTGTGGCGTCTGTTTTTGTCTTGTCCAGTCTGGTTGTTGCCACCAGTAAAATGCTCTTTCTGGATGTGGCATCAAACCAAACACTGTCCCTTCCGCATTGCATATTCCCGCTATGTCATGGAAAGAGCCATTTGGGTTTGTTGGAAAACAGCCTTCTACATATCCACCATTCTTATCACAGTAACGGAAAACAAGCTGGTCATTATCATAAAGTCTTTTCAAAAACTGTTCTTCTCTCTCTTTTGCGAATATGAATCTGCCTTCCGAATGAGCCACTGGCATCCGCAGAACTTTTCCTTTCGGAACTTTCCGCGTGAACACACATTTTCCTTTGTTTTTATGTTTAAGATAAACCCAGCGACAATTATAACCAGGCGGGAAATTAGTGGCTAACGCAGCTTCAGGATATTCGCTTATTCCATCAAAACCTGGAAGCAAACCAGCCTCAACAAGCACCTGAAAACCATTACAAATGC
>CAZLCE010000034.1:0-4796 GCA_964558305.1 uncultured Candidatus Bathyarchaeia archaeon
TTAAGATTTTAAGTTAATTATAGAATTAAAATTTTTTGCTTCGTGAAGTTTTAGATCCGATTATGGAGATTTCCACTTTTCATTTAGTGTCATCTTGAGAACCCGGGAAGAGTTTTCACTACTCATGCATGCTACTGGTCCTGCAAGTGTCGTCGAGGCTATCGGAGCAGGTAAGCGAGCCGCCACATCGATTGACCGTTATTTGAATGGGCAGGATTTGCGCGCGGGAAGAGACGAAAAACTGAAGAAGTCACTTGGGTTAAAGACTGGGAAAAAATAACGAAAAAGCCTGAAAGATACAAAGCCCCGCAAGTAGACGTAGGGCGACAGAGTGTAAGTTTTGAGGAAGCTGATGAACTTTTAGGTAAGGTCAAAGAGCTTGCTACTTCTGAAGCCCGACGATGTCTCGGATGCGGACCGTGTAATGAATGCCTTGGAAACGAAGGGTTATGTGACTCAGACAAGGCTGTGGTTGATGAAGCATTGTGTATTGGTTGCAATATTTGCGCTGTTGTTTGTCCTTTTAATGCCATAAAGAAAAATGAAAAAGAGATTGCGCAAGTGGACGAAGCATCATGTAAGGGCTGTGGTATTTGTAGCGCAAGGTGCCCTGAAAGAGCGATTACTATGCAACAATTTACAGATGATCAGATCGTAACTAACGTTGCGGATGCATTGAAAAGGGAGTTTGTATGATGTTTAAGCCAAAGATTATTGGTTTTATTTGTCATTGGAGTCAGCCTGTCTCTCTGAACGGTGCAACCACTAGAAGAATATCTGGCTATCCTAGAATACGTATCGTACGAGTAATGTGTATCGGAAGAATCGATCCAGTTGTCGTATTGGAGGCTTTCGCCAAAGGCGCCGATGGTGTTCTGCTAGTCGGTTGTCACCCGCCCGATTGCCATTATGTTGAAGGAAACCTTCACGTAGAATATACAATTAAAACATTGAAGAAACTCATTGCACTAACTGATTTAGAGCCAGAACGTATCAAGCTTCTCTGGTATTCACCTTTAGAGAAAAAAGTTTTAGTCGTTACGTGAAGGAATTCTACGAAGAAATAAGGAGTTCTGGTCCTTCCCAATTAAAGAACGATCAAACAGAATACCAGTTCATGCTGAATCTTTCGGCAGCCGAGAGTGTTGCCTCCGCTTTCAGATTAAGGGTTTTGCTTGGAAGAGAAAAAGACTGGCAGAAAACATGAACGTCTAAGGCGAGCAAATCTCTCAAGAGGAGTTAGATGCATTAATAGATGAAATTGTCAAAGAAGAATTTATTCGGCATAAAATTTACCTTTTAACAAAACCTAAGCCTCTTTCTGTCAAAGCCTTGGCCGAAGCGGTTGGAATCAAGCCTACGGCTGTACTTAGACAGATTGTGAACATGCGTAGAAAAAATATGATAGCATTAGATCATATCGAGGGCACAACGCCACTTTACAAAGCGTTGGAGGTTAAGTAAAATGGCAAACAAAAAAGTTGGAGCCGTTCTCGTAGTCGGCGGAGGAGTTGCAGGAATACAAGCCTCTCTGGACTTAGCTGACTCTGGATTCAAAGTGTACCTAGTTGATCAAAGTTCAAGCATTGGCGGAGTTATGGCTCAGCTTGACAAAACGTTTCCAACAAACGATTGTTCAATGTGCATTCTTTCACCTAAACTTGTTGCAACCGGAAGACACCCCAACATCACGATTTTAACAAATGCAAAGATAACTGGCTTAAATGGTGAAGCGGGAAACTTTGAAGTAAAACTTCAAAGAAAAAGCCGATACATAATCGAGAAAAAGTGTAATGGCTGTGGCCTCTGCGCACAGAAATGCCCCATAGAAGCTGTCGACGTCTATAATGAAGGATTTAGCAACAAAAATGCCATCTTCGTGGAGTATCCGCAATCAGTTCCTCTAAAATACATGATTGACCGGGAAAATTGCATCGGATGCGGAACGTGCCAAGAAGTCTGCAAGGCAAACGCAATAGACTATGAACAGCAAGACAGTGAAACCACATTGAAAGTGGGTTCAATAATACTTGCACCTGGATTCGAATCTTTCGACGCAAAACTGAAGAGCGAATATGGTTATGGACGTTATCCTAATGCTGTAACAAGCATAGAGTTTGAACGCGTTTTGAGCGCTTCTGGACCATATGGAGGATTAGTTTTAAGACCTTCGGATGGCGAGATTCCGAAGAAGATAGCCTTCATTCAATGTGTTGGTTCACGAGATTTTCAGCTGGGAAACACCTATTGTTCTGCGGCTTGTTGCATGTATGGCATGAAAGAAGCAGTAATAGCCAAGGAACATACACCGATTAGACTGGACGCCACAATTTTCTTTATGGATTTGAGGGCTTATGGAAAAGAGTTTGACGACTATTATAACCGCGCTAAAGGAGAGTGGGGCATAAGATTTGTTCGATCAAGAGTTGCAGGCGTAACCGAGGACCCGTTGACAGGCGATCTTTTCGTTCACTACGTAGAGAATGAAACGCCCAAGACAGAAGAGTTTGACATGGTTGTTCTATCAATTGGAATGGTTCCCTCAAAAAAGGTGGAAAAGCTAGCAGAAGCTTTGGGTATAGAACTCAATAAATACAGTTTCTGTGAAACAAAACATTTCTCACCATTAGAAACATCAAAGCCAGGAATATTTGTTTGCGGAGCCTTCAGCGCTCCAAAGGACATTCCTGAAAGCGTTGCCCAAGCGAGCGGCGCAGCTGCAAAAGCGATGGTCATCATTGCAACTGAAAGAGGAAAACTTGTAACTGCTAAGGGGTATCCACCTGAAAGAGACGTGAGCAAGGAAGAACCACGCATAGGCGTTTTTGTCTGTCACTGTGGAATCAATATTGGAGGAGTAGTTAACGTTCCAGAAGTAGTTGAATATGCTAAAACCTTGCCTAATGTGGCTTATGCAGAGGCTAACCTATACACTTGTTCGCAAGATACGCAGAAGCTGATCAGAGAAAAAATTGAACAGTACAAGCTAAACAGAGTCATAGTGGCTTCTTGTACTCCACGAACTCATGAGCCATTGTTCAGGGAAACCGTTCAGGAAGCTGGCTTAAACCCTTACCTTTTTGAGATGACAAACATCCGAGACCAATGCAGCTGGGTACACATGCACGAGCCGAAAGAGGCAACAGAAAAGTCTAAGGATCTAGTTCGTTCAATAGTTGCGAAAGCCAAACTCTTGAAACCCCTGAAAAAACCAACGATAAATGTTACACCAGCAGCATTAATCATCGGCGGCGGCGTTTCAGGAATGACTGCAGCCCTTGAACTTGCAAAGCAAGAGTTTGAAGTGCACCTTGTCGAAAGAGAAAAAGAATTAGGCGGATATCTGCGCAAAATTCACTATTTGCTCGAAAATGAAGACCCAAAAGATAAGCTAAACGCTCTAATTGAAGCAGTAGAGGAAAACGATAAAATACATGTTTATCTGGGAGCAGAAGTTGCTGAGTTATCTGGTTTCATTGGCAACTTTAAGTCAAAGATAAAACAGCAAAGTAACGAAGAGAAAGAAGTCGAACATGGCGTAGTCATAGTGGCGACAGGCGCAACCGAATATAAACCTACCGAGTACCTTTACGGCAAAAACCCACATGTAATGACGCAACATGAATTAGAAGAAAAAATTGCAAATGGAGAGTTTAAGGCAAAAAGCGTCGTAATGATTCAATGTGTCGGCGCAAGAAATGAAGAACGACCAAACTGCGCGAGAATATGTTGCGGACAAGCGATTAAAAACGCTTTAAAAATCAAGGAAGTAAGTCCGGAAACGGAAGTTTACGTTTTATACAAGGATGTGAGGGCGTATGGTTTTAAGGAAGATTATTACCGTGAAGCCGCAATCAAAGGTGTATTATTCATAAATTATGAGGATGAGAGGAAACCACGGGTAACAGATGAGGATGGAAATCTCGAAGTAGCCTTCTGGGAGCCAGTAATTAAAGAAGAGATTCAAATCGAACCAGACCTTGTAGTTTTGAGTGCGGCTACTATTCCAAATCCAGACAATAAACGTGTTGCGGAAATGCTTAAAGTGCCATTAACAAAGGACGGCTATTTCTTGGAAGCTCACATGAAACTTAGACCCGTTGACTTTGCAACAGAAGGAGTATTCCTCTGTGGCATGGCACACTCGCCAAAATACATCGATGAAAGTATCGCACAAGCGTGTGCAGCAGCAAGGGCAACAACGATACTTTCAAAACCGACACTTGAGATGGAAGGAATAGTGGCAAACGTTAACGAAGATTTATGTAGCGGTTGTAGGATTTGTGAATATCTATGCCCATACGGTGCTATAGAAATGATGGAAAAAGATGGGAAACCAATTGCACATGTAATTGAAGCCTTATGCAAAGGCTGCGGCGCATGTGGTACAGCATGTCCCACCAAAGCCATCGTAATGGGACATTTCACCACAGAAGAGATATTAGCCCAAGTCAAAGCCGCATTAATGGAGGTAAAAGCATGACTAATGAGGGTTTTGAGCCAAAAATTATCGGTTTCTTGTGTAACTGGTGCTCCTATGCAGGCGCAGACTTGGCCGGCGTAGGCAGAATCCAGTACCCTCCAAACATAAGAATCATACGAGTAATGTGCAGTGGTAGAATTGACCCATCATTTATTCTAGAGGCCTTGAAGGACGGCGCAGATGGAGTGCTTATTGCTGGGTGTCACTTACCATCAGACTGCCACTACATTAGCGGAAACTTCAAGGCTTTAAGAAGAGTAGCTCTTTTAAAGAAAGTTCTGCAAGATTTCGGTATCGAGCCTGAACGTGTGCG
>CAZLCE010000035.1:0-3696 GCA_964558305.1 uncultured Candidatus Bathyarchaeia archaeon
TTTGACATATGGTCACTCCTAATAAAGGCAAATCCTATGAGGATGTTTAGTCAGAAGCTTCATGCATGTCGCCAAAACGGTTCAGACGATGAATCAGCGAGTAACCAGACATCTCTCACGCCTCTGCTTCGAAGCATCTCTGCGATGAAATCAAAAATGTGTGACCTAATCCCAATTTGCGCTTAGTCGGAACTATGTAGAACTCGAGGACGAATCCCCTGCCTACTCGTTCATCTTTATCTATCTTGACGTGAGCGAAGCCCACATATTCGCCTACATGTTTTAGAAGAAGTAACCATCGGTCTGGTTCTTCCTGTCTTGCCAATATGCTTTGAAGAAAACTTGATCTTCACTAGGCAAGCTTTGAAGATAATCTCTCCCGAGGCTTAAGAATGTTGAAATTGTGTCTGGATCGTCTATTATACCCATTATGAGGACATTTTGCAGAAAGGAAGCAACATTGTGTCTTAACTCCAATATTTTAAACAGATATTTATCGGTGGAAATGAATTCATATAAAAAATTTAGGGATTTTCTGATTGTCTATTCAGAGAAAGAGCAGACGGAGGATACGCGTGCAGAGGCTGCTTTCTAACTCTAAGTATGGTGGTTATTTTGATTTTCTTTTAAGGAATATTATTGCTAATAGTGCTGCTGTCATAAATAGTGACGAGAAGAGTAATGATGGAAATTCTGGTGCTTGCGTTTCACCATAACCATCTGCCTTAAGATAGTAGAATCCTCCTTCAAGGTGGCAATATTCAATTGTTCCCCAAACTTGGATGAAACTGCCTTTGGATGGCGTGGGTAATCCTGCGAATCTAACGACTACTGGAATTGTTCTGTCAAGCCAGAAATCCTCATACATGTAGTAGCTGGCCATGAAATGCACTGTTCCGCTGGTTCTGACTTTTTTGCCGCAGAAGTCTTCCATGTGAGAAGCTAGATAGTATGGTTCAACTTCAGTGTACTCTGAATCATTGGTGGCTGAGGCTCTAATTGATAGCAGAGTAATTGATGAGAATGCAAGCAACAAAACAATTAAGTGTACTTGCGCGATTTTCTTCATCATATCTTATCCATTAATATCATTGTTGTTTTTTGGTTATTATGGTTTATGGAAAAATCTTCGATTGTCAATTTCTGGTTATTTTGAGAAGCGGTCGTTTTTCCAAACGTCTGCTGTGTCGCTGTAGCCGCGGCTTTCCCAGTAGCCCATCTCCTTTTTTGAGGTGAATTTTATTTTTGTGATCCACATTGCGCTTTTGTACGCGTACTTGGTTGGAACAACTAGTCTTAGTGGAGCGCCTGTTTCTTTTTCAAGGTTTTTTCCGTCGAGTTTTATGGCTAAAAGCACGTTGTCTTCTGAAATTTCTTTTATGGAGAGGGATGTTGTGTATCCGTCTGCACATTCAAATGTGACGTATTTTGCTGTTTTTTTGGGTTTTGCTATGGCTATTAAATCTTTGAAGCGGACTCCTTCCCATTTATTGTTTAGGACGCTCCATCCTTCGACGCAGTGGAAGTCGCTGATTGAAATGGTCATTGGAAGTTTTATGAATTCGTTCCATGCTAGTTTTAGTGGTTTTTCAACTTCTCCTTCTATGGTTAAAAACCGTTGTTCCATGTTGATTTTTGGAACTGGAACGCCTATGGTTGGGTGGTCTTTCCCCCATTTTGGATGCTGTTTTATTTGGAATTGTCTAGGCGGCAAATCTCTGGTTTTTTCTTTCTCTTCTTTTGATGACATGCTTATTCAACAAGAATGAGTGGGACATCTGAAATAAAATTTGCTGTATAGAATGGCGAAGCAGAGTAGTTATTATTAGCAAGCCGTGGCGGAAGTAATAACTTCTGCGTGCTTACTTTTTTGGAAATAGTAGCCATGAGCCGTCGCATGGGGCTGTGTTAAGGTGGTTTAGGTTTTCTCTGCATGTTCCAAATTTCATGTTGTAATCTTTGGTTAATGTAGCTACGTCTTTCATTAGTTTAAGCCTTAGGTTTTCTGGCAAGTAAGTGTATCTGCCTATTTTTGCGCCTTTTTTGAAGTAGAGCGGTTTTAGTTTTTGCGCTGTTTTTGGCAGTGTGATGCTGAGTCTTTGCCAGCTGTCTGGTTTTAGTTTGTAGGTTGAGGCTGTGATGTGTTTTACGCCTATAGAGGCGAGGGTTTTGATTAGGTTTTTTGGGTCGTCGTTTACGTGTGGAATTATGGGGTCTATGCGGATTGATGTTGGAATGCCATTGTCGATTAGTTTTTTTGCTGTTTTTAGGCGTTCTTTTGGTGGTGGTGCATGTGGTTCGATTAATTTTGCGATGTTATCGTCTTCTGTTGTTATGGTTATAGAAACCATTGAGGGCTGCTTTTTTAGAAGGTCTATGTCTCTTGTGACTAGCGTTGATTTTGTGATTATTTGGATTTTGCAGTCTTGCCGTGTTAGAATTTCTAGGCATTTGCGTGTTAAGCCCATTTTTGCTTCTATGTTTGGGTACGGGTCTGAAGAGTTGGCGATTGATATTATTTCGCCTTTCAGTTTTACAGCTTCTCTTTTTAGTTTTGGGATTAGGTCCTTTTTTGGTCTGCAATTGTAGAATTTTGGTATGTAACTTGAGACGTAGCAGTAAACGCATGCGTGATCGCAGCCAGTGTAAGGATTAAGCGTTAGCTTGAGTGGACAAGTGCAGAGTGGCGAATGCCAAGGGTCAAAGGGCTTTATTAGACTCAAGATGGATACCTAGACGATTATTGTTATACTTTTGAATGCATTTTCTTATCCAGTTCCAATCGGGATTGCCGTGATTGAAAAAAGGATTTGAAGTTGTCTTTTAACCATTCATAATAATCATCTTCGGTGAATATGCAGAAAGCTTCTACCAATTTTTTTCTATTGATACCTTTGGGGATTTGCATTTGAGCTTCATCGAGTTCCTCGAAGAGGAAATTTTCTACAACTTTTTTATCTAACATTGCATCATCTCTATCTGTTATTGGTTGGTGTTCTTCATTCTTAATTCTTTTTGGAGTTTTGGTTGATTACGCGGGGGATGTAGGTTTCCAGCTAGGGTTGAGATTGATAGGGCTATACTCAAAATTCTTAGCTTCAACGAAGAAGCCAACCAACTATTAGACTATTTTTTCCCAGCCCTAACCAAAGAAATCGAACAACTTAAAACGTTAATGGAAGGATAAAATAGAACAAAAACCTCCCAACCACCTAACCTCCACACCAATTGTCCAACAAAACTACAGAAAACCCATAACAATCACAAACGTCAAACATACTCCCAACCAACAATATTCTAGAAGCCAAGCTTCAACCTATGTAATGGACGCATAGCCTTCGCAAAACAAAAGGCATCACGCCATGCACAAGCACGCTTCTTATTCACCAAAAATATCGCCCAGACACCACCATCACGCCCGACACCTCGAGCGGTTGGAAGCCGCGGGCTGAACCAGTCGACCAAAGTCTTCCGGCGCACACCCCGGCTCCATCAAACCCATCTTTTATGGGAGCCCTCGTCCCCAAAGCCAAGCTTGTCGCCAAGCCCAGCCATAAACGGGGAATGGCTGCTTATTTTCAGGATGGGCTTCGGGCTTAGATGCTTTCAGCCCTTATCCTCAGCGGCGTGGCTGCCCGGCATCTGCCCTGTCGGACAACCGGTTAACTAGTGGCCACAGCGTCCCGTTCCTCTCGT